>DATEHM010000300.1:0-2387 GCA_035279545.1 bacterium | reverse complement strand
GGCGGGAAGGCGAAGACGGTTCCGGTACCGCGCAGCGACGTCGCCATCAGCCAGAGAAACGGAAACGTCGTCGCCACGGCGAGAAGGCCCAGCGCCAAGGTCTGGGTGACCGCGCCGATCCTCATCCGCGGCCCCGAGGATGCGCCCGACCGACCGCCCCGGGCGCGGCTCCAGGATCAGTAATACGACAGCCCTCCTTCGCGCATCAGGCGGAAGTTTACGACGGAGAGGACGACCGTCACCACCGCCAGGACCACCCCCAGCGCCGCCGCGTATCCGAGGTGGAGGGCGCCAAACGCCTGGTCGAACATGTAGTAGAACATCGTATAGGTCGAGTAGACGGGCCCGCCGCCCGTCATGACGTACACCTCCTCAAACACGCGCAGCGCGGAGATCGCCGAAAGCGTGCTCGCCAGCAGGATGCTCGGCCGGAGCAGCGGCAGCGTGACGCGCCGCAGCTGTTCCAGCGGGGAGGCCCCGTCGATCGCCGCGGCCTCCGTGTACCCCGGCGGGATGGCTTCGAGCCCCACCAGGTAGATCACCATGTAGTACCCCACCCCCTTCCAGAGCGTCACGAACATCACGGCGTAGAGGGCGATCGCGGGATCCGACAACCAGTGGATCGGGGCGGCCACCAGGCCGAGGCGGAGGAGCACGAAGTTCACAAGCCCGGCGTCATCGTACAACCACCGCCACAGAATCCCCACGACCACGATCGAGGTGACCACGGGGAGGTAGTAGGCGGCGCGCAGCCAGGCGATTCCCCGGGCGGCGCGGTGCACCCAGAGCGCGAGCAGTATCGCGCACCCCTGGAGCACGGGGACCACCGCGAGATACTTGAAGCTGTTCCACAGGGCGATCCAGAAGTACCGATCGCCCGCGAGTTGGTGGAAATTGGCGAAGCCCACGAACCGCGGCGGGCTGATCACATCGTAGTCGAAGAGGCTGAGCGCGGTGCCGAAGAGCACCGGATAGAAGGTGAACGTCCCCAGCAGCAGCAGTGCCGGCAGCAGGAACAGATACGCGGTGAGGGTCCGCCGGCCGGCGCCATGAGCCGGGAGCGCCGGCCCTAGAGTCGGCCGTTCCACTCCTTGACCGCCCAGTCCATCGCCTGCCGCGGCGTCATCCGACCGTAGAACGCCCGCTCCACCGCCTCTCGGAACACCCGGAACAGTTCGTCGCTGTGCGGCACGACCACCGTGAGATCGCGGGCGACGCCCAGTTCGCTCGCCGCGATCACCCGCGCGCGATCCTCCGGGCTGACGCCGGCATGCGTGAAGAACGGATCCGCGGCCGCCGCCCGGGTGGAGGGGAAGATCACCACCAGGTGGCTGAAGGCGAGCTGGTTGCGATCGTTCGTCGCGTACAGACCGAAATCCACCGCTTCCCGCGGGTGCCGGCTGGCCAGGGGCACGGTCAGCTCCATCGTCGGGAGGTCCAGGACGCGGGCGCGGCCCAGCGGATAGGGCGCGACCGCGGTATCGCGGTAGACGTCCGGGCTGTCGCTGCGCACGCGCAGGAGAAACTGCGGTCCCGTCGTGAGCATGCCGAGCTGTCCGGCCGCGTACCGCTCGGTCGCCCCCAGGTAGCCGCGCTGCAGGGTGTCCGAGGGGAAGAGATCTCGCTTGAACAGGGCGACGTACGTCGCCAGCAGCCGGGCGTGCGCGGGGCTGTCGAACACGGCGTGCCGACGGTCCGGGCTGAGGATCGGCAGCCCGTCTTCCTGAAACACCTTGAGAAACCGGATCCCGTCGACGTTGGGCATGAACCCGTAGACGCCCGTGCGCTCCTTGATCGTCGTCGCCGCCCGAATGAACGCGTCCTCGGACCCCGGCGGGTGCGCCGGATCCAGCCCGGCCCGATGGAACAGGCTGCGGTTGTAGGCGAGGACGTTGGGCACGACGTACCACGGGATCCCGTAGGCCTTTCCCTCGTACCGCGTGGAATCCCAGATGTTCGGGAAGTACAGGGCACGCGCGGCCGCGGGCACGGCGGCATCGACATCCACGAGCGCGTGCGCCTCGGCCATCCGCAGCGTGCCTTCGGTGTTGAGGTTCACCACGTCAGGGCTGACCCCGCCGGCGACGGCGGCGAGGAGTTTCTGCTCGATCGCCTGGGCGGGGATATCGATCCAGTGGACGGCGATCTCGGGGTGGGCTCGCTCGTAGCCGTCGATCAGCCCTTGGATGTACTTCGTGAAGAACGGTTGGAGGGAGATCGTCCAGAACTCGATCCGGGCCTGCGGGCCCGCGGCCCGGACACCGGAGGTGAGCAGGAGGACCATCACTAGGGCGACGAGGCTGCGTCTCATGGTCCGACTCCTCTGCGACACTGCTGTGCGGGTTCGCCGTGCGCGCGTCGCCCTCCTGCGCATCGGGGTGGGCTCA
>DATEHM010000299.1:0-16179 GCA_035279545.1 bacterium | reverse complement strand
CGGAGGAGGGCGCGGCCCCGGTCCGCTCTACAGCCGCACCCGCGCGCGGGCGCGGGCGAACCGGGGATCGTCGAGGCGGAACACGTCCGGGTTCGTGCCCCGCACGAGGGCCAGAGCGTAACTGAAAAGCTGCAGCGGCACGAGGCACGTCAGCGCGGTGAAGGGCTCCGCGACCGCCGGCACGACGCACCAACCGGCCGCCCCCGCCTGCAGGGCGGTCGGCGTCCCGTCGCTCACCACCACGTAGGCCGCCCCGATGTCCGTCACCATGCCGGCGAATTCCATGAGCCGCGGTTGCGCCGCGCCGGCCGGCGCGACCAAGACAAAGAGATCCTCCGGCTCCGTGCACTGAAACGGCCCGTGGAGCATCGCTTCGATCGCCAGCCCTTCGGCCTGCAGGTAGGCGGCCTCTTTGATCTTCAGCGCGATCTCGGCCGCGGTCACCGCCCCCGGCCCGCCGCCGACCACCCAGATCCGTCGCCGCGCGGCGTGCGCGTGCGCCCATTCCGCCATCTGGGCCTCGGCCGCCAGCCCGGTCCGAAGCACCGCCGGGATCCGTTCGGACAGCTCAGGTTCCGGCAGCAGGCGGGCCCCGGTGCGGTGACGGCCGAGATGGGCCGCGATGACGGCAAGAGCCCCGATCGCGCTCACATAGCTCACCGTGTGGGTTGCAGACTTTTCCTGGGGAACCGTCTCCAAGACCACGTCGGACGCGGGACGCTGATCTACGTTTTCCCCTCCCGTCACCAGGGCCGTGCGGCATCCCGCCTCCCGCGCACGCGCCAGCGATCGGGCGGTGTAGTCCTTATTGCCGCGGTGGCTGATCGCGATGACGGCGTCCCTCGCCGTGAGGCGCGGCCCGTACAGCGCAAAATCAAACGAGTGGCAGGCGGACACCGGCAGATCGCCCCCGTAGGCCCGCACGAGGTGCTCGCCGATGAGCGCGGCGTGATGCGAGGTCCCAATGCCCACCACAAAGAGGCGGTCGCAGTCGCCGGCGGCAAAGCGCTCCGCCGCCGCGGTGCCCCGGGCGACCACGCGGGCAAACGCCTCGGGCTGTCGCTGCACCGCCTCGTACATATGGAACGGGTGTTGCGTCCGGTTCTCCTGGGTCATCGGCACCCTCCCTTTTAGTGAAAAGGCCAGAGACTTTTGACGAATGGGGCGAGGCGGGGAATGAGCGCTGTCAGCAGGGGTGCGATCAAAAGGGCCGGGAGCATGTTTCCCACCCGGATCACCTGGAGGCGAAGGATGGTGAGCCCGATCCCGATCACCAGCACGCCCCCGGTTGCCGTGAACTCCCGGGTGACCTCGGCGGTCATCAGCGTGTGCACGGCCGAGGCCAGGAGCGTCAGCGCCCCCTGGTAGACGAGAATCGTGCCACCCGCCAGGATCACGCCGGCGCCGAGCCCTGCGCCGATCGCGATTGACGACACACCGTCCATCAACGACTTGGTATACAGCAGCACGGGCGTCTGCCCCAGCCCGGCCTGGATGCTCCCAAGGATCGTGAGCGGGCCCACGCAGAACAGCAGCGAGCCGGTCATGAACCCCCGGACAAAGGTGCTCCCCTCGCGCCTCGCGCCCAACCGCTCCTCAGCCCACCGCCCCATCGCTTCCAATCCCGACTCGAGCCGCAGCGCTTCTCCGATCGCCGCGCCGACGGCAAGGCTGAGGATCATCAGGAGCACGTTGCGCGTCCCCAGCGCCATGCTCACCCCAATCACCAGGCTGGCAAGCCCCACCGCCTGCATGACGGTCTCGCGCATCGCCCGCGGGATGCGATCCCCGAGGGATACTCCGAGGCCCCCGCCGATCAGGACGGCCACGGCGTTGACGAGGGTGGCGTGCATGCGGTTATCGCCGGGGACGACCCGCCCCTGCGGTGCTCACGCGGCCGCGCGGATCATGTCGATGAAGTACCGATGCACCCGGTCGTCGTGGGCCAACTCGGGGTGAAACGAGGACGCCAACAACTGACCTTCGCGCACGAGCACCGGGTGGCCCTCGTGCCGCCCCAGGACCTCCACGCCGCGCCCCACCCGATCGATGACGGGGGCCCGAATAAAGACACCCCTGAGCGGAGGCGGCCCCAACGCCGGGATCTCCAGAGGCGCCTCGAACGAATCAACCTGCCGCCCATACGCGTTACGGGTCACGGTAATATCCATCAGCCTCAGAAGCGGTGGCTCCCCTCCCGCCGCCCGGCGCGCCAGGAGAATCATCCCCGCGCACGTCCCGTAGACCCCCATCCCACGCTCGACCCGCTCCGGAACCGCCCGGTCCAAGCCGTAGCGAACCATCAGCTTGCCGATCGTGGTGGACTCCCCCCCGGGCAGAATAAGCCCGTCCACCCTATCGAGATCCCCGGGGACCCGGACCTCCACCTCCTCCACCGCGAGGCGGCGGAGGATGAGCCGGTGCTCGATCACGTCCCCTTGAACCGCCAGTACGCCGATCTTCATCGCTCGTCCGCCATCCTACCCGCCGACGGCTACCATCCGCGCGTCTGCAGCAACTCTCCTTCGGGGAGCTTGCGGATGTCCAGCCCATGCATCGCCTCGCCAATGCCCTCCGACACGCGGGCAATCACGTCCGCATCGTTAAAATGCGTCGTCGCCTCGACGATGGCCTTGGCCCGCTTGGCCGGCTCCTTCGACTTGTAGATGCCCGAGCCGACAAAGTTCCCGTCACACCCGAGCTGCATCATCAGCGCGGCATCCGCCGGCGTGGCGATCCCTCCCGCGGAGAAATTCACCACCGGCAGCCGCCCGAGCGACCGGGTCTCCAAGACGAGGTCGTATGGGGCGCCCAACTCCTTCGCTACCGTCATCAGCTCTTCTTCCGGGGTGGCCTGGAGCTGCCGAATGCCGTCCATGACGGCGCGCATGTGCCGCACCGCCTCGACCACGTTGCCGGTCCCGGCCTCGCCCTTGGTGCGGATCATCGCCGCCCCCTCGCCGATCCGGCGAAGCGCCTCCCCCAAGTCCCGGCACCCGCACACGAACGGCACCTTGAACAGGTGCTTGTTGATGTGATACCGCTCGTCCGCGGGGGTGAGCACCTCGCTCTCGTCGATGAAGTCGACGCCGAGGGCCTCGAGCACCCGCGCCTCCACGAAGTGCCCGATCCGCACCTTGGCCATCACGGGGATCGTGACGGTCTCCATGATTTCCTTGATCTTGAGGGGGTCCGCCATCCGCGCAACGCCGCCTTCGGCGCGGATGTCGGCCGGCACCCGCTCCAGCGCCATCACCGCGCACGCCCCCGCGTCCTCCGCGATCTTGGCCTGCTCGGCGGTCGTGACGTCCATGATCACGCCGCCTTTGAGCATCTGGGCCAACCCCCGCTTTAGCTTGATCGTCCCGACATCGGCCATCTCCTCGCCTCCCATCTCTGATTTTCTCAGGCTCGCCTTGCCGCCGATCCTGTCTTGCCGCTGCACAAGGCGCCGCGAGCGGCCGCCTACCGAGGCCCCCCGTCCAGGCCCAACTGGGGGGCGATGCCCCTCAGGGCCGAGATCACGGCGGCGATGTGCTCCTCGAGCGGCACCCCCAGCCCCTCCGCGCCGCCGACGATATCCTCGCGTCGGACCCCCCTTGCGAACGCCTTATCTTTCATCTTCTTGCGCACAGAAGCGACATCCACTTCGGCCAAAGATTTGGTCGGCTTTACCAGCGCCACGGCGATGACGAACCCGCTCAACTCATCGGCGGCAAAAAGCGCCCGCTCCATGCGCGTATGGCGTGGGACGCCGCTGTACCCGGCGTGGGAGAGGATCGCCCGGCACAGCGTCTCATCGAGGCCCCGCTCCCGCAGCCATCCCACCCCGACGAATGGATGCCCCGCCTCTTGCGTCGGATGTTCCTCGTAGTCAATGTCGTGCAGCAGCCCGACAAGCCCCCAGGTCTCCGGGTCCTCTCCAAATCGGACGGCATATGCCCGCATCACCGCCTCGACGGCCTCCATGTGCTTCAGCAGGTTCGGGTTCTTTGCATGCTCGCTCAGGATCTCCCAAGCTTCGTCCCGCGTCATATTTCAAGCCTCTTCTGAGCCTTATTCATTGAGATCGCAACAGTATCTAATTACACACGTTGACTAATAGCCGCTTCAGCAGTAGTGTAATTATACGTTTGCGCTACTAGTTGTCAATACACGGCGATTGTCTATAGATACAGATAGATACACTCATATTCAAACCCGAGGAGCGGCCGAATGGACGTCATCCTGAATCGCCAGTCGGAAACCCCGCTCTACCGCCAGCTTCACGGGGTCCTGGCCGGCCGCATCAGGACGGGGGACCTCGCGCCTGGATTTCGCCTGCCCTCCGTCCGCGGCCTGGCAAAAACGCTCGGCGTAAGCCCGATCACGGTCGTGCAGGCCTACAACGCGCTCGCTGCGGATGCACTCATCCATGCTGCGGTCGGCCGTGGCACCTTTGTCAGGGTCGCCCCGACGGAGCCCGCCATTCAGTGGGAGGGCCGACACCCCGACACTCCGACCATCGCCCCGCAAAGAGACGACGAATGGCAATCGTCGATGCCGGTGTACTTGCGGGCCCCGAGGATCGGCGCGATGCATGCGCTGCTGCGGCCCGGTCGCCGGCCGGGCATGATTTCGCTCGCCGCCGGCACGCCTGATCCTAAGCTCTTCCCCCTCCGCGCGCTCGGCCGCCTCTGGAGCCGGGTGATGGCGCTTGACGATCCGCGATTCCTGCAGTACGGAGCGCCCCAGGGCGATTATCACCTGCGGACATGGATCGCCGATCACTGTTCCGGGATCGGCATCGCTGCGCGCCCGGAGGACATCCTGATCACCTCCGGTTCGCAGCAGGCCATCGATCTCATCGCGCGCACGCTGGTCGGGCCGGGAGACTACGTCCTCGTGGAGAGCCCTACATTCATCACCGCGCTCGATATCCTGGAGGGCCGCGGAGCCAAGCTGCTGGGGGTGCCGATGGATGCCGAAGGCCCACAAATCGATGTCGCCGCCTCGCTGATTGAGCGGTACCGGCCGAGGCTTATGTATACGATCCCGACAGCGCACAATCCGCTGGGAGTCACGATGAGCGAGGAGCGGCGCCGCCAACTGGCCGCCCTGGCCCGTCGCCACAACCTTCTGATCCTGGAAGATGATACCTGCAGCGAATTTACCTACGAAGGGGAAGCTCCTGCGGCGATCAAAGCGTTTGATGCCGGAGGGCACGTGGCCCTTGTCGTGAGTTTTTCCAAGACGGTGATACCCGGGCTGAGGGTCGGATGCGTGGTGGCTCAGGGCCCGCTCTTGGCCAGGCTGATCGAGTCCAAGTCGGTCGCGGACCGGTTCACATCGCCGTTAATCCAGCGAACCCTCTGGCGGTACCTCTGTGCGCCCCAATACGCGAGGGACCTGGCGGCGGCACGGGATACCTATCGGCGGAGGCGGGACGCGCTCCTCCGAGAACTGGAGCGTACCATGCCGGCCGGAGTGACCTGGACCCATCCCACGGCCGGGTTTAACCTCTGGATCCATCTTCCCGACGGAGTTTCCGCTTCCGATGCCTTCGAGGAAGGCCTCAAGGAGGGGGTGGCCTGCGCGATGGGCGATCTGTTCCTACCGCACGTCCCACCGCCGGCAGGGCTGCGTATTTCGTTCGCTGACAATCCCGAGGAGGTCGCCGGAGAGGGGATCCGGCGGCTGGCCAGGGCGATTACCCGGCTCATGTCCAGGGCCGCCCGCGAGGATCAGGACGCCGAATTCGTGACGTCGGTTTAAGAGACTGTACAGTTAGTTAAGTCATGAAATACAAATAGGTGCTTTTGCCTCCGACTCATCCTCGTCCCCTACCGAAGAAGCAGGTCGATGAGCCGTTCCAAGTCATCCTGCGAATAGTAGTGAAGCTGAATTGTTCCGGCTTTTCCCTTCGAGAGGATGCTGGCGTTCGTGCCGTAGCGGCCCTGAAGCCTGGCCGATAGATCGACCAGGACGGGGTCACGGCTGGCATTTCGCCTGACAATTGTTTCACGTGAAACAATTCTTGCCGAGGCCTTTACCAGAGTCTCCGTCTCCCTGACGGAAAGCCCACGCTTCTCTACATGCTGCCAAAGCCTGAGCAACCTCCCAGGGTCAGAAACGGCCAAGAGGGCCCGACCGTGCCCTTCTGTCAGCCTACCATGGCCGATCGACTGCTGCACCTCCTGGGGAAGCTCAAGAAGCCTGAGCGTATTCGCCACGGACGAGCGGCTCCCACCGATGGCCTCGGCCACCCCCTCCTGGGTCAATCCGAACTCACTGGCAAGCCTCCGGCAGGCCCTGGCGCGTTCAATCGGATTGAGGTCCTCACGCCGGAGGTTCTCGATGAGGGCAACCTCTAATGCCTCTCGATCGGAGATTTCCCGTATCAGGGCGGGAACGGTCGGCAGTCCGGCGGCCTGAGCCGCCCGCCATCGCCGCTCTCCTGCCACCACCTGGTAGCCGCCGTCGGACGGCCTGGCAACGATCGGCTGGATGATTCCATGCTTCCTTACCGACGCCACGAGCTCGTCGAACTCAGTCCCGCCGATCTCCCTGCGAGGCTGAAACGGGCTCGCCGACAGCAAGCTGATCTCGATCTCCTGGACCGGCCCGACCGCCTGCTCGGTCGATGCCCCTGGGATCAGGGCACCGAGCCCACGCCCGAGCCCGCGCCTAGTTGTGCTCATCGCCGTCGTCACCTCCATGATCACTTCCTACTGCCGCCGCTTCGACCTGTAAGACGACAGGCCGCTCAGGCGCCATTGGAAGCCCAACCCTTCCCGCGAACTCTCGGCCAAGGCTCAGATAAGCGTCCGCCCCACGGGACCCAGGCGCATACGCCAAAATAGGCTGACCGTAGCTGGGGGCTTCCGCCAGGCGCACGCTGCGGGGGATAACCGTCCGAAAGACCTTGTCGCCGAAGTGCCGCCGCACTTCGGCCGCCACCTGATCGGAAAGTTTGATCCTCGGATCGACCATGGTCAGGAGCACCCCCCCAACCGTCAAATCCGCGTTGAGGTGACGGAGAATCAAGTTGATGGTGGTGAGAAGCGACGACAGCCCCTCGAGTGCGTAGTATTCACACTGCACGGGAATCAAGCAGGCGTCCGCGGCCGTAAGAGCATTGATCGTGAGGAGGCCCAGAGAGGGTGGACAGTCGATGATCACTACATCGTAATGGTCCCTGGCCCTCCTGAGCGCCGCCTTGAGCTTGGTCTCGCGCGCGATCGCGGCGACCAGCTCGACCTCGGCGCCGGCCAGACGAACGTCTGACGGCAAAAGGTCGAGGCCGGGGGTCGGCGTCCGTCTGATGACATGATCCGCGGGATCCCCTGAGATGATGACGTCATAAACCGACATCCTCAGGTCCGCCTTGGAAATTCCGACGCCGCTGGTGGAATTGCCCTGGGGGTCCAGATCCACCAAAAGAATGACGTAGCCGATGGAGGCGAGCGCGGCGGAAAGATTGACGGCAGTGGTGGTCTTCCCCACTCCGCCTTTCTGATTGACGATCGCGAACGTCTTCCCCGTTGGCTGCGACTCCGTTCCGGCGCTGTGACGAAGAGGGGCCGGTCGCAATCGACCACCAGTTCCCCATACCGCCGAGGAAATCCTCCATCCAAGCTCCTCCGCAGCGGACCGCTTCCCCGTCACACCCGTCAATTACATTTCGATGTAATGATATCTGTCTATTATATAGTCATGGCCTGACATCAATACATCACTACGGTACCCACGCGGCGGTGGCTTCGAACTTCCGCCGGGGGAGCAGTCGGCGGAAGCCGGCTCGCTGGAGGTCGCTCGCGACGATGGGGGCCGAGGAAGGCGGAGCACGGTCCCCCTTGCCATTCACGAACCGGGCGGGGGATCAACCGCCAACGGGCGGCGGGCTGGCACCCCGGGGCGTCGAGGAAAGCGGTCTGGGGTGGGCGCGACTTTCCGAAGGATTACAAGTCGGGGGCGGCCGGCAGGCGCGGGGACATCCGCCTCGGCCTCCCCCCCCAAGAGCGCCACCGCCGCCGCGGCGCGATGGACCATCGACGCGGCAGCGGGCGCTTTGAGGAAAACCGCAACGCCACCGATCCGGAGCAGGGGCAGCGCGTACTCGGCCAGCACGGGGATGCCGGCGAGGGCGCGCGCGGTAACGGCATCGTAACGCTCCCGGTGGGCGGGGGAGCGACCCACGGTTTCGGCCCGCGTCTGGAGCACCTCCACGTTCGCCAGGCCGAGCTCCCGGAGGACAACCTCGAGGAACCCCGCCTTCTTCCTGGACGCCTCCACAAGGGCGAGATGCACGTTCGGGCGCGCCACGGCGATCGGAATCCCTGGGGTCCCCGCCCCGCTCCCGAGATCCACAATCGAGCCCCGCTGCGGGAGCGCGGCGAGACAGATCAGCGCGTCAAGGACGAGAACGCGGGCCCCCTCCGCCGGTGTCCGGACTCCGGTGATGTTCGCACGAACCCGCCAAGCCAGGACCAACTCGACATACCGGGAGAGGATATCTGATTGTTGGGGGGAGAGCACGACCCCGAGAGACGCCCCGCCGGATTGGAGGATCCGGCCGACGGACACGCAGCGCTACTGCCTGGCGTCGTTGGCGGGATGGGTCCGAGACCGGCCGGGATGGACCGCCGACGCGGAGCCCCGCGGGGCGATCACCACGCACCGGTCCGGCTCCTCACCCTCGCTGTGCGTGGTGACGCTTCCATCTTCGGCGAGCGTGGTGTGGATAATCCTCCGCTCCGCTGCCGACATCGGCTTCAGTGTCACCGGGCGGCTTGTCCGGCGCACACGCTCGGCGAAGCGCCACGCCATGTCCTGCAGCACTTCCCGCCGCCGCTCCCGATACCGCTCCACATCCACGATCACCGGGACCCGCCGGCCGTAGCGGTGGGCCACGATCAGGTTGACGAGGAGGTCCAGGGCCTCCAGGGTCTGTCCACGCCTGCCGATCAGCGGAGCGAGGTCCGGACCGGTGATCGAGACGTGGACCACGTCGCCTTCTTCCCGAGCCTCAAGCGTCGCTCGGAACCCCATTGCCTCCATGAGCGAGGAGGCGATGCGCTCGGCAAGCTCCCCCCGCTCGCCGGGGGGACCCGCCGGTGGCGGGGGCACCACGGGCGCCTCGTCGCCGCCCTCCTCCACCGCCGACAACAGGGTGAGCCGGACCCGGGCGCTGCGCGATCCCAGCCCAAGCACCCCGCGGCTCCCCTCGTCGAGCACCATCAGGTCAACGTCTTCCCGCCGCGCCCCGAGCACCCGCAGCGCGTCCCGGATCGCCTCTTCAACCGTCCGCCCAGAGCCCTCGGCCGACTTCACGCGCGCTTAGCTCCCTTCTTTCCGCGCGGCGCCGGCGCGGAGGCCCGGCGCCCATCCGCCGCGGCGGTCTGCGCCACCGCCTGGGACTTCGGCGGGGCCGTCGAGGACGGCGGGGGGGACCCCACCACCAGGAGATACTCCCCAATGTACGCTGTGGTCGACGTGATCATGTATACCGACACGCCGATCGGGTAAATGGTGGCGAAGTAAGCCATCATGATCGGCATGAAGATGAACATCTTAGCCTGTTGGGGATCGGTAATGCTCATCCGCTGCTGAAAGAACATCGTCACCCCGACGAGCACCGGAAAAATCAACAGCACAAACTGCTCGGGATGCCCTGCTGCCGCTGCGGTCAGCATCTTCCCGAGGTTCGGGACCTCGTCGAGCCGCATCCAGGGGATTCCAAACACGGCCGCGCTCCCGCCAAATAACCCCTTCACGTAGAGCATCCGCCACAGCGCGATAAAGACCGGCATCTGCACGAGCATGGGCAGGCAGCCCATCATGGGGTTTACGTTGTGCGCGCGGTAGAGCCCCATGATTTCCTGGTTGAGGCCCTTTGGATCATCTTTGTATTTCCGCCGCAGCGCTTCGATATGGGGAGCGACGATCTGCATACGCTTCATCGAGCGCAACTGTGTGCGGGTGAGCGGGTGCAGCACCAGCTTGACGGCCAGGGTGAGGAGGATAATCGCAATTGTGTAATCATGGGCAAACCCATAGAACACCTGCAGGATGCCGTGCAGCGCCTCGGTGATCGCGCTAAAGAGCGGGCCGAATACCTGGTTCACTCACCAAGCCTCCTCTGGTCCTGCGGCACCGGATCGTACCCGCCGGCGTGAAACGGATGGCAGCGGCAGAGCCGCCGGAGGGCCAACCAGCCGCCCCGGAACAAGCCGAACCGCTGCACCGCCTCCAACGCGTATTCCGAGCAGGATGGGTAAAATCGGCACGCGGGAGGAGTGTACGGAGAGATCCACCGCCGATAGAAGCGGATCGCGCTGACCCCCGCTGCCTCAGCGATCCGCTTCACCCGACCCCCCCGCCAGGACCTGCCCAGCGGCGCACAGTTCTTCGATCTCTCCCACGATCTCGGAAAAGGAGGCGGTGAGCACCGGCGGGCGCGCCACGAGCACAAACTCCCCCCGATCACAAAGGCGGCGTTCCAGCCGCCGAAATGCCTCCCGCAACCGACGCTTGGCCCGGTTTCGCGCCACCGCCCCGCCGAACCGCCGCCCGGTGGTAATGCCGACCCTGCGGCGCCCCTCCGCGGGACGAACGTAAAGCACCACTCGCAGACCGGAAAACCGCCGACCCTCCCGGAAGACCCGGGAGAACTCAACCGGGCGGGGAGACTGGGACGGCGCCCCCGAGTGTCCGGCGCCCTTCACACGGCCAGAATCCGCAGACCCTACGACGGCGCCAACCGATGCCGGCCCTTTGCCCGGCGGCGCCGGAGCACATTTCTCCCGCCGGGGGTGCGCATTCTCGCCCGAAACCCGTGGGTTTTGCTGCGATGACGTCTATTCGGCTGAAATGTCCGCTTCACCTGGCCGCCCCCCAATTCCAAACCCGGCCGAACACCCCCACGCGTGGGGCGGGCCGACACCTTTTTTCACTATAGCACATGAACAACGGCCCCTTCAACGCGCCAAATCAGGTTGGAGCTGAACCTATGCCACCGCGCTCACTCCAAAACACAGGACGCCCCCTGCTTCGCCGTGCGTACATAAGCCGTCCACGCCGCGTGACTAGCGGGAAAGCACCACTTCCTCGCCGAGTTCTGCGCCATCGCCCGCACCGTCCGGAGCGATGCCCCCTACCGCCGGCCGTAGACTTCCACTTGCAGAGCTCCTATCAGCTGGAAACGCCAGGATCCTCATCCGGTCATCGACCGCCACATTGGAACTGACTGCTCAGCACCCCCTTATGAAACGGCCTGTGGATAACCCCATGATAACTCCCAGAGTTATCCAGATCTTTCCCAACCCGTCGATGCCTAGAAGGACGAGAACCGGATAAATCCCGCCAGTGTAATAAAAATGGAACCGAGTTGCAGGAGATTCTTCCAGATATCCACAATCTTTTCCACACCTGTGGATAACCATGATCCTGGGCATATATTCCGCCAGTTTCGTGTGACGTGCATTCCCCAGGTAGGGGCAGGACCCCCGGAAATCGGCGGAGGCTACTGGGTCTCTCTCCACAAGGATGACCGGCCAGCGATACGTCAGCGGCAGATGGAAAAACTCTGCGCCGACGAATGTGCGGGGAGGAGGCCACTCCCCCGCCGCCAATACTCAGGCTACACATTCGGAGATACTCTATGCAGGATTTCTTCCTGCGGCTCATTTCGAAGCACAAGGTGACGCCGGAGGACGGAAACCAGGCGCCAGAGGTGCGCTTGGCGGTCTACGATACTCTGCTGTCGCCGCCCCAGATCGTCTCACTCTCCGCGGAGGACTTCAACGAACTTGTGGGAGAGCTCACAACACGGACTCACAATTTCGCCCGCGAGCGCGGGGGACGGATCCCTTTTGTCGTCATCAGGGAAATCATGGAAAATCTGATCCACGCATTTTTCGAGGACGCCGTCGTCACGATCATGGACAGTGGCAATACCATCCGCATCTCCGATCACGGCCCGGGCATCAAAGAAAAGGAACGCGCATTCTTACCAGGGTTCACGACCGCAACACGAGAGATGCGGCAGTTCATCAAGGGCGTAGGATCCGGGTTCCCGGTCGCCCGCGAACAACTGGCGTTCCTCGGCGGGGCCATCTCGATCGAGGACAATCTCGAACAGGGCACCGTGGTCACCCTTCATGTCGGCACCCCAGAAGGTGCGGCACCGACCGAACCGCCACGCCCCGCGATCAGGCCCGACCCGATCCCGCCCCGCATCAGCGATCGGCAGCGCAAGGTGCTTTTGCTGATCAATGAACTGGGCTCCGCGGGCCCCTCGACCATCGCCAAGGAATTGGGTATCAGCGCCAGCACCGCGTACCGCGAGCTGGACGCCCTCCAGACGCTTCAGCTGGTGGCCACGCGAGGTCTCGGAAAACGCACCTTGACCGAACAAGGCATCGCTCATCTGGACAACGTGTTCAAGCCATAACGCCCGGCGCCCCGGGTCATGATGGAGGGACCGATGGAATCCCCGAACGTCGCTGCCAGCCAGGTGTGGCAGCAAGCACTACCGAGAATCGAACGACAGCTGAATAGACCTAGTTTCGAGGCGTTTCTGAAGGCCATGCGGCCCATGAGGCTGGACCAGGGCGTCTTCGTCTTCTCTGTCCCGAGCTTGTTTGCCAAGGAGTGGGTGGAGGGCCGATACCGGCGCCTGATCTCGGACACTCTCCAGGAGGTGCTCATGCACGGCGTGGACGTTCAATTCATCATCGCCGAGGCCGAGGCCTCGGCACCACCGCCCGCGGCACCCACCCCGGTCCCGGCTCTAACCCGGCCGGCCTCCGCAGAGACCCTCGCCGTTAATTCCAAATATACGTTCGATACATTCGTCATCGGCAGCGGCAACCGCTTCGCGCACGCTGCCGCGCTCGCGGTTGCCGAAGCCCCGGCCAAGAACTACAACCCTCTGTTCATCTACGGAGGCGTCGGGCTGGGGAAGACCCATCTCCTCCAGGCAATCGGCAACCACGTCCTCACGCACAAGCAACTGGCGAAAGTCATGTACGTCTCATCGGAAAAGTTCACCAACGATCTCATCAATTCCATCCGAGACGATAAGACCGTGCAATTCCGCAACAAGTATCGCACCGCCGACGTGCTGCTTATCGATGACATCCAGTTCCTCGCTGGGAAAGAACGCACCCAAGAAGAATTCTTCCACACCTTCAATGCTCTCCACGAATCCAGCCGACAGCTCATCATCAGCAGCGACCGGCCGCCGCGGGAGATTCCAACACTAGAGGACCGCCTGCGCTCAAGGTTCGAATGGGGACTCATCGCCGATATCCACCCGCCGGACTACGAGACCCGGATCGCGATCCTCAGGAAAAAGGCCGATCTGGACGCCATCGTCCTCCCGGACGAAGTCGCCCAGTTCATCGCGCAGCGCATCTCCTCAAACATCCGTGAACTTGAGGGAGCGCTGAGCCGCCTTCGCGCTCACGCACAGATGACCGGGACCTCGCTGTCCATCGAACTGGCCACCGAGGTCCTCCGCGACCTGCTCCCCCAAGCGCGGATCCGTCCCGTCACCATCCCCGCCATTCAACGTGCGGTCGCCGAGTTCTTCGGCATACGGGTCGAAGAAATGAAAGCCAAGCGCCGCACCAAGGGGATTGCGTTTCCCAGACAGGTCGCCATGTACCTATCTCGGGAACTCACCGATGCGTCCCTCCCGCGCATCGGCGAGGAATTCGGGGGCCGCGACCATACCACCGTCATGCACGCCTGCGACCGGGTGAAAAGCGCCATGCTGCAGGACACCCACCTTGCCGTCGGCATCAAAAGTCTAGTTGACAACTTCCGCCTCGAGCGTCAAAGCCCGGTGGACAAATGACGGGGAAAACCCCTTTTCCTTCTCAACACCGCCTTACCTGGGGGTAGCATGGACAACCCGTCAACTCCATCAACGGATTATCCACATCGAGGAATCCTTGCTATGATAGGGTTTTGTGGGGATATGCACATAATCCACAGGTTCTACTACCATTATGACGAAATATTATATACAAAGTAGTTCATAGGAGACCAAGAATGCGCGTTCAGTGCTCACAGGAACACCTCTTGCGAGAGGTCCAAATAGTTAGCAGGGCGATATCCAGCAGGGCGAGCATGCCTATACTAGGTAATATACTCCTTGACGCATCAACGAATAGTCTCAAGGTTAGTGCGACCGATTTGGAGTTAGGGATTGAGGCACAGATCAGTGCCGATGTTACAGAAAATGGAAGCATTACTCTTCCAGCAAGAATTTTGGGGGATATTGTTTCGAACCTTCCTGTTGCTTCGGTCGGCATTGACGTGGGTGAAGGCGACACCCGGGCACGCATCAGTTGTGAGAACATCAGGTTCGAGATCCTCGGACTTCCTGCCGCGGATTTTCCGGTAATGCCGCAGAACGGGGGAGAGGTTATCGCTCAAATCGACGCCGGACTGATGCGCACGATGATTCGGCAAACGAGCTTTGCCGTGTCGACCGACGAAACCCGGCCATTCCTTACCGGAGTGTACATGGTGTTGGAGGATGGCGACGGACGGTTGGTGGCGACGGATGGGGGGCGCCTTGCGCTGCGGAAAACAAAGCTCCCAGGAAAAGTGAAGGGGAAAGTTTCCGCGATCGTCCCAAGTAAAACAATGGCGGAACTCGTACGTGTATTGGGGGGTGCGGAAGATCAAGTGACCATCGCGTCCCACGAGAACCAATTGTTGTTCACGGTGGGTGGAATGCGGTTTATCTCGCGGTTGATCGCCGGGCAGTTTCCACCTTACGAGAAGGTGATCCCGTCTGAGTTCAAGCAGCGGATCAAGGTGGGCACCGAACGGTTGCTGCGGGCGGTACGACGGGCGAGTATTACTGCCCGCGATTCCGCCAATGTCGTTCGGCTGAGCGCCGCGGAGCGGACCCTCACGGTGAGTTCCAACACCCCCGAGGTCGGGAAGGCGCAGGAAGAGATCGACGTACAAGCCGAGGGGGAGATGATGCAGGTGGCGTTCAACGCCAAGTTCCTCCTCGACGCGTTGGTGAATATGGACGCTCCGGAAGTGGTATTTGAACTGACCGGATCGCTCAGTCCCGGGGTGTTGCGGCCGGTGGACCACGCGGATTACGTCTATGTGTTGGCTCCGGTGAGGGTCTACGCATAGTCGCTCGCGTGGTCAAAGCTCACGCACCGGTTTCGGTGAAGATTTCGACGCCGACGATCACGCTGGGGGAAGTGCTGAAATGGGCCGGGATCGTTTCCACCGGCGGGCAGGCTAAACTCCTCATTCGCGGCGGGCGTGTCCTGGTCAATGGGGCGATCGAGCGGAGGCGCGGGCGACGGTTGATGTCCGGGGATCGCGTCGTGGTGGGCGGGCAGGCGTACCGAGTTGTGGCTGGCTGATCTCCGCCTTCGAGATTTTCGAAATTACCAAACCGTTGACCTGACGTTTGGTCCGGGGGCGGTGCTGCTCGTTGGGCCGAACGCCCAGGGAAAAACCAACCTGCTGGAGGCGATTTATACGGCGGCTCTTGGGCGGAGCCCGAGGGTAGGCCGTGATGTTGAGGTGATCCGGTTTGGTTGCGATCGGGCCTACGTGCGGGTCGTCGTCGAGGGGACGCGGACGCAGGCGCTGGAGGTGGCGTTCGATCGGGCCACGGGGGGCCGGCGGAACAAGGTCAACGGTGTGGTGGTGAGCCGGGGGCAGTTGCTCGGTCGGCTGGTTGTCGTGCTGGCGGGGCCGCTTGACGATGAGGTGATCCGAGGGGCGCCGGTGCACCGACGGCGGGTGATGGATGCGGCGCTGAGCCAGGTGAGCCCGTCGTATTTCTTTGCGCTGACGCGGTATACTCGCGTGGTGAAGCAACGGAATCAGCTCCTGCGCGCGGCGCCGACGGGGGCTGCGCTGGCGTCGTGGGATGACCAACTTGTGGAGTTGGGGGCGGTGTTGATCGAACGGCGCAGGCGGTTCGTGGAGCGCTTGGGCGAGCGGGCCGCGGTGCGGCACGCGCGCCTGGCGGGGGGAGCGGAGCGGTTGGAGATTTCGTACCGTTGTGCCGTTGCCGCGGGAGACGAGCGGACGGCGCTGGCACGGGCGCTGGCGGCGTGCCGCGGCGAGGAGATCCGGCGCGGCACGAGTCTGGTGGGGCCGCACCGTGACGACTTGCGGCTTGAGATCAATGGCGTGGATGTC
>DATEHM010000298.1:0-15397 GCA_035279545.1 bacterium | reverse complement strand
ATGGGGTTTCGGTACCGGCACAGCCGGCTGCAGGAGGACCCCGGCATCGTCCTCGAGGTCGACCTGACGCTTCTCCCGGCCGATCCCGGCGAATGTCTCGCCCGTCTCGACGCCTGGCTCCAGACCCGCAGCGACACGCAGCCCCTGGGGCCGCCCAGTTCGGGGTGCGTCTTCCGCAACCCGGAGGGGGATCACGCCGGGCGGTTGATCGACGCGTCGGGGGCGAAAGGCCTGCGGGTCGGCGGGGCGGTCGTGAGCGACCGCCACGCCAACTACATCCTCAACGCGGGGGGCGCGCTCGCGGCGGAGGTGCTGGCGTTGATCGAGCAGGTCCGCGCGCGCGTGCGCGAACGGTCCGGGATCGACCTCCGCCCGGAGATCAAGCTCGTCGGGGAGTTCGATCCGGCATGAGGGATCCCTGATGTCCGTGATGGTTCCCCTTCCCGAGGCGCGGCCGTCGCCGCGCCCGCGCTCCGGCGTGCCCGTTCGCCGCGTGCTGAGGTTCTTTGCCGCCATCGCCTCGCTGTGCGCCCTCGCCGCCCTCCCGGCGTCGGCGATGTTCGACCTCGAGTCGGTGAGCGTCCTCGGCAACGCCGCGGTGGGGACCGACGACGTCCTGCGCCGCGCCGGGGTGGGCCCGGGCGTGAACGTCTTCCGGGTCAACGCGGCCGAGATCCGCGAGCGCCTGCTCGGCGATCCGCGCGTCCAGGACGTCGCGGTGGTGATGGCGTTCCCCCGGCGCCTGACGATCACGATCCGGGAGCGCCCGCCGGTGGCGGCGCTACTCATGGACACCGGCTACGTCCTCCTCGGCGAGGATGCGGTGGCGATCAGGGAGGCGAGCGATCCCGGAGCGCTGCCCGTGCTGGTCGTCGACCGCTTCGCCCCCGCCGCCGTCTCTGTCGGCACCACGCTGGCCTCCCCCGATGTGCGCCTGGCCGCGTGGATCGCGGTGGCGCTGCCCGACGAACTGCGGCCGCAGGTGGCCCTGGTGCACGTCGACGCAAACGGCGAGGCGAGCCTCGTCCTCGGCGACGGAACGGCCATCCGGCTGGGGGGGGAGCGGCGGATCGCGGAGCGCCTCGCGCTCGTCCCGCAGGTGCTCGACGCGATCGCCGCGCGGAAGGTCCGGGTCCAGTACGTCGACCTGCGGTTCCCCGGGAACGTCGTCATCCAGCCGGTGGCGTCGTCCAGCCAGGCCGCCGGCGCGGCGGGCAGGCAGGAGAACCCCTGGACGCGTGGAATAGACCCTACGATGCACCGTCCATCGCCCCCTTAGTCGAACCCGGAGGTGCACCCGGTTGGCAAAGCGGGCGGCATTGGTGGGGCTCGACATCGGGACCACCAAGGTCTGCGTGATCGTGTCCGAGCTCGATGAAGACGGAGAGGTCCACATCACAGGGATGGGGACCTCTTCGTCTGTTGGCGTGCGAAAGGGGGTCGTCGTCGACCTGGAGGCCACCACCCGCGCGATCGAGGAGGCGGTGGACAAGGCCGAGCGGATGGCGGGGCTCCGCATCGCCGCCGCGATCGTCAGCGTGTCCGGGGGCCACCTCGCCTCCCAGAACAGCCGCGGGGTCGTCGCCGTGTCCCGGGCGGATCACGAGATCGAAGAGCAGGACGTATCGCGGGTGGTCGAGGCGGCGCGGATGGCCGCGGTGCCCGCGAGCGACCGCGAGATCGTGCACCTCCTCCCGCGCGACTTCATCGTGGACGGCCAGGACGGGGTGAAGAGCCCGGTGGGGATGTACGGCACCCGGCTCGAGGTCGAGGCCCACATCGTGACGGGGGCGAGCACGCTGCTGGCGAATCTTCTGAAGTGCGTCCAGCGGGCCGGGCTGGACAGCGACGCGCTGGTGCTCGAGTCGCTCGCCTCCGGCGAGGCGGTGCTCTCCGCGGCCGAGCGCGACCTCGGCGTGGCGCTGGTGGACATCGGCGGTGGGACCACCAGCCTCGGCGTCTTCACCGGCGGCGGGCTCTGCTACACCGCGGTGCTCCCCTACGGGGGCAACCACATCACCAACGACATCGCCGTCGGGCTGCGGACGTCGTTCGGCAACGCCGAGCGATTGAAGATCCGCGACGGCGGCACGCTCTCCGCCCGCCCCGGCGATGGGGAGATGATCGAGGTGGTGCACGTCGGCAGCCACGAGCCGCGGGCGCTGCCGCGGCGGGCGCTGTGCGAGATCATCGAGCCGAGGGTCGCCGAGATCGCCGGGCTGGTGAAGACGCAGCTCTCCCGGTCCGGGTTGGCCTACCGGATCCCGGCCGGGGTGGTGCTCACCGGGGGGACGGCGCAGCTGGACGGGCTGGCCGAGCTGTTCTCCGAGCGGCTGGGGATGGCGGCCCGAGTCGGGCTGCCCGACGTTCCGGGAAGCGTGGCCGACACGGTGAGCAGCCCGGCCTTCTCCACCGGCGTTGGGTTGGTGCTGCACGCCGCGCGGCGGCGCCGGGTGGGCCGCGGCGCGCGGAGCCTCAACGGGCACGGGACCGTGTACGGCCGGGTGCGCCAGTGGATCCGCGAGTTTACCTTGGGCGCCTAGAGGAGCGCGTGGGGCGGTCCGCGAGGCGCCGGAGGGCGGGCGGGCCCGGGGATGGAAGCGAGGACGTGTACTGGATGAACGAGACGCTGCACCCGGGGTAGGACGATGGCGCAACGATCGCGGCACCCAATCGAGCGGATGTTATCCTGGGGAACCGAACCGGCGAACGTCGGCGGTCGTGCGGGGGAGAGACATGGGTCTCCTCCAGATCCGGCAGGAGGGCTGAGGATGGCGAACGGGGAGCGGGATCTACGACGATACGCGGCGATCAAGGTCGTTGGCATCGGAGGAGGCGGCGTCAACGCGGTGAACCGCATGATCGACGCCGGCTTGAAGGGCGTCGAGTTCATCGCCATCAACACCGACGCGCAGGCCCTGGCCCTCAGCAACGCCGACAAGAAGATCCACATCGGGGCCAAGCTCACCCGCGGGCTGGGGGCGGGGGGCGATCCGGAGGTCGGCCGGCAGGCCGCGGAAGAGAGCCGGGAGGAGCTCACCGAGGCGCTCGAGGGCGCCGACATGATCTTCGTCACCGCGGGGATGGGCGGCGGCACCGGCACGGGCGGCGCGCCGATCGTGGCGCACGTCGGCCGCGAGCTCGGCGCGTTGACCATCGGGGTGGTGACGCGGCCGTTCGGGTTCGAGGGGCGCCGCCGGGCGACGGCGGCGGAGGAAGGCATCCACAACCTCCGCCAGCGGGTCAACACCGTGATCACGATCCCCAACGATCGGCTCCTCCAGGTCGTGGACAAAAGCGCCACGGTCGTCGAGGCGTTCCGCGTCGCCGACGACATCCTGCGGCAGGGCGTGCAGGGGATCGCGGACCTGATCACCGTGCCGGGGCTGATCAACCTCGACTTCGCCGACGTGCGCACGATCATGGCGGAGGCCGGGTCCGCGCTCATCGGCATCGGCGTGGCGAGCGGCGACGGCCGCGCCATTAAGGCGGCGGAGACGGCGATCGCGAGCCCGCTGCTGGAAACCTCGATGCAAGGCGCCCGGGGCGTGTTGATGAACATCACCGGCGGCACCGATCTGGCGCTCTTCGAAGTGAGCGAAGCCGCCCAGGTCGTGCAGAAGGCGGCGGATCCCGACGCCAACATCATCTTCGGCGCGGTGATCGACGACGCGCTCGACGGCGAAGTGCGCATCACCGTCATCGCGACGGGGTTCGAGGGACGCCGAATCGATCACGAGGCGATCAACGACGACAGCGTGAGGGTGGGGGCCATCGACGAGGTCGGGAGCCCCCGGTTGGAGCGCGACGATCTGGACATCCCGGCCTTCCTGCGGAAGCGCTAGCGGACCGGATCTCTCGCCCGACGCGTAGGCCGCCCCGCTAGCGATGGGGCAGGTCGGGTCCCCGCCGCGCCCGGGGGCGGGGCGTTGCCTGCTACGGTTCTTCCAATCTCCCGCCGAGATGGTAGGCTAGAGACTGTGGCGACGGATGCCCAGAGCCGCTTTGCGGCGATTCACGACGCGGTCGCTTCGGCATTCCCGGTGCGGGACTTCGGGGTCGAGGAGGGTCGGCCGGTCTTCACCATCATCCCGGGGACCGACGACAAGGCCCGGTTTCTCCGGTTGCGGCGGGACCTGGAGCCGCTCGGCGTCCTCCCGCTGCTGCGCCGCCGGGGTGGGGACACGGTGGTGCTGCTCGGCCCGAAGCCTCCGGCCACCCGCGTGCAGTGGTCCCTGCCGGTGGCGTTGTTTGGCGCGACGCTGGTGAGCACGTTTTTCGCCGGGCTGCTCAACGCGCGCGGGGACCTCCCGGGTCAGCACGTCAACCCCGTGACGTCGGGGCTGGCGTTTTCGCTTTCGCTGATGGCGATCCTCTTCTGCCACGAGATGGGCCACAAGCTCGTGTCGATCTGGCGGGGGATCGACGCCAGCCTGCCGTACTTCATTCCGGTCCCGCCGATCATCCCGGGGCTGGCCATCGGCACGATGGGGGCGATCATCTTCACCCGCGCTCCGGCGCCGAACCGGGACGCCTTGGTGGAGCTCGGCGCCTCGGGGCCGATCGCCGGGTTCATCGCGGCGATCCCCGTGCTGATCTACGGGGTGGCGCACTCCTCGGTGGTGGCCGGGGGCGCCGCCCTGGCGCACACCTGCCGGATTCCGACCCCGCAGCTCGTCGATTTTCTCATCTCCTGGATCCTCCGCCCCGATCCCTCCGCGGAGGTGATCATCCATCCGGTCCTGTTTGCGGGATGGATCGGCCTGCTCGTTACGGCGATCAACCTGCTCCCCGGCGGGATGCTCGACGGCGGCCACGTGGTCCGCGCCCTGTTCGGCCCGCGCGCCCACCTGGTCATCTCTCTCGCCGCCGCCGGCATCGCGGTGTACTTTCGCTACTACCTGATGGGCGTCTTGATTCTGCTGCTGGCGCGGCGGGGGCACCCCGGCCCGCTCGACGACTGCTCGCCGCTGACGACGCGGCACCTCCTGCTGGCCGGGGCGGTCGCGGTGATCTTTGCGCTCAGCGCCGTCCCGGTCACGTTCTCGTGTCAGTAGGGGCGGGGCCGGTCGGCGGGCCGGCCGTGCTGGTGGAAGCCGAGGATCTGCAGAAGCGCTTCCGCAGCTTCCACGCCGTGCGCGGGGTCTCGTTTCGATGCTTCGCCGGCGAGGTCTTCGGCCTCCTCGGTCCGAACGGCGCGGGGAAGACCACGACGATCCGCATGCTGACAACGATCCTCCGGCCGACCTCCGGAACGGCGCGGATCGCCGGGCACGACGTCTGCCGGGATCCCGCCGCGGTGCGCGGCGTGATCGGGGTGCTCCCCGAGAACGCCGGGGTCTACGGGCGGCTGACGGCGCGCGAGGCGGTCCGGTACTCGGGCCAGCTCTACGGCGTCGAGCCGGAGGTGCTGGAGGCGCGGCTGGAGGCGATCTTCGAGGCGCTGGAGATGACCCCGCACATCGACCGGATCACCGATACGTTCAGCAAGGGGATGAAGCAGAAGGTCAACATCGCCCGCGCGCTCGTGCATGATCCGCCGGTCGTCTTCCTCGACGAGCCGACCTCCGGGCTGGACGTCATCTCCGCCCGGTCGGTGCGCGAGTTCGTTGAGCGCTTCAAGCGGGACGGCCGGTGCGTCATCATGTCGACCCACGTCATGGACGAAGCGGAGAAGCTCTGCGATCGGGTGGCCATCATCGCCGCCGGCAAGATCCAGGCGGAGGGCCGGCTGGGGGAGCTGAAGGCCAGGACGGGGCTCGGGTTGGAGGAGATCTTCGTCCAGCTGGTGGAGGATACCGTCCGATGATCCGCCGAATCCTGGGGCGCCGCCGCCGGCCGGGGGAGCCCTCCCCCGCGCGGATGTGGCCGTCGGTGCGGGCGGTCTTCGCCAAGGAGATGCTGGAGGCGCTGCGGGACCGGCGGACCCTGCTCGTGATGGTCCTCCTGCCGGCGTTCGTCATGCCGCTGGCGACGCTGGGGATCCCCTACCTGCAGCAGCGCCAGCAGCGCGTCCTGACGACGACGACCCCGTCGGTGGCGATTGTGGGGCAGGCCCCGGGCTTGATCCACATGGCCTACACGACGAAGCTGATCCACCCCATGCGCGCCGCCGACCCGGTTAAGGCGCTGCGCGAACGCCGGGTCCTGGCCGTCGTCCGTGTCCCGCCCAAGATGGAGGCGATCATCGCCCGGGACGGACAGGTCCGCGTCGACATCCAGTACGACGCCAGCGATTCCGAGAGCCAGGTCGCGCGGGACAAGGTCGTGGCCCTCATCTCCCGCTACAGCCAGCAGGTGGTCGCCCGGCGCCTCCTGGCGCGCCGCCTGAACCCGGCCGACCTGCTGCCCGTGGTGCTGGGCGAACACAGCGTGGCGACCCAACGCCAGCTGTCCGGGCTGCTGCTGGCCGGCGTCCTGCCGTTCTTCATGGCGATGCTGGCCGTGGTCGGCGGGATGTCGGTGGCGGTGGACCTGGCGGCCGGCGAGAAGGAGCGGGGCACGCTGGAATCGCTGCTGGTCAGCCCCCCCAGCCGGGAGGCGATCGTGCTGGGGAAGTTCCTGACCGTGTTGACCGCGTCGATGGGGGCCGTGATCATCGTCGTCATCTCGATGATGCTGAGCCTCCGCTGGGGATACCCGGTCCTGCTGCCGGCGACGCGGCAGCTGAACGTCAGCCTGCCGCTGGGGACCGGGGCGGTGGTCCTCGTCGTCGCCCTGCTGTTCGCGGCGCTGGTCAGCGCGGTGCAGCTCGCCGTCAGCATCTATGCCCGGTCGCCCCGCGAGGCGCAGCAGTACGTCACCCCGCTCTACTTCGTGATCGTGATGCCGGCGCTGGCGGTGCAGTTCATCAGCGAGATGCAGGGGCGGGCGTGGATCTATCTCCTCCCGGTGCTGAACACCTTCTTCGCCTTCCGCGAGCTGCTGCTGGGCACGATCAACTGGGGCCACCTGCTGTTGACGTGCATCTCCAGCATGTTCTACGCAGCGGTCGTCCTCGAGATCGCGATCGCGCTCTTCAGCCGCGAGAGCGTGATCTTCAAGACCTAGCGGAGCCCCCGGCCGTGATCGGGCGCCGCGGGGGCCCCCTCCTTCCTCAGCCGGGCGGCCCCCACCGCCGGTGCATTCCGGAGGACTTCCGCTCGCCCCCAGCGGGTCCGTCCGGATAGGCCAAATTGAGGGAACGGGGCCATGCGACCGATAGAAAGGGCGGTGCGAGTCCCCCGTCCCCGGAACCCCGGCACTACACCGCCACTTGACGCGGTAGGGAGGGTTTTCCTCCTTGAGCCACTACATATTGTATGCTATGATCCCTCTTGCTTCTAGATATAGATGGAGAGGCAAACGTCTGTGCGGTGTCCGTACTGCAGCTGGTCTGACAGCAAAGTCCTAGACTCCCGGGCGATCGAGGACGGAGCCGGGATTCGTCGGCGCCGAGAATGCCCGGTGTGCCGGCGGCGATTTACCACGTTCGAGCGGGTGGAGCCGGTGGCGCTGCACGTGATCAAGCGGGACGGGCGGCGCGAGGGCTTCGATCGAGCGAAGATCCTGACCGGGATGCTTCGGGCGTGCGAGGGCCGGTCGGTGGCGCGGGAGACCTTGGAGCGTGCGGCCGAGCAGATCGAACGGGCGCTGCAGGAGCACGGGACCGCGGATGTGGCAAGCCGGGAGATCGGCGACCAGGTGATCGAGCGGCTCCGCCACATGGATGACGTCGCCTACGTGCGGTTCGCGTCGGTGTACCGCCGGGTGGCCGATGTGGACCGCCTGATGGAAGAGATCCAGCGGCTCAAAGCCCGCAAGCAGCGCGAGGCGGAACTGGCGCCGCAGATCGCGCTGATCCCAGTCGTTCCACCCGATCCCAAGCGGAATTAATTCACCAGTGCCTCATTCGATTCCACTATCTGCTTCTCCGGGAGGACGCCGATGGCGCTAGCATCCGAGCCCGCTGCCGCAGCCAAAGAGGGGCCCGCCGCCCCGGCGCCGCTGCCGCGGGAGACCCTGGAGTTCTTCGGGGGGGACGAGCTGCGCGCGCGCGTCTTCATCGATAAGTACGCGCTGCGCGACCGCGACGGGCGGATCTTGGAGCTCACCCCGGTCGAGATGTGGAAGCGCGTGGCCCGGGGCGTGGCGGGCGTCGAGCCGACGCCGGAGGCGCGGGAGCGGTTCGCCCGGGAGTTCTACTGGCTGATGGAGGACTTTCGGTTCATCCCCGGCGGCCGGATCATGCACGCGGTGGGCAACCCCAAGCGCGTCACCGCGCTGAACTGCTTCCCGGCGGGCACCCGCGTGCTCGCCCGAGCGGGATTCAAGCCCATCGAGGAGATCCGGGCGGGCGAAGAGGTCCTCACGCACCGGAACCGCTTCCGCAAGGTGACACACACGATGCACCGAGAGATCGGCGAGCCGCTGCGGGTCGTGGGGCTTTGGTACCTCGGCGACCGGAAGATCTCGGTGACCAAGGAGCATCGGTTCCAAGCCTACGACGGGTCGCGCGTGGATTGGGTGGAGGCGCAGCAGCTCACGCCCGCGCATTACGTGAAAGTTGGCCGCATCGACGAAACGCTGCCGGTGCAGGAGCTCGATCTCGCGGAGTACGTGAGCGCCGCCGCAATTGAAGACGAAGTGGGCACGCTGTTCACGGTCACGGCCAACGTCGGCGGTCAGGGGGCGGGCGGGCGTGCCGAGAGCAGGAGGGTCTGCCGCAAGGTTCCGATGGACGAGCGGTTTGGCCTCTGGCTCGGCTTCTTCATGGCCGAGGGCGGCGTGACCGAGACCAGCGTGTACTTTACGTTCCACAAGAACGAGGAGCCCTACGCCGATGCCATCTGCACCCTCACCCGGCAGCTGTTCGGTGTGGAGGCGGCCATCCAGCGGCGCGACGGCCAGGAAGGTCACTGGCTGCGTGTCTACGTGCACAGCAAACTGATGGTTGAGTTCATGAAGCACTTCTTCGGCGGAGCCTTTCACGCCCATGACAAACGCCTGCCGGCGTGGTTTCTCACGGTGGGGAAGGTCGTGCAGAAGGCGTTCATCGCGGGCCTGTTCTCGGGCGACGGCGTCATTCGCGACGACAGCATGAAGATCTTCCTGGCGAACCCGGACCTGGTCCGCCAGGTGTTGGCCATTCTGCTGCGGTTGGGCGTGGTGGCCTCGATCCGTTGGGAGGGGATCCTCCGGTACACGCGGCACCGGGGCATGTGGATCAACGTTGGCACGCAACGCTACGTGGAGGCGATTCGAGCGTGGCTCGAAGGCAAGTGGGATCACGAGTCGATCCTCGCCGAGGTCTCGCTGAACCACTTTTACAAGGTGGTGGACGGCGATCTGTACGTGAAGGTGAAGGAGTGCGGGTGGACGCCCCCCACTGGGGAGACCGTGCATGACCTGACCGTGGACGAGGACCATTCCTTTGTCGCGGAGTTCGCCGTCGCGCATAATTGCTATGTCATTCCGATCAAGGACGACTCGATCGAGTCCATCTTCCAGTGGATGAAAGAGGCCGCCCGCACCTACTCGCTCGGCGGCGGCGTGGGGGGCGACATCAGCGTCCTCCGGCCGGCGGGCGCACCGGTGAACAACGCGGCGCGCACCAGCACCGGGTCGACCTCGTTCATGGAGCTGATGTCGCTCACCACCGGGACGATCGGCCAGAGCGGGCGGCGGGGCGCGCTGATGATCACGATCGCCGACCACCATCCGGACGTCCTCGAGTTCACGAAGATCAAGCGGAACCTCAGCCGGGTGCGGTTCGCGAACATCAGCGTGCGCATCAGCGACGACTTCATGCGCGCGGTCGAAGCCGATGCGCTGTGGGAGCTATACTTTGAGAACGATCGGGCGGCGATCCGTCGGACGGTCCAAGCCCGGGAGGTGTGGGCAGAGCTCATCCAGGGCGCCCGGAACTTTGCGGAGCCCGGCGTCATCTTCTGGGACACGATCAAGCGGTGGAGCACGTCCGAATACAACGGGATGAATGTCACAACGACCAATCCCTGTAGCGAGATCCCGCTTGAACCCTATGGCTGCTGCTGCCTGGGGAACGTGTCCCTGGCCGCGTTTGTCACGGATGAATTTTCCCCCCAGGCCCAGGTGGACTGGCCTCATCTTGAACGGGCTCTTCGCCTCGCCACACGCTTCCTCGACAACATTCTCGATTACAACGCCGATAAGCATCCGCTCCCTGAACAGCGTGCGGCCAGCCTCTATTCGCGGCGCATCGGGGTTGGGTTCACCGGCCTGGGGGATCTGTTGTGCAAGCTCCGCCTCAAGTACGACACGGAGGACGCGGTCGCATTCGTGGACCGGCTCTTCGATCGGATCAAGAATATCGTCTACGACGAGAGCGTGACCCTCGGCGTGGAAAAGGGCGTGTTCCCGGGGTACGATGCGGAGCAGCACCTGCGGGGCCGGTTCCTCCAGACCCTCGAGCCCGCGGTGCAGACGCGGATCCACGCGCACGGACTGCGCAACGTCGCCCTCCTGACGGTCCCCCCGGTCGGCAGCGGAGCGGTCCTGGCCGGCACGACCAGCGGCGTCGAGCCGATCTTCGACCTGGGGTACACCCGTCGGAGCGAGTCGCTCTCGCAGGAGACCTTTGCCGTCTATCACCCGCTGGTCAAGGCGTACATGGAGCGGTTCGGCGTGGCCAGCGAGGACGATCTCCCCGAATTCTTCGTCACCGCCCACCAGATCACACCCGAGGTGCGGGTGCAGATGCAGGCGGTGATTCAGAAGCACATCGATCATTCCATCTCGTCAACCGTCAACTGCTCGGCCGATACCGGTGAGGACGACGTGGCCAAGATCTACCTGCTCGCCTGGAAGATGGGCTGTAAGGGGATCACGGTGTACCGCGCCAACTCTCGCGAGAACATCCTGACGGCCGGGACGAAGCGGTCCGTGGAGGCCTCCGAGGGAACCCGCAGCATCGCCGCGTCGCCGGCCGACGAGAAGGTGGCTCCGGCCGCGGCGGACCTGGCCGGCTCGCCGGCCGTCTGGGAACCCCGCCCCAAGCGACCCCGGCCGAAGGTGACCACGGGGCGGACGGAGCGGATCGAGACTCCGCGCGGCCGGATCTACGTCACGATCAACGAGGACAGCCGGGGGGTGTGCGAGGTCTTCGTGCAATCGCTCGACGTCGAGGCCGATGCGATCGGCCGGATGGCCTCGCTGGCGCTGCGCACCGGCGCCGATCCGCGCGACGTGATCGAGCAGCTGTGGCGCGTCCAATCCCGGGAGGTGGCGATCGATCGGTCCGGGGACGGCACGATCGTGCGGGTCACCACCGTCGCCCAAGGCGTGGCCCTGGCCGTAGGGCGGGCGCTCTACGGACCCGGCTTCCGTCCGGACCTCGTCTTTCCGATGGCCGACCGGCTGCCCGAGCCCCGGTTGACCAACGGGCACACGAACGGCGGTGGGGCCGACGAGCCGGTCGACCTCGCCGCACAGCCGGCGGCGGGCCGATCGACGCACGACCGGCCGGTCGCGGAGATTCAGCAACCGCTGCTCACCTTCGCCGGGGTGTGCCCGGACTGCGGCAATTCGCTGATCCATGAGAATGGCTGCAGCTCCTGCCGGTCCTGCGGGTACTCGCGGTGCTGAGGCGGGCGGGCCGGGGGCCCGAGGGGCGGGCGGCGCCGAAGCGCAGGCTGAGTGCCCTGGCGCGTGGCGACGGCGGATCGCTCGCCGCCCATGCTCCGACCACCGGGGACCTGATCAATCGGCTTTCGCAGGAACGCCTGATGCTCTACCAGCAGGGCTCGGGCCACCCTCTCCCCCGGGAGGTCCGGGCCCGGCTGGTGGAGATCGTCCGCGAGCTGGACCGATTGTGGGAGGCACGGCGGCACGAACTCGCCTCTCTGCCGTTCCCCCTCCCGGTCCCCCCGTCGCCGGTCGAGGCGAAGACCCGGCCGCGCGGCCACCGCCAGGTCGCCTAAGCCGGCGGGCCCGTCCACGAGGCAGGGCGTCCGCATCCACCCTACGGCCGACGAACCCCCAGCGCCTTCGATCCGCGGGCGGCGCGGGGAGGAGAAACCGGGGAGCCACAAGAAACTACGGCCCACACGCACTTCGGGGAGGCCCTCGGTGACAACTCGGCGCCTGGTCGGTCTGGGGCTCTGTGCGGCTCTGGTTTTCGCGGCGCTCGCGTTCGCCCCGGTCGCTCCGGCCCCGGCGGAGACGAAGCTGGTGATGGCGTTCGTCCCCTCCGGCGAGGCGCGGACGATCCTCGAGAGCGGCAACCGGATCGCCCACCTCCTTGAGATCGCGACCGGATACCACTTCGAATCGTTCGTGGCGACGAGCTACGCCGGGGTGATCGAGGCGATGGGAGCCGGCCGCGCCGACATCGGTTGGCTGAATACGTTCTCCTACGTCCTCGCCCACCAGAAGTACGGGGTGGAGGTGCGGCTGGTGACGGTTCGGTTCGGCCTCCCCTACTATCGGGCGGAGATCATCACCCAGGCGACCTCGGGGATCAACTCGCTGGCCGACCTCAAGGGCAAGCGGTTTGCCTTCGTGGACCCCGCGAGCACCTCGGGATTCCTGTTCCCCAAAGCGGGCCTGAAGAAGGCCGGGTATGACCCGGACAAGTTCTTCGGCCAGAGCGTCTTCGCCGGGTCTCACCCCAACGTCGTGCTCGCCGTGTACCAGGGGCGGGCGGACGCGGGGGCGGTGTTTGAGGACGCGCGGGCGACCGTCCAGAAGACTCTGCCGGACGTGATGCAGAAGCTGAAGGTGATCTGGAAGTCCGACCCCATCCCTAATGACACGGTCAGCGTCCGCAAGGGCCTGCCCGCCGATGTGAAGGACCGGGTCACGAACGCCCTCCTCCAGTTCTCGCAGCAGCCGGCCGGGCTGGAGGCGCTGAAGTCGCTGTACGAGATCGAAGCGCTCGCCGATTACCACCTCCTCGTCACCAAGTACCACGTCGCCGTGCCGAACTTAGATGCGTTCTTCAACGTCGTCCGGGATGTCCAGAAGTACGCGGGCGTGACCGAGTAGGGGTGGCTGACGCGCCCGGGATCCCCTAGATCCCGCGCCATCGGGACGCGGGCGGGGCGCTTCCGCAGTCCCCCGGGGGCGGCGGCGGGGGGGCGGCGGTGAGCGAGCCCGTCCTGCGGATTGAGCACCTGACGAAGGTGTACGGCGACGGCACCGTTGCGCTGTCGGACGTCAGTTTTGAGGTCGCCCGCGGCGAGTTCCTCGTCATCATCGGCCTGTCCGGGTCGGGCAAGTCCACGCTGCTGCGGTGCATCAACCGCCTGATCGATCCCACCTCGGGGCGGATTGTGTTCCAGGGCCGGGACGTGACGGCGGCCTCCGCCCAGGCGCTGCGGGAGATCCGTCGGAAGATCGGCATGATCTTTCAGCAGTTCAACCTGGTCCGCCGTGCCTCCGTGTTCACCAACGTCCTGGCGGGGCGGCTGGGCTATATCCCACCGACGTGGGCGCTTGCCAACTTCTTCCCCGCCACGCTCGGCGAGCAGGCGGCGGCCAACCTCGAGCGCGTGGGAATTCTACAGCGCGCCCATGCCCGGGCCGACGCGCTGTCCGGGGGGCAGCAGCAGCGGGTCGGGATCGCGCGCGCGCTGATGCAGGAGCCGGAGCTGATCCTGGCGGACGAGCCGGTGGCGAGCCTCGATCCGGCGACGTCCCACTCCGTGCTGCGGTACATCGAGGAGCTGAACAAGAAGGACGGCATCACGGTCCTCTGCAGTCTCCACTTCCTCAGCCTGGCTCGCCGGTACGGCACCCGGATCATCGCGCTCAAGGGCGGGCTGATGGTGTTCGACGGCCTCCCCCGCGACATCGACGAGGCGCGATTTCGGGAGATCTACGGCGACGATGCGGTGGAGGTGGAGATCACCTGATGGCCGCCGCGGAGCCCCGCCGGGGTCCGTCGGCCGGCCGCTGGCAGCCCCCGGCGTGGTACCGGTCGTGGCGGTTCTACCTGTTCGCGGTCATCACCGTGCTCGCCTACGCCTACGGGTGGCGCGTCACGCAGATCCGGCTGGGCGAGCTCTGGCGGGGCGCCCATCTCATCGGGCCGTTCGCCACCGCGCTCGTGTCTCCCGACGTCCTGGAGCGCGATCAGCAGATCCAGATCGGGACCTCGCCCTTCCAGTACGAAGGCGAGGCGCCCCCGCCGGCCGCGCCCGCTCCCGCGCGCCTCGTCCTTTCCAAGGTGCAGGGGGCGATCGGAGATCGGGTGACCGCGACCGGCGAGGGGTTCGCCCCGAACCGCCCGGGGATGCTCTGGTGGGAGAACCAGATCGGCCAGCGCCAGCAGCTGGGGACGCTTACCACGGACGCCAGAGGGCGGTTCACGCTCGCGTTCACCGCCCCGGAGGTGCAGGGCACCCGCAACACCGTCACCGCCGAGGTGGTGATCGGCGCCGGGCGGGTCCATCTCAGCCGGACGTTCCTCACCGTGATCGACCGGATGGTGGAGACGGTCTTCCTCGCCCTGATGGGCACGACGATGGGCGTGCTCTTCGCCGTTCCCCTCTCGTTCCTGGGGGCCAAGAACCTCACCGCACACGTCCCGGCTGGCGCGGTGGTCTACGGGCTGACCCGGACGTTTTTCAACCTCGCCCGGTCGATCGAAGCCCTGGTGCTGGCGATCATCTTCACGGTCTGGGTGGGCCTGGGCCCGTTTGCCGGGGTGCTGGCGCTCGGCGTGCACAGCATCGCGGCGCTGGGGAAGCTCTACTCGGAGGCGATCGAGAGCATCGAGGCCGGGCCGATCGAGGCGATCACCGCCACGGGGGCCAGCGGGCTGCAGGTGGTGCGGTACGCGGTGGTGCCGCAGATCATCCCGCAGTTTATCGCCTTCACGATCTACCGCTGGGACATCAACGTCCGGTTCAGCACCGTCATCGGGTTCGTTGGCGGCGGCGGGATCGGGTTCATCCTCCAGCAGTACATCAACCTCCTCCAGTGGCGCCAAGCCGCCACCGCCTTGTGGATGATCGCCGTCGTCGTGGTGGTTCTGGACTACGCGAGCGCGGTGGTCCGCCAGCGGATCGTATGACTGCCGATCTCATTTCCGCCGCTCCCCTGGAGGCGACCGGGCTCGTCCGTGCGGCGTTTTCCACACGACGGGGCGGGGTGAGCGGCGGCGCCTACCACCGCCTCAACCTCGCCTACACCGTCGGGGATGCGGCGGAGGCCGTGACCGCGAACCGCGCGCGGGTCGCGGCGGCGCTCGGGATTGCCTCTGGGACGCTCGCCGAAGCCGAGCAGGTGCATGGAAACCAGGTCGCCGTGATCGGCCGGGGCGGGGACGGCCGCCCCGGGGGCGGACCGATTCGCGGCGTGGACGCCCTGATCACCGCGGATCCGGGTGTCTGGCTCGCCGTCTACGCGGCGGACTGTGTGCCGGTGCTCATTC
>DATEHM010000297.1:0-6320 GCA_035279545.1 bacterium | reverse complement strand
GAAGGGGAGCCCGGTCTCAAGCGCGACCGCCGCCGCGAGCGGGATGCCGCCGAGCGCGGGGCCGGCCAGCCGGGTCGTCCCGCCGGGGAGGAGGTGGGCGAGCAGGCGGGCGATATCGCGCAGCAGGTCCGGCCGCGTCTCGAAGCGGTACTTGTCGATGTAGTGGGGGCTCTTCCGGCCGGAGCTCAGCACAAACTCCCCGCGCAGAAGCGAGGCCTGGATCAATCGGGACCACGTCCGCGCCCGGAGCGTCCCCAGAACCGCGGCGGGAATCTGATTCGACCCCGGCGGGGGGGTCACCGGGTCGCGAGGGGGACGACGGTGAAGCCCACGCTCCGGAGCAGGAGCGGCGTCAGGGGGGCCAGCACTTCCTCGAGGGGATCCGGCTTTCCGGTGTTCAGCCACCTGAGCACCACCTCGCTGAGTGCGCCGATCCAGACGTACGCGGCGGTCTCGGTGTCCTGGGGGGTGAGCTTGCCGTCTTCGACCGCGCGGTCGAGGTACCCGCGCAGCACCTCCACCAGCATGGCCTTGAGGGCGATCCGCTTCCCCTGGAACTCGGCCCCCACCGACGGCCAGTCGACGAGGACGATTTTCGCGATATCCCGATCGGCCTGAAAGGTCAGCACCACGGTGGCCACCGCCGCCTCGACCTGGGCGACCAGGCCGCGGGCCCGCTGGACGGCCACCTGAAGCTCACGGGCCAGCGTCGTGGCGTAGTCCTCGACCAGGGAGAGGAAAATCTGCTCCTTGCTCTGGAAGTAGAAGTACACCGCCCCTTTCGAGGTCCCCGAGGCCTTGACGATGTCATCGACCACGGCGTTGTGGAAGCCTTTGGCGGCAAACACCTGTGCTGCGGAGTGCAGGATCTTTCTTCGGGTCTCTTCGCGCTGCTGCCCCTTGTTTAATCGATCTAAGGTGGTGGCCATCAAAACCCCCTCACCCCAGACTGACCAGTCGGTCTGGAACGCATTGTACTGCGCTCGAAAAAAGAAGTCAACTTTGGGGGAGTTTAGTCGTCCATCTGGTCGTCGGTCAGGCCGAAGTGGTGTCCGATCTCGTGGATCACGGTCTGGCGCACTTCCTCGACGATTTCCTCATCGGTCCGGCAGATCGCCTCGATGTTGTCCTGGTAGATGACGACCACCTCGGGGAGTTCGTAGGCGGCCATGGGCGACCGCTCCAGTTCGCTCACTCCCTGATACAATCCGAGGATGTCGCCGCCCAGTTCCCCGGCGATCTCGCGGGACGGTCGGGCTTCCACCATCACGGCGATGTTCACGAGTCGCTCGGCGAACCGCGCCGGGAGTTCGTCCAGCGCCCGCGCGACCAGGCGTTCGAACCGGGCTCTACGCATCGCGCCTCCCGATCCGGCGGGCGGGAGAGGGAACGGTCACGCGTCGGGGGCGAGGTGCCGGCGAATCGCGGCCTCGGCAGGGGGAACGAGGGCTTCCCAGTCGACCCCGTTCTGGCGCGTCACGGTGATGAAGTCGTTGAGGAAGAAGACCTGCCGCACCCCGGGAATGGTGAGCAGGTCACGGGCCAGCGGGGACGTCGCGGTGTTCGGGTCCGTGAACGTTTGGCTGCGCCCCTCGGTCATCCGGCGATTGACGATGAACTTGAGCGCGTTCACGTTCGGGGTGGGTTGAACCGTCACCTGAAGCGGATTCGACACGACAGCACCCCTCCTGGTGGGCGGGCATCGGCAGGATCAACGGCGGTCCCGGATCGCGCGGCGCGGCGGCCGGGGTCTTCGTCGGGAGCGACGCCGCTCCGACCTCCATCGGCCCGAGGCTCACCAAGACGCCCACGGCGGCGTTGGCGCTCGCCTGCTCGCCCGGGGGGGTGAACTGCTCGAGGACGGTGTCGGGCGGGGCGTCATCGTTGAGATAGCTGACGCGCCCGAGGCGGAGGCCAACCGCCTCCAGCCGCCGTGCGGCGTCGCTCACCGGCATGTTCCGAAGCCGGGGCACGGTGCCCGATCCCTCGCTGACGGTCAGCTGAACGATCGAGCGCCGTAGGAGCGGGCGGCCCGGCGCGGGATCCTGGGCGAGGACCACCCCGATCGGCGCGTGCGGATCCTCGCGGTGCCCGGCGACGATAATCCCGAAGCGCAGCGGCACGACCATCTGCGCGGCCTCGGCGACGGTCTGACCGATCAGGTTGGGCACCCGGGGATGGGCCGCCATCCAGGCATCGCGCTGCTCGATGGACGCGAACGCCGTCACCGACGCCGCCAGCACGACGAGGAAGGCGACCCCCGCCAGCGCCCGCCCCCGAGCCAGGCGCGGCACCCCCTCGGCGGCCGAGGAGACGCCCCCCGGCGCCTCGCCGGGGATCGGCGGGCGTGCGCGCTCGACGACTGCGGTTGATCCGTTACGCCACATTGCCCTCCCCGTTCCCGCGATCAGTGAAGCCGCTGGTTGGTGGAGAGGCCAGGCAGCTCCGTGGTCCATGAAGCCCGACGGGCAAAGGTGATAATGGGGGGGAGGTAGTTGCGAATCTGGGAGATGACCCGCTCGGGGACCATGGCGCCGGTGCCGGTCAACAGTGTCCACCGCGTTTCCACCATCGCGGAGAGGTGGAGCGCGAGTTCCATCGGGATGATGCCGGTGTCGGCGAGGGGCAGGAACACCTCCCACCGCCGGCTGGGGCGCGGGATGCCGAAGGTGGTCAGCATCGCCTTGGCGATGCCCGTGGCCGCCCCGCTGGCGTTGCCGAACACGCCGATGATTTGGGTGACCCGCTCGGCGTCCTGGGCCACGGCCTCGACGTCCCGGGTGAACATCTCGATGATCGGCACCGAGGTCAGCACCCGGCCGAACCGCCAGCCGATCCGGACGGGATCAAGGGGGCGCGACAGCTGCGCGATAGTGGGCACGGGATCGCCGGAGGTGGGAAGCCCGAAGGTCCGCGCCTGCATGATCGACTCGTGGGCCTCCTCCAGCAGCCGCGGACGCTCCTGCTCCAAGCGCTCGGTCGTGCGCTGGACAAACGTCTCGCGCTCCGGCGGATCGTTGTCCGCGAACACCCGCCCCCAGGTGAGGACCTCGTGGACGACCGGGAGGATGTGCGCGTTCAACGCGAAGGGCATGAGGATGCCGGGACACTCCCCCAATGGGTTGCTGCTGGCCAGCCCCTCGAGGTATTCGGCGATCGCCTCCGCCCCCATGGCGTGGCGGAACAGCAGGGCGATCTCAATATCGGAGTCGGGCCAGGTCCGTTCCGTGGCCGGCTGACCGTACAGGTAGGCGGCAACCACCTCGTCCTCGCCGCGGAAAAATGCCTCCAGGTGTTCGTACGCCGTCATCGCCGCTGGTCCCCTCAGGTCCAGATTGTATCACAGCGACGCGGCGCGGGCTCAGGATCGCCCGCAAGCGGCATGCGGAGACGGTCAGTTCCCCCGGTGACGCTCCGGAGACGCGGGAGAGGCTTGGGGAGCGGTCGGGACGGCGCGCGGCGCCACCTTCCAAAACCGGCCCACCGACGAGTCCCAGTCCTCGAGGATCGCCCGTGCCCGCGGAGAGTCGGTCGCCTCCCGGTGCGCCGTCACGAGACGATGGAGCTCGGCGGTGTCCGCGCCGTCGGCGATCGGCTCGATCGTCACCAGGGCCGGGTTAACCCGGCGATCGAACGTCTGCCGCTCGTCGAGGACGTAGGCGACGCCGCCGGTCATGCCCGCCCCGAAGTTTCGGCCGGTCTCCCCCAGCACGACGACGATCCCACCCGTCATGTACTCGCAGCCGTGGTCGCCGAGCCCCTCCACCACGGCGGTCGCGCCGCTGTTCCGGACCGCGAACCGCTCCCCGGCCCGGCCGGCGGCGAACAACCGGCCCCCCGTCGCCCCGTAGAGAACCGTGTTGCCGACCACGACGTGCCGGGACGACTCCGGCCGGAGCGACTCCTGCGGGGTGATCACGATCTCGCCGCCGGTCATCCCCTTCCCGACGTAGTCGTTGGCCTCCCCGGTCAGGAGCAATCGCATCCCGGCGAGGCACCACGCCCCGAACGACTGGCCGGCGCTGCCGGTGAACCGCAGGGTGATCGTGCCGTCGGGAAGCCCGGCGTCCCCGCGGTTCCTGGCGATCGCGCCGGCGATGCGCGCGCCCGCCGTCCGGTCGACGTTCCGGATCGGGAACGTCCGGTCGACGGGGCGGCCCGCGGCCAGCTCGTCCCCGATCTCGACAAGGATGCGGTCATCGAACGGCTCGCCCGGCCGATCGTTTCGCTCCTGGACGTGGCGCCGGGCGCGGGTCCCCGAGGGGTCGGGGTCGGCGAGCACCGCGTCCAACACCAGCCGCTTGGCGCGCGGCACCGGGATGTCCTCTCGGACGCGCAGGAGGTCCGCCCGCCCCACCACCTCCGACACGGCCCGCCGGCCGAGCGCGGCGAGGATCCGCCGCACGTCCTCGGCGATCGTGAGGAAGAAGTGGATGACCCGTTCCGGGGTGCCGGGGAACTTCGCCCGCAGATCCGCCCGCTGGGTGGCGATGCCGACCGGGCAGGTGTTGAGGTGGCACTGCCGGGCCATCACGCACCCCAGCGCCACCACCGCGGCGCTGCCAAAGCCGTATTCCTCCGCGCCCAGCAGCGCGGCGATCACAACGTCGCGGGCCGTTTTCATCCCGCCGTCCACCCGCACCCGCACGCGCCCGCGGAGGTTGTTCGCCACGAGGGTCTGCTGGGTCTCGGCCAGCCCCAGCTCCCACGGCACGCCGGCGTTCTTGATCGACTCGAGGGGCGAGGCGCCCGTCCCGCCGTCGCAGCCCGCGATGTGCACGGTGTCGGCGTACGCCTTGGCCACCCCGGCGGCGATCGTGCCCACGCCGGCTTCGCTGACGAGCTTGACCGACACCCGCACCCGGGGGTTTCCCTGTTTGAGATCGTAGATCAGCTGCGCGAGATCCTCGATGCTGTAGATGTCGTGGTGGGGGGGCGGCGAGATCAGCGAGATCCCGGGCTGGGCGCGCCGGATCCGGGCGATCTCCTCCGTCACCTTCGATCCGGGGATCTGCCCGCCCTCGCCGGGTTTGCTCCCCTGCGCCATCTTGATCTCGAGCTCCTGCGCCGCCACCAGGTATTGGGTCGTCACGCCGAAGCGGCCCGACGCGATCTGCTTCACCGCGGAGTTCGCCCAGGCACCATCGGCGCGGGGGGCGTAGCGGGCGGGATCCTCCCCCCCCTCTCCGCTGCTGCTCTTCGCCCCGAGGCGATTCATCGCGATCGCCAGGGTCTCGTGCGCTTCCTTGCCCAGCGATCCGTGCGACATCGAGGACACGACGAACCGCTGGACGATCGCCTCCGCCGGCTCCACCTCTTCCAGGGCCACCGGGGTCTCGGTTCGAAATTCGAACAGGTCGCGCAGCGCCGTTGGCGGCCGGTGGAGCACCTCCCAGGCGTAGGCGAGATAATCGTCCTGGCTGCCGCTCAGCGCCAGCCGGTGCAGGGTGCGAACGACGTTGGGATGGAAGGCGTGGTACTCTCCGTCCTTCCGGAACCGGACCAGCCCGGGATCGCCGAGCCCGCGAGGGGCGGCGGCGCCGAACGCGCGGCGGTGCCGGGCCAGGACATCGTCCGCGATCTCCGCCAGGCCGATCCCGCCGAGGCGCGATGGGGTGCCGGTCAGCGCAAACTCCACGAGGGCGTGATCCAATCCCAGGACCTCGAAGATCTGCGCGCCGTGGTAGCTGCTGACCGTCGAAATCCCCATTTTGGACATCACTTTGAGCAGCCCCGACTCGATCGTCCGGCGATAGCTGGCGAGGGCATCGGCCGGCTCGCGGGCGGCGCGCTCCGCTTCGTCCGCGATCAGCGCGTAGACCAGGTACGGGTTCACGGCGCTGGCCCCGTACCCGATCAGGGCCGCAAGGTGGTGGACGGTGCGGGCCTCCCCGGTCTCGGCGATCAGGCTCACCCGCATCCGCAGCCCGCGCCGGATGAGCTCCTGATGCACGGCCCCGACGGCGAGGAGCATCGGGATCGGCGCCGACGCGGCGTCCGCGCGGCGGTCGGAGAGGATGAGCAGACCCGTGCCCTCCTCCACATGGTAGACCGCCTCGTCGCAGAGCCGGACGACCGCCCGCTCCAACCCCTCCCCCCCTTGGGCGGCGGGGAAGACGGCGGGCAGCGTTCGGGACCGGACGCCCTCGAGCGCGCACAGCTGCGAGAGCTGCGCGTTCGTGAGGAGCGGACTCTCCAGCTCGATCAATCGCGCGTGCTCGGGGGTTTCCTCGAGGTAGTTCGCGCGGCTCCCCAGGAGCGTCCGGAGCGACATCACCAGCCGCTCGCGCAGCGGATCGATCGGCGGATTGGTGACCTGG
>DATEHM010000296.1:0-3540 GCA_035279545.1 bacterium | reverse complement strand
GGGCCCCGCCGCCGCGGCGCGGACCGCTGGGGCTGGAGTTCGGCCGGCGGACGTTCGTGATGGGGATCATCAACATGGCCCCGGATTCGTTTGCCGGGGACGGCTTGGACGGCGATGCGGGGGCCGCGGAGGCGCGCGGGCAGGAGATGCGGGAAGGGGGGGCCGACCTGCTCGACGTCGGCGGCCGCTCGACGAGGCCGGGGGCGCCGCCGGTCGATGTCGCCGAGGAGATCCGCCGAACCATCCCGGCGATCCGGCGGCTCGTCGGGATCGGCATCCCCGTGAGCGTGGACACCTTCTCGGCCAGGGTGGCCGGGGCAGCCCTGGATGCCGGGGTTGCGCTGGTGAACGACGTTTCGGCCCTGCGGGGCGACCCGGAGATGGCGCGACTCGTGGCACGCGCGGGGGTGCACGTCGTCTTGATGGATTGGGACCAGCGGGCGGAGACCGCCGACGTGGTCAGCACGACCCTGGCATTTCTCCGCGAGCGGATCGGCGCCGCTGCCGAGGCCGGGATCGCGGAGACGCAGATGCTAGTGGACCCGGGGTACGGGTTCGGGCTCACCGTGCCGCAGAACATGGAGATCCTCCGCCGACTGCGGGACTTAACCGTGCTGGGCCGTCCGATCCTCATCGGCACCTCGCGCAAAGGGAGCATCGGGAAGGTGTTGAACCTTCCGGTGCATGAGCGGGTGGAGGGGACGGCCGCGACGGTGGCGGTCGCGATCATGAACGGCGCCGACATCGTGCGCGCGCACGACGTGCAAGCCATGGTGCGGGTTGCGCGGATGACCGACGCCATCGTGCGGGGGACGCCCCCGGCCGCCGGAGGCGCGTAGGCGGTGCCCGACCGGATCGTGCTGCGCGAGATGGCGTTCTACGCCTACCACGGGGTGACCCCGGAGGAGCAGGCGAAGGGACAGGTCTTCCTCGTGGACGTGACGGTGGAAGCCGCCCTGCACCGTGCCGGGCACAGCGACGAGATCGTCGACACGCTCGATTACCGGGATGTCTACGGGCGGGTGCGCGACGTGCTGCTGGGGGAGCGCTACCGGCTGCTCGAGAGGGTGGCCGAGGCGGTGGCGCACCGCCTGCTGGAGATCGAACGGGTGGAGGCGGTGACGGTGCGCGTCCGGAAGCCCCACGTGCAGCTGGGCGGGCCGCTCGCCTCCGCCGCGGTCGAGGTCACGCGGCGGCGGCGCGCATGATCGCGGCGGCAGCCGCCGGGTCCCGTGCCCCCCTCCGGCGCGCGATCCTCCTGGAGTGGGTTTCCATGGCCTGGATGCTCGCGGAAGGCGGCGTGGCGGTCGCCGCCGGCGTCGCCGCCCGCAGCCTGTCCCTCGAGGTGTTCGGCCTGGACAGCCTGATCGAGTTGATCGCCGGCGCAGTGGTGCTGTGGCGGCTGCTGGTCGAGGCCAGGTCCGCTTCCGATTGGGACGTCCGGCGTGTCGCCGCCGCCGAGCGTCTCTCCGCCCGCATCGTCGCGGGGTGTCTGCTGGTGCTGGCCGCCTACATCTTCCTCGGGGCCGTCGAGCGCATCCGCGGCGCGGCCGGGGTCGCGCCCGGGCTCTGGGGGTTTGGGGTATCTCTGGCGGCGCTGCTCGGCATGCCGTGGCTCTCCTCGGCGAAGCGGCGGGTGGCGCGGGTGCTGGGGAGCGAGGCCCTGCGCGAGGACGCGATGGGGAACCTGGCCTGCGGCCTGATGGCCGGCGTGGTGCTCGTCGGGCTCGTCGCCCAGCGCGGAGGGCTGCGGTGGGCCGACCCGGCGGCGGCCCTCCTCCTCGGGGCGTTCGTGCTGCGCGAAGGATGGGAAGCCCTGGGGCGCACGCGGGAAGGCGCCGAGGGCCCCGCCTCCGTGTTCCTGAGCCTGGGCTCCAACCTGGGCGACCGCGCACACATGCTGGCGCAGGCCAGGGCCCTCCTCGACGCCTCAGACCTCCGCATCGTCGCCGTCTCCCACGTCTACGAATCGCTTCCCTGGGGAAAGATCGATCAGCCCGCCTTCCTCAACCAGGTGGTGCAGGCTCGGACGACCCTCGCCCCCGCCGCGCTGCTGGCGCGCTGCCTGGAGGTCGAAGCGCGGCTGGGCCGCGTGCGGACGATACGATGGGGGCCGCGGACGATCGACATCGACATCCTCCTCTATGATGCGCTCGAGCTGGCGACGCCGGACCTGGTGATCCCGCACGCCGAACTGCGCCGCCGGGCGTTTGTGCTCGTCCCCCTCGCCGAGCTGGTTCCCGGGTTGCGGCTCCCGGACGGCGCGTCGGTGGAAGCCCTGGTCGGTGCGCTCCCGGATCGCGAGGCCGTGCGAGCGTGTCTCCCGGACCCGAGTGCGGCGGGGGCCGATCGATGAGCGCCGACCGGTTCGCCAACCTCGGCACCCGCCTGATCGGCCGCACCGTCTGCTGGCACGAGTCGCTCCCGTCGACGAACGACCTGGCCGTACAACTGACCGGGCTCCCGGCTCCGGAGGGGACCGTCGTTCTGGCGGATGAGCAGACCGCCGGACGCGGGCGCCTCGGGCGACCCTGGGCGTCGCCCCGCGGCGGCATTTGGCTTTCCGTGATCCTGCGCCCCGCGTTCCCCCTGGAGCGCGTCTCGCTCGTGGGTCTCGCGGCCGCGGTCGCCACCGCCCGGGCGATCCGCGAGATCACCGAGCTCCCCGCCCGCGTGAAGTGGCCCAACGACGTCCTCGTCGGCGGGAGCAAGATCGTCGGCATCCTCACCGAGGCGACCGCCGGCGCCGAGTGGGTGGTGGTGGGCGTCGGGATCAATGCGAACATCCCCCTCGCCGCGCTTCCGTTGGTCGGGGGGTATCCGGCCACCTCCCTGCAGGCCCTGCTCGGTCACCCGGTGGATCGGGAGGGGTTGATCCGGGCTGTGCTGCGGGAGTTGGATCAGGGGTACGCCGAGCTGGGGACCGGGGGGACCGGGGGGATGCTGCGGCGGTGGCGCGAGATATCGGACACGCTCGGCCGGTCCGTTCGCGTGGAGATGCCCGACGGGGCGATCGAGGGGACCGCGCTCGATGTCGACGACGCGGGGGCCCTTCTCGTCCGGCTCGACGACGGCGAGATCCGGCGAGTCGTCGCCGGCGACCTCCGGGTGCGGGAGCCGGGCCGGTGACCGCCGGCGCCGCGATCACCGATGTGCCGGGCATCACCGTCGGCCACGCCACCGACCTGGAGCACCTCACCGGGTGCACCGCGGTGTTGTGCGGGGACGGCGCCGTCGCCGGCGGGGCGGTTTTGGGCGGCGCCCCCGGGACCCGCGAGACCGACCTCCTCCGACCGGAGAACCTCGTGGAGCGGGTTCACGCGGTGCTCCTCTGCGGCGGGAGCGCCTTCGGCCTCGCGGCCGCGGATGGGGCGGTTGGGTATCTGGAAGCCCGTGGGATCGGGCACCCCGCCCCCCGGGCGCGGGTCCCCATCGTGCCCGCCGCGGTGATCTACGATCTGGACATCGGCAGCGCGGACATCCGCCCCGATGCGGCGATGGGGGCGGCGGCTTGCCGGGCGGCGGGGGCGGGGCCGATCG
>DATEHM010000295.1:0-10239 GCA_035279545.1 bacterium | reverse complement strand
CCGCCCTTCGGCGGCTCGATCGCCGACGGGCGCCTCTTCGGGCGGGGGGCCGCCGATATGAAGGGCGGGGTCGCCGCCGCCATCGCCGCGGTTCGCGCGATCCGCGACGCCGGGGTGGGGGTGCCCGGTCGGATCCGCATCGCCGTCGTCGCCGACGAAGAGGGGATGATGCTCGGCATCAAGTCGTTCATCCAGAACGGTTGGGCCGAGGGGGCCTGCGGGGCGATCGTCTGCGAACCTGAGGCCAACGACATCTGCCTCGTCCAGAAGGGGGCGCTCCGTGCGCTGGCGCGGTTCGGGGGGAAGATGGCCCACGGCGCGATGCCGAAGAGCGGGGTGAACCCCATCCCCGCGGCAGCGGCGTTTGTCGCCCAGGTGCAGACGCTCGAGGGGCGATACGTCGCGCGTCACGGGAGCCATCCTCTGCTCGGCGAGCCCAGCGTCACCCCCACCGTGCTGGCGGCGGGCACTGAGGCGCAGCTCAACGTGATCCACGCGCAGGCCCTGGTCGGGCTCGACGTCCGGACGATCCCGGGGCAAGCGAATGCGGAGATCCGCCGGGACCTCGCCGCCGCCGTCGAGGCGGCGATCGCCGGTCTCCCCGGCTGCACGGGCGACCTCGAGGTGATCGAAGAGCGGCCCTGGACGGAGACCTCCCGGGACACGCCGGTCGTCGCGGCGGTCGAGCGCGCCTGTCGGCGCGTCCAAGGCCGGCCGCCGCGATACCACGGGGTGCCCGGCGCCACCGACGGAACGTTCCTGCACGCCTGGGCCCACGTGCCCATCGTGACGATCGGCCCGGGAGATGTGACGATCCCCCATCAGGTCGATGAGTTCGTCCGGGTGGCTGATCTCGTCGAAGCCTGCCGCATCTTCGCCGCGGCCGCCTGCTACCTCCTCGGCGGTGGCGCCTGATGTCCGCCCCCCTCATCGTCTGCGACGGCGTGGAGTTTTCGTATGCCGCCTCCCTTGCCAGGGACGCGCCCGCCACGGGTGCGCGGCAGGGTGGCGGCGATGTCCGGGTGCTCCGCGGCGTCTCGCTGGAGGTCGCCCCCGGAGAGCACTTGGCGATCATCGGCCCGAACGGGTCCGGGAAATCCACCCTCGCCCGCCATCTGAACGGGCTCCTGCGTCCCCAGCGGGGAACGGTCCGTGTCCGCGGCATGGATACCGCCGACCCGCGGTGCCTGCGGGCTATCCGTCAGACCGTCGGCATGGTGTTCCAGCACCCCGAAAGCCAGATGGTGGCCACGATCGTGGAGGAAGATGTCGCCTTCGGCCCCGAGAACCTGGGCGTGCCCCACGCCGAGCTGCGGCGGCGGGTTCGCCAGGCCCTGGAGACCGTCGGGATGTGGGAGGCGCGAGACCGTCCGCCCCACCTCCTGTCGGCCGGGCAAAAGCAGCGGGTGGCCATCGCCGGCGTGCTCGCCATGCAGCCCGAATGCGTGGTCCTCGACGAGGCGACCTCCATGCTGGACCCGCGAGGGCGAGGGGAGGTGGGGGAGGTGCTCGCGGTCCTGCGCCGCCGCGGGACGGCGATCGTGTCCATCACCCACCTGATGGGCGAGGTGGCCGTGGCCGATCGGGCGATCGTCCTAGACCATGGGACGATTCGGCTGGCCGGGACGCCGCGTGAGGTGTTCGCCCAAGCAGAAGTGCTGCGCCGCATCGGCCTCGACGTCCCTGGCGCGGCCGCGCTCGCCGGCCGGCTGCGCCGCCGGTTTCCGACGTTCCCGGCGGGCCTCCTGACCGTGGACGAGATCGTGCAGGCAGTGGCGGCGCGGGCCCCCATCCTCCGGTGATCGACCTGGGCGAGCACGCCGGCACCACGGCTGCCGCGCGGCCGCCGGAACCACCTCTGATTGCGGTGGAAGACCTCTGGCACACCTACATGGCGGGGACCCCGTTCGAGCACCAAGCCCTGTGCGGCGTCAGCCTGAGCATCTATCCCGGCGAAGCCGTCGGGATCATCGGCCAGACCGGGTCCGGAAAGTCCACCCTGATCCAGTATTTCAACGGACTGATGCGTCCCGCCCGGGGGCGCGTGGTCGTCGCCGGGCACGATCTGGGCAGCCGGGGCGTCGATCTGGCCGCGGTCCGGCGCGCCGTGGGCCTCGTCTTTCAAGAACCGGAAAACCAGGTGTTCGAGCGCTTGGTCGGCGACGACATCGCGTACGGGCCCCGGCAGCTTCGCCTCCCGTTCTTGGAGATCCGCGAACGCGTCCGCTGGGCGATGGAGACGGTCGGTCTTCCCTTCAACGCCTTCAAGGACCGGTACACCTTTACCCTGAGCGGCGGCGAGTTACGGAAGGCAGCGCTGGCCGGTGTACTCGCGTTGCGGCCCCGGGTGCTCGTGGTGGACGAGCCCACGTCGGGGTTGGATCCGGGCAGCCGCGAGGAGCTTCGGGGGCGCATCCGGGACCTCCGCACCCGCGACGGGATGACGCTGGTGATCGTCTCTCACGACATGGAGGAGGTGGCACGGCTGAGCGATCGGCTCTGCGTCCTTCACGACGGGGCGGTGGTGGCGACCGGCACCCCGCGAGAGGTGTTCAGCGACGGCGCCCGCCTCGCCGCGCTCGGCCTCGCGCCCCCCGAGGCCACCCAGGTCGTCCAGCGGCTGCGCGCGCGAGGGTACCCGGTGCGCCCCGATGCGCTGACCGTCGAGGAGGCCGAGCGTGCCCTGGCGGCCCTGTTGAGCGAGGGTCCGTGAACGAGTTCGAGCTGCTCCGCAACATTACGATCGGGCAGTATCTGCCGACCGGCTCGTACCTGCACCGGCTGGACCCCCGCGCGAAGATTATTGCGGCGTTCCTGCTGACCACCGCGGTGAGCTTCACCCCCACCATCCTCGGCAACGCGTCCCTGCTGATCGCCTGCGCGGCGGTGGTGGCGCTCGGCCGCATCCCATATTCGTACGCGCTGCGCGGTCTCATCCCGGCCATTCCGTTCCTGGTCATTCTCGCGCTGCTGCAACTGCTGCTCTTCGGTCGCAACTACGATCCCACCAGCCCGGTGATCTTTCAATGGGGTGGGGTGGTCGTGACGGCGGCGGTCGTCCGCCTGGTCGTCATCTCCGCGGCGCGTTTCGTCGAGTTGCTCCTGGTGACGAGTGTGTTCACCCTATCGACCCGGACGACCGAGCTCACGCACGGCATCGAACGTCTGCTCCGCCCGTTTCGGCGGCTGCGGGTGCCCTCGCACGAACTGGCGCTGGTGGTCACGATCGCGCTCCGATTCATTCCGACGTTTGCCCTGGAGGCGGAGCGGCTCCTGAAAGCCCAGGCCTCCCGCGGCGGCACCATTCGCGGCGGGCGCGGGAACTTCGTGGCGACGACTCGGCGGCTTCTCCCCATTCTCGTCCCCTTGTTTACCTTCGCGCTGCGGCGCGGGGAAGAGCTGATCGTGGCCATGGAAGCCCGGGCGTATATGGGAGGCGAAGGTCGAACCACCTACGCCATCCTCCCCGGACGGCCGCAGGACTGGCTCGCCCCCGCCGTGGCCCTCGCCTTTCTTGTGGCCATGCTGTTCGTCCGCTTTCCATTCTAAGAGCGGGCCCGTTTCCAGCGCGGGGCCGGGCCGGGCGGTGGCGCCGCGACGGCAGGGGGCCCCCCGCCCGGCGGGGAATGTGCCGGTACAGCCGGTTCCGTCCTCGGGTCGCGCAGGGGGAGGGCCGGAGGGGGGTGAGGAGATGCAGGAGGCACGTCAGGGGGGTCTCTCCACGCGTGGGATCGTGATCTCCGGAGTCCTCGGGGCGATCGCCATCTTCCTTGGAGCCACCCGTCTCGGCTTCATCCCGATGCCGACCGGGATCAATGCCACCATCATGCACGTGCCGGCGATCATCGGAGGAATCCTGGAGGGGCCCATCGTCGGCGGACTGATTGGGATCATCTTCGGCATTTACAGTTTTCTGCAATCGACGACCCCGATGTTCAAGGACCCCATCGTGGCGATCGTGCCGCGGATCTTCATCGGCATCTTTGCCGCCTGGGCCTATCTTGCCGCGCGTCCGGCCGGCGAGTGGTGGGGCATTACGGTCGCCGCGATCGTCGGCACCGCGACGAACACCATTCTCGTGCTCGGACTCGGCGTGGCCCGCCACTATCTGCCGGCCAAAGTGGCGTGGGCCGTGGCCCTCACCCATGGAATCCCCGAGATCATCGTCGCCGTGATCATCTCCCTTGCTGTGCTGCTCTCGTGGAAGCGGGTGCAGAGCGGACAGGCCCGGGCGCGCGTCTAAGGGGAGGGGAGGCGGGCCGCCCGGCATGCTCACCGTCGATGACCTCGGGCGGATCGCGCACCTGGCCGGGGTCCGGGTGACCCGGGCCGACCTGGAGCGGTTGCTCCCGCTCGTCGACACCCTCTACGCGGACCTCGACCGCCTGACGGCGCTGCCGATCGCCGGCCTGGAGCCGGCGTTCACCCCCAAACCGTGGGGGGCGATGACCCCGGGGGCCCGGCCGCGGTGAGCGAACTGGCCTACGCCTCCGTTGCCGAACTGGCGCCTCAAATCCGGACCGGTGCGCTCTCGCCGGTGACGCTCGTTGAATCGCTGCTCGCCCGCATCGAACGGTGTCGGGTGCTGAACGCGTTCATCACCGTGACGGCCGAGGTGGCTCTGGCCCAGGCCCGGGAGGCGGAACGGGAGATCGCCGGCGGACGGTACCGGGGACCGCTGCACGGGATCCCCATTTCGCTCAAGGATCTTATCGATACGCGGGGGACGCGCACGACGTGCGGCTCGCGGATCCTTGCCGAGCACGTTCCCACCCGCGACGCCACCGTCACGAGGCGGCTGCGGGAGGCGGGGGCGGTTCTCCTCGGAAAGAACGCCCTGCACGAGTTCGCCTTCGGGGTGACGACCAACAATCCGCACTACGGCCCCACCCGGAACCCGTGGGGCACCGACCGCATCCCCGGGGGATCGAGTGGGGGGTCGGGTGCGGCCGTCGCCGCCGGACTGGGTCCGGTGTCGCTCGGGACGGACACCGGCGGCAGCATCCGCATCCCGGCGTCGGTGTGCGGCGTCGTGGGGCTCAAACCCACCTACGGCCGGGTCAGCCGCCACGGGGTACTTCCGCTCTCGTGGACCCTCGATCACATCGGGCCGATCACCCGCACCGTCGAGGATGCCGCCCTCGTGCTCCAGGCGATCGCCGGCCCGGACCCCGCCGATCCGACAACGCTTGGCCATTCCGTGCCGGATTTTCACGCCGGTCTCGGGGGGCCGATCCGGGGTGGGCGCCTGGGCGTGATCGCCGACGAGTACCATGAGGAGATGACCGACGAGGTGCGGTCGCGGTTTCGCACCGCGCTGGAGGTCCTGACGTCCCTCGGCCTGCGGTTGGAGGACGTCCGGTTCCCCCGGCCAAACGACGCCCGGGCCGCGGCCACCGCGGTTATCTTGGCCGAGGCCGCCAGCGTGCACGAGGGGTGGATCCGTGAGCGGCCGCAGGACTACGGGCCGGAGACGCTCGACCTGCTCCGCCAGGGAGTGTTCGTGACGGCCACCCAATACCTGCGTGCGCAGAAGGTCCGCGCCCTGTTGCTGGGCGAGGTCGATCAGTGGCTCGCCCCCTACGCGGCGGTGGTGCTCCCTTCGGTGCCCACCACGGCGCCGGCCATTGGCCAGAGGACGCTCACGATCGGCGGGCGCGAGGTCGAGGTGCGCGGCCTCCTCACCCGGTTCTCGCGGCTGATCAACCTCGTGGGGCTCCCCGCGATCTCGGTGCCGTGCGGCTTCGGCGCCGACGGCCTGCCCGTCGGGCTGCAGATCGTGGGCCGCCCGATGGACGAGGCGACGATCCTCGCCATCGCCCACGCCTATGAGCGGGCGACCCCATGGCACGAGCGGCGTCCCCCGGAACTGCCCGGGGAACGCTGACCCAAACGCCCCGCCGATCGCCGAGACTTCGCGGACCTGGCCGGGCCGCCTAGCGCGGCGCGGTCCCCCCGGCGGTCCGCCCGCGCAGGCGTTGCAGCGCGACGTGCACGGGGTGCATCATGGGGACCCCGGCGATCAAGAGGATCATTTCGCTCCCGACCAGCGGCGAGACCAGCGCTCGGAACGGCGCGCGGAGCAGGGCGGAGAGCATCGTGGTGACCGCGGCTCCGATGATCACCGCGTACACCGTCGCGCCGAGGTAGGCGTTGACCCGTCCGACCCGCCAGCAGGCCCATCCACCGACGAGGTTCGCCAGCGGCATCCAGATGAGCTCCCACGGTCCGACGAACGGGCTCGGCAGATTGCTTAAGAAATTGCCGATGACAAACGCCGGGATCAAGGACGGTTCCCAGATCACCAGCGGTTTTAACATTTCGGCGAAGCGCAACTGCAGAGGGCCGTAGGAAGCGGGGGCCACCAGGAGGGTGAGGGCGGCGTAGGCCCCCCCCACCACGCCGATCTCCGCGATGCGGGCCGTTCGTAGCTGCACGGCTCAGGTCGGCCAGCGCACGCGAACGACCGTGTGCACGCCCCCTCGGACGCGGTAATCCAGCTCCAGGTCCATCCACTTTGGCGATGTGACGCGCACGAGGTCGGAGAGGATTCGGTTCGCGGCGTGCTCTTGATAGACCCCGACGTTTCGGTAGGAGAGCAGGTAGTATTTGAATGCGCGCAGTTCCAACACACGCGCGCGGGGGAGGTATCGGACGGTGACCGTCCCGAAGTCGGGGAGGCCCGACCACGGGCAGACCGCGGTGAACTCGTCCGTGGAAATTTCGACGGTGGCGGGCGATCCCGGAAATTCGTACGGGAAGAACTCGAGGAGCTCGGGCCGGATCTCCCGGGCGTCGCGGATCTCCAACCGGACGTCGGGCGATGGGGAAACCGGCCGCGGACGTGGTTTCCCGGCTGGCGCCGGTCCCGCCCCGTCGGAGTGCTCTCGCCGGATCGACCGCTTCCGCTCCGCCGCCACCCACCGTCCCTCCCGCCAATTGACCGCCGCGCCTCTCTATTATAGAATAATGGGGCCACATATGCCGGCCAACTCAACATTGCGTCCGTTGACGGCGGGAGGGCCTGGGCTCTCCCGTTGTGCCTGTTCCCGGGACCTCCCACTTGGGTCCGTCTGGGTCGATGGCGCGAACCTCGGTGGGTGGAGTTGATGGCGGGACAATCGCGTGGGACAGGGTTTGACGGGTTGGTCGACGCCCGGCTCCAGAAGGCGATCCGCGAGCTGGGGTGGTCCTCCCCGACTCCGATTCAGGCGCAGGTCATCCCGGCGTTGAAGACCGGCCGGGACCTGGTGGCTCGCGCCGAGGCGGGGTCCGCCCGGACCGCCGCATTCGGCATCCCGATGCTGCAGCGGCTGGATCCGCGGAGCAAAGCCGTGCAGGGGCTCGTGCTTGTGCCGAACCGCGATCTGGCTCGGGAAGTGGCCGCCGCCCTGGGGGCCCTCGGTGCGCACACGCGCCTGCGGATCGTTGCCATCTCAGAGGGCGAGCCGAGCGCGCGACAGGTGACGCACCTGCGGGACAAGCCGCACATCGTCGTAGGCACCCCCGGCCGCGTCCTCGACCATCTGGGGCGGGGGACCCTCACCCTGCGCAGCGTAACGCTCCTAGTCCTCGACGCCGCCGATCGCATGCTGGAGATGGGTTTCCGATCCGACGTCGAGCAGATTCTGGTGCGGACCCCGTCGACCCGGCAGACCGCGCTCTTTGCCTCAACCGTGCCGGACCCGGTCAAGACCATGGTGGGGCGATACCTCCGCAATCCCATCTACGTGGCGATCGCCAGCCGCGAGACTAAGGCGGTTGCGACCGGCGAGTAATTTCGCCCCAGGCCGGGGCGGCTGCCGGGGTTGCAGTGGACGGCCCCCGCGGATATACTCAAGAGACACCGACCCGGGGGTGGAGTCGTGAGCGAGACGTACCCGCAGGACGTCGAGGCTTCCGCTGCGGAGAACGACCGCTACGGGTTTTCCCGTTTTGCCAGCCACCCGTTCTTCGAAGAGGTCAACCGCTGGCTCGTCGAGCGCGTCGGCGGGCTCGGTCACCGGTTTGTGGATCTGGCCTGCGGCCCCGGGGCCGTCACCGAGCTGATCGTCCAGCGACTGATGGAGCGCGGCCGGGGGCTGGTCTACGCGGTTGATCCATCGATCTCCGAGCTCGCGCGCGCCAAGCGCCGCATCGCATCGGGGTTGGTCGAATTCATCCAGGGGAGCGCGGAAAACCTGAGTCGCCTCGTCCCGCAAGTCGATGTCGTCGTCTTCTGCAACGCGATTCACCTGATCAAGGACAAAGGGCAGGTCCTGAACGAGATCCGCAAGGTGTTGCGGGCGGGCGGAACGTTTGCTTTCAACACCACCTTCTTTCGAGGCTGCTATCCTCCGGGGACAGAACGATTCTATCGGTATTGGGTCCTTCGGGCGGCCCAATACCTTCGAGAGCGCGGGATTTCCGTCCTCCGGACCGAGAGGACCGATTCGCTGAAGTGGGTCACCCCTGAGGAGTACGGGGCCTTGGTGAGCGCCGCCGGGTTTGTCGACCCCTCGTGGCGGCTGCACGAGGTGACGCTCTCCCCGGAGAGCCTCGAGGACATCGGGCAGTTTTCCCTTTTCGTCCACGGTGCGCTTCCCCAAGTGCCGCTGGAGATCGGCGCCGACGCCCTCGCGCAGGCGGTCCGGCCCGCCATGCGCGACGCCAAGATCACGGGGGGCGTCCCCCGGTTCTGGTTGCAGTTTATCGCCCAATCCCCGGTCTAGCCGACCTCACCCGGCCCTTCGATCGGGCGCACTCGCGTTCACGCCTCGCGGTCTTCTCGGGCATTCGCTTAGGACGGCGATAGGCGGCGATTTGCGCGGCATTTCCATCAATATCGGTGGGATCTATTGTATCGGTAGACCTCATCTGCCTCTTCCAAACGTTTGTATCTTATGATATAATTCCTGCCAGTTGATGGTCCGTGCCCTCGGGCGCGGGCCTTTTCGCTTGGAGGGGGGATCACATGGGATACCTGCACCACCTGGAGTGCACCCACTGTCACGCGCAGTGCTCCGCAGACGAACTCCACAACGTGTGTCCAAGGTGTGGCAAAGTCTTGTTCCCCCGCTACGACCTGGACCGCGTCCGGGCGGAAGTGTCGCGCGAGCAGTTCGCCGGACGCGAGTTGACGATGTGGCGCTACCGCGAGCTCATGCCGGTCGACGACCCGGCGAACGTCATGACCCTCGGGGAAGGAATGACGCCCCTGCTGCCCCTGCGAAGGGTCGGAAAGCGGTTGGGGCTCAACCACGTCTTCGTGAAGGAAGAGGGGCTCAATCCCACGGGCTCGTTCAAGGCGCGCGGGCTTTCTGCGGCCGTGAGCAAGGCGAAGGAGCTCGGCGTCCGCGTGGCGTCGATGCCGTCGGCGGGGAACGCGGGATCGGCGGCGGCGGCCTATTGCGCCCGGGCCGGGATCGACCTCTACCTGGTGATGCCGGTCGATGTGCCGCACGTGAACCAAGTGGAGTGCGATGTGTGCGGCGCGCACACCTTCCTGATCCGCGGGTTGATCAACGATGCCGGCCGGAGCCTACGCGGAGGGGTCCAAGAACAGGGGTGGTTCGACCTGTCTACGCTCAAGGAGCCCTACCGCGTCGAGGGCAAGAAGACGATGGGGTATGAACTGGCGGAGCAGTTCGGGTGGAGCCTGCCGGATGTGGTCATCTACCCGACCGGAGGCGGCACCGGGATCGTTGGCATGTGGAAGGCCTTCGACGAGATGCAGACGTTGGGGTGGATCGGCGCCCAGCGCCCGCGGATGGTCATCGTGCAGGCGGCGGGATGCGCGCCGATGGTGCGCGCACACCGGGAAGGGCGGGAGCATGCGGAGCCCTGGAAGGACGCCCACACGGTCGCCGCGGGGCTTCGCGTGCCCGAGGCGATCGGGGACTATCTGATCCTGCAGGCCGTCCGCGACAGCGGGGGCACGTCGTACGCGGTGACGGACGAACAGATCCTGGCCGATATGCAAGAGCTCGCCCGCGCCGAAGGGGTGTTTGCCTGCCCGGAGGGGGCGGCCACGTACGCCGCGCTGAAGGCGTTGGTCCGGGACGAGCTGATCGGTCCCGACGAGCGGGTGGTCCTGTTCAACACCGGAGCGGGCATGAAGTATGTCGACCTGGTTCACCCGGACCTGCCCACGTTCGAGCCGGCCCACCCACCGGCGCCGCTGGGCGGCCGGTGACAGGAGCGGGCTCACCGGCGACGAACCCCTAGGCGCCCGCCGCAACGGCGGCGGGCGCGGTCCTG
>DATEHM010000294.1:0-3875 GCA_035279545.1 bacterium | reverse complement strand
CTGCCGGAGCGCCTCCGCCAGGCCGCGGTGCGCGGGCTCCGCGAGCGCGGGATCGCCGCGCAGCACCGCCTCGGCGTCGCCGCGCGCGCGCTCGAGCCATTCGCGGTCCCGAACGAGATCGGCGACCCGCAGCTCGGTGAGGCCGTGTTGTCGCAGCATGGTCTGCCGGCGATCGCCGAGGAGTTCGCCGGCGCCCCGCAGCTCCAGGTCCCGCTGGGCGATGCGGAAACCGTCCCCCGTCTCGACCATCGCGGCGAGGCGAGCCGTGGCGGTCGCGTCGTCCTCGGCGACGTCGGCGACGAGGATGCACACCGACTCGTGGGCGCCCCGGCCGACGCGGCCGCGGAGCTGGTGAAGTTGGGAGAGGCCGAAGCGGTCGGCGTCCTCGATCACCATCACCGAAGCGTTCGGGATGTCGATCCCGACCTCGATGACGGTGGTGGCGACGAGGACGGCGATCTCGCCGTCCCGCATCGCGCGCATCGTCGCGTCGCGCTCTTCGATCTTCATCCGCCCGTGCAGCACGCCCACGCGCAGGCCGCGGAACACGTCGTCTTGCAGGCGGGAGGCGAGCGCCGTGGCGGCCTCGGCCTGCAGTTTGTCGGATTCCTCGATCAACGGGCAGACGATGTAGGCCTGCCGGCCCGCCTCGACCTGCGCGCGGACGAACTCGTACACCTGCGGCCGCCTGGCGGTGGGGCGGGCGTAGGTCTTGATCGGCGACCGCCCCGGCGGGAGCGCATCGAGCGTGGAGACGTCCAGGTCGCCGTAGAGGGTCAGGGCGAGGGTCCGCGGGATCGGCGTCGCCGTCATCACCAGCACGTCCGGATGGTCGCCCTTCTTGCCGAGCGCCGCCCGCTGCGTGACCCCGAACCGATGCTGTTCGTCGACGACGGCCAGCCCGAGCCGGTGAAACTCCACGTCCTCCTCGATCAGCGCGTGGGTCCCGATGACGATGTCGGCGCGCCCCTCCCGCGTCGCCCCGAACGCCTCCAGGCGCGCCGCGCGCCCGAGCCCGCCCACCAGGAGGATGGTCGTGACCCCGAGCGGCTCGAGGAGTCCGTGCAGGGTCAGATAATGCTGCCCGGCCAGGATCTCCGTCGGCGCCATCAGCGCGCCCTGCGCCCCTCCCCCGACGCAGTGCAGCAGCGCGGTCGCGGCGATCAGGGTTTTCCCCGAGCCGACGTCGCCTTGGAGCAGTCGGTTCATCGGGTGGGGCTTGCCGAGGTCCGCGCGGATCTCCTCGATGACCCGCCGCTGCGCCCGGGTGAGCGGGAACGGCAGGCTGGCGTGGAACCGCGCCACCAGGTCGGAGGCGTCCCCGTACTCGATGGTCCGCCGTTCGGCCGCCGCGGCGGCCTTCTGGCGGAGCAGCAGCAGTTCGAGGAGCAGCAGCTCTTCGTAGACCAGCCGCTGATGCGCGGCGGCCTGCGCGTCCTGGGTCTCCGGAAAGTGGGCCTGCCGGAGCGCGTCCCCGAGGACGGGAAGGCGGTGGCGGCGCCGGAGATCGTCCGGCAGCCATTCCGTGATCCGCGGGGCGGTGTCCTCGATCGCGTGGAACACGACCGTCCGCAGGATCCGCTGGCTCAACCCTTCGGTGCCGCGGTAGACGGGGACGATCCGCCCAACGTGCAGCGTCTCCTCACCGTCCTCGAGGAGTTCGAACTCCGGGGCCGCCATCTGAATCTCCCCGCCCTGCCGCTGCACCCGCCCGTGCAGGACGATCCTGCGCCCCCGCAGGAGCTGCCGCGCCAGGTAGGGTTGGTTGAACCAGACGGCGTGGAGGACGCCGGAGGGGTCGACGATCGCGGCTTTCGTGATCGTGAGCCGTCGCCGCCGCGGCCTGAACTGACGGACCTGGCCGATGGTGCCCTGAACGGTCTCCACGGCGCCGTGCTGGAGGTCGTAGATGGGGCGGAGGCGGCTGCGATCTTCCAGCCGTCGGGGGAGCGTGTAGAGGAGATCCCCGGCGGTGGCGATCCCCAACCGCGCGATCAACTGCGCACGCCAAGGCCCCACCCCCCGCAGGTAGCGCACGGGGGTCCCCAGGTCCACGGGGGTGTGCGGGGGCGCGCCGGCCGCCGTCTGCGGCGGGGAGGGCACGGGAGGGGGCGCCGGTCGTGCCCTGCGCGAACTCACCATGCCGCCCGCCTCCTCTGTCGCGCCGTCCGGTGCTCGGAGCGGGCCAGGCGGGGATCGCCTGCCACGCGGGCAATTCTACGCCCCGGGCGTTGTCCCTCCCCCAGGGGTGTGGTAGACTGCGGAGAGAGTTCGACCGGCGAAGGGAGACCGCGATGGCACGGCGCTGCGCCGTGTGCGGGAAGGGACCGCGCACGGGCTATAGGGTGAGTCACTCGCACCACAAGACGAAGCGGAGGTTTGCCCCCAATCTGCAGAGCGTCCGCGCCGTGATCGACGGCGCGCGGCGCCGGGCCATGGTCTGCACCGCCTGTCTCAAGGGTAAGAAGGTGGTCCGGGTCGCCTGACCGCTCACATCACGGGCGGCGCTTCTCCCCGGAGGCTGGCGATCAGGCTCCGGATGTCGTGTGCCTCCAGGATGTAGCGGTCACCGCAGAACCGGCACGTCACCTCGGCGCGTCCCTCCTGCGTGAGAATGGTTTCCAACTCGTCCAGCCCCAGCAGGCGAAGCATGCCCTCCACCCGCTCGCGGCTGCACTGGCAGTGAAACGCCAGCGGGGTGGTCGCTCCGATGTGGGGGTGGAGATCGCCGAGTGAGGTGGAGAGGATCTGTTCGGGCGTGTGCCCGGCGCGCATCATCTCCGTGATCGGCGGGAGCTGTCGGGCTCGGGTTTCCAGATCCTCCACCACCCCGGGGGGCGCCCCCGGGAGGACCTGCACACACAGCCCCCCCGACGCGAGCACCCGCAGGCCGGGGCCCACCAGCACGCCGAGCGAGACCATCGACGGGATCTGCTCGGACACGACGAAGTATGACGCGAGATCCTCCGCGATCTCCCCGGACACGAGCGGCGCCGATCCGTGGTAGGGGACCCGCAGCCCGAGATCCCGCGTGACGTGGAGCGACCCCTGCCGGCCGACGAGCCCGCCGACGTCGAGCTTGCGGGCGGTTGTCTCCGGCAGATCGGCCAGCGGGTGGACGGCGTAGCCGCGAACGTGGCCTTCCGCGTCGGCTTGGGCGACGACGCCCCCGATCGGTCCATCCCCCAGCACCCGCAGCAGCACCGATTGCCCGCTTCTGAGGCCGGCCCCCAACAACGCCGCCGCGGTGAGGCTCCGCCCCAGGGCCGCCGTGGCGGTGGCCGATGTGGCGTGCCGGATGCGTGCGTCTTCGACGGTCTGCGTCGAAACTACGGCGATGGCCCGAATCGTCCCGTCCGCGGCGGTCGCCCTGAGGACGGCGTCCCGTATCTGCACGCCTCTTCCCTCCGTCGATGCGCCGGGACGTCCCCGGCGATCAGGTGTTAAGCCGATGTCGAACGTTGTGCTTCGGGTGGTGGGCGACGATTCATCAGGACGAGGGAACCATGCTGTCACCGAGCCGCTCGCTGAAACAGCGCCACCTCACTGCTCAGCGAACGGACCGCATGATCGTTTACTCACCACCCCGCCCACGCCACCCCAGATGATGCCGAAACAACCCCGTCTGCCCGATTTGGTAGACCTGCTCCTCTTGATACGCGGGACAGGCCTCCGCCGCCGGGGTGGCCACGTTCAGATACACCGCGCGATCGGTGATGCGGCCGATCATCGCATAGGACACCATGCGGTGTGGTCCCAGCAAATGCCTGCGGAAGCTCACGCCATCGAAAATGTCGCGGCCGGAGTCGCCGAGCACGTGGGTCACGTGTCCGACCAACGTTCCGTCCGAGGCGATCACCGGCATGCCCGCGCTG
>DATEHM010000293.1:0-2710 GCA_035279545.1 bacterium | reverse complement strand
GCGCCGGGGCCTGGCCGTCCCCGCTGGTTTCGGTTCCAGGTCCTGGGGACACGGGGGCGGTCGACGCCGGGGGAGACAGCGGAGACGGGGAGGGAACCTCCGGGAGCGAAGCGATCCCGGAGGGAGGGTACCGACGGCGCGGCCTCGGTCTGGCCATATCTCTCACTTCGGCGGCTTCACCCGGGCCTCCCCCCAAGGGGGACCCCGGCGCGGGGCGCCGAAGAAGGGGATGACCATGAGCAGTCTCACCCCGATGATGCAGCAGTACCGCGCCCTCAAGGATCAACATCCGAACGCGATCCTGCTCTTCCGCCTGGGTGATTTCTTCGAAGCGTTCGACGACGACGCCGCGGTGGTGGCGCGCGAGCTCCAGCTCACCCTGACCAGCCGGCCGGTGGCCAAGGGCCGCCGAATCCCGATGTGCGGCATCCCCCACCACGCCCTGCCCACCTACCTGCGACGGCTGATCGACCGCGGACACCGGGTCGCCATCTGCGACCAGGTCGAGGATCCGAAGCACACCCGGACGCTGGTCCGCCGCGAAGTCGTCCGCGTCGTCACGCCCGGCACCGTGATAGAGGACGACCTCCTCACCCCCCGCGAGAACAACTTCCTCGCCGCGGTGCTGTGGGGCGGCCCCTCGGCGCGCCGGGACGAGGAGGCGGGTGGGGCCGACGGCTGGGGGATGGCCTGGGCCGACCTCTCCACCGGCGAGTTCTTCGCGACCGAGGGAGGGACCGCCGTCCAGCTGGCCGACACGCTGGCGCTGTGGCACCCGCGCGAGGTCCTGGTCCCCGACGATCCACAGACGATGGCGATCGCCGTTGAGGGGATGACCGCGACGCCGTACGGCGCGCAGCGGTTCGACCCCGAGGGCGCCGCCCGCATCCTGCGCGAGCACCTGGGGGTGGCGACCCTCGACGCGTTCGGACTCGTCGGGGCCCCCCTTGCCACCGGCGCGGCGGGAGCGCTCATCCTGTACCTCCGCGAAACGCAAAGAGGGACGCTGCCGCATCTTCGGAGCCTCCGGCTGATCCCCCGCGCGTCCACGCTGATCCTCGATGAGGCCACCCAGCGTGCGCTGGCGCTGTGGTCGTCGCCGAGGGACGGCAGGGGGGGCGACACGCTCCTCGATGTGCTCGATCGGTCAGAGACCCCGATGGGCGGCCGACTGCTGAGACGGTGGCTGCAGCACCCGCTGCTCGATCTCGCGGCGCTGGAGGACCGCTTGAATGCGGTGGAGGCCTTCGTCGAGAACGCCCCCGCCCGCGAGGCCCTGCGCGCGCGCCTGCGTACCGTGGGGGACATCGAACGGCTGGCTGGCCGGCTGGCCCACGAGGCGGGGACCCCCCGCGACCTCGCCGTGCTGCGGAACGCGCTCGAGGCGCTGCCGTCCATTCCCCCGCTCGTCGACGGCGTGGCCGACGCCGGCATCCGGGGGTTCCTCCCGGCCCTCGCCGTCCCGCCCACCCTGGGCGAGCAGTTGCGGCGGAGCCTGGTCGATACCCCCCCGCTCTCCCCCAGAGAGGGTGGGCTGATCCGGCCGGGGGTCGACCCCGAAATCGACCGCCTGCGCGCGGGCAGCCGGGAGGCCCGCGAGTGGATGGCGGCGCTGGAGGCGGCGGAACGCGCGCGAACCGGCATCCGCAGCCTCAAGGTCGGCTACAACCAGGTGATGGGCTATTACATCGAGGTGAGCAAGGCCAACGAACGCCTCGTGCCGCCCGACTTCATCCGCAAAGGGACGCTGGTCGGCGCGGAGCGGTACATCACCGCGGAGATGAAGGATCGCGAGGCGCTGATCCTCACGGCCCAAGAGCGCATCGCGGCGCGGGAGTACGAGGTCTTCTGCGCGCTGCGCGACGCCGTCCGCGCCCACCTCGGCCCGCTCCAATCAGCCGCCCGCGCGCTCGCCGAACTCGACGTGCTCGCCGCGCTCGCCGAGGTCGCGGTCCGCCACCGCTACGTGCGACCGGGCCTGACCGCGGAGGGGGGCCTGCGGATCGTCGAAGGCCGGCACCCTGCCGTGGAGCGGGCGATCGGCCCGGAGCGGTTCGTGCCAAACGATCTCTCGCTGGGGGGCGACCGCGCCGTCCTCATCGTCACCGGTCCGAATTTCGGCGGGAAGAGCACCTACATCCGCCAGGCCGCGATCATCGTCATCATGGCCCAGATCGGCTCGTACGTGCCGGCGCGGAAGGCGGAGATCGGCCTGGTCGATCGGATCTTCACCAGGGTGGGGGCAACCGACGATCTCACCGCCGGACGCAGCACCTTCCTGAACGAGATGATCGACGTCGCCCGCATCCTCACCCAGGCCACGGCCCGGAGCCTGGTGATCCTGGACGAGGTCGGCCGGGGCACCAGCACGTATGATGGGATGAGCCTGGCCTGGGCCGTCGTCGAGGACCTGCACGACCGGGTGGGCGCGCGCACGCTCTTCGCCACGCACTATCACGAGCTTACCGAGCTCGCCTCCCAACTCGCCCGCGTGGCCAACGTCCAGGTGCTCATCAAGGAGGCCGGCCAGGACATCGTGTTCCTCCACCGCGTCGCCGACGGAGCGGCGGCGTCGTCCTACGGGATTCATGTGGCCCGCCTGGCCGGAGTCCCCGAGCCGGTGATCCACCGGGCGCGCGAGGTGCTGGCGGGGCTCAGCTTCAGCGCCGAGATGATGGACGGCGACGTCGGCGCGCTGTCGGGCGGCTGG
>DATEHM010000292.1:0-3947 GCA_035279545.1 bacterium | reverse complement strand
AATCGCCGCGCGCCAGCCGAACACTCCCGCAAGCGGCGGCAGCAGGATGGCGGCGAGGAGTCCTCCGAGCGGCAGTCCGGATTGGCGCACGCCCATGGCGATCCCCCGCTTCCCGGCGCCGAACGCGGCGGCGACGGCCTGCGTCCCCGCCGTCTGTCCGCTGCCGTACCCTAGGCCGGCGACCGCGAGCAGGAGCGCGAGCGGCCAATACCCATGGGCCCGGGTGGTCAGGGCCGTCATCGCGGCGGTGAAGAGCGCGCCGGCGCCGAGGATGGCCGCCCCGCCCCACCGATCGGCGAGGAGGCCGATCGGGATGAACAGCAGCAGCGCCCCCAGATCGAAGGCGCCCAACAGCACGCCGACCTGCGCGAGCGAGAGATGGAACGCGTCTCGCCAGTACGGCGCGAGGATCGGTAGGCCGAAGCGGATGGAGGTCAATCCGGCCTGCTGCAGCGTCGTCAGCGTGAGCACGCGCAGGCTAGACGGCTCACGCGGCGTCGCCCCGGCGGGGGAAGCCATCGGGCTCCGATCTGTGGTCCGGCGTCGTCTCGTTCCGATTCAGTATACGGCGAAAGCCGGCCGCGGGACCAGGTGGCGGTCCGGTGGAGGAGACTCCGCGCGGCCCATGAAATTCTGCGGGCGGGGTCGAACCCGGGAGGGTCACGATGAAGCCTAACGATGAAGGCCACATGGGCCGCACCAACTTCCCGCGCCGCGGCGGGCGGCGATGAGCGTCAACACCGCGTACCCCGACTGGCAGTTTACCGCGAGCGCCACGCGGCCGGTCATCCGGGGTCGGGCGCTCGAGGTCTCGTGCGGACACCACCTGGCCAGCCTCGCGGGCATGCGCATGCACACGCTCGGCGGCAACGCGGTCGATGCGGGGGTGGCAATGGTGTTCGCGCAGGCGGTGCTGGAATTCCAAAACTTCGGGTTCGGCGGGGAAGTGCCCATCCTGGTGTACGCCGCGCGCGACCGCCAGGTCGTCGCGATCAACGGCAACATGCGTGCCCCCGCCGCGGCGACGATCGAGTGGTTCCGCGGGCGGGGCATCACCCAGATCCCTGGCGACGGGTTCCTCCCGGCCGGGGTCTGCGCCGTCCCCGATGCGCTGATCACCGCGCTCGACCGGTACGGCACCCTCACCCTAGAACAGGTGCTGGCGCCCGCGATCGAGCTGGCGGCCGGCGGGTTCCCGATGTACGAGGGGATGCTCCGCTTCATCGAACAGTGCGCCGGGCGGTTTCTGGCGGAGTGGCCGACCTCGGCCGCCCTATTCCTGCCGGGGGGGACGCCCCCGGCGGGGGGAGACACCTGGCAGAACCCGGACCTCGCCCGGACGTTCGAACGCCTCGTCGAGGCCGAGCGGGGCGCCCGGTCGCGCGGTCGAAGCGCCGCCCTTGCGGCCGCCCGAGACTGCTTCTACCGTGGGCCGATCGGGCGTGAGATCCTGGCCTTTCAGCGGGACGCGCCCGTGCGGGACGCCAACGGCGTCGTCTCGTCCGGGCTGTTGGCCGAGGAGGACTTCGCCACCTTTGACACCAGGATCGAGATCCCGATCCGGGTGCGCTATCGCGGATGCGACGTCTACAAGTGCGGGCCGTGGTCCCAGGGGCCCGTCTTCCTGCAGCAGCTCACCCTGCTCGAGGCCTTCGACCTGCGCCGGCTCGGCCACAACTCCGCGGATTACATCCATACCGTGATCGAGGTGGCCAAGCTGGCGCTGGCCGACCGCGAGCGGTATTATGGCGACCCCGAGTTCCTCGATGTCCCGTTGCGCGGGTTGCGCTCCGCCCACTACGCGGATGCCCGGCGCGCGCTGGTCGATCCGCACACCGCGTCGCCGGAGATGCGCCCGGGTGATCCGTACCCCTTTCAGGGGGGCGTGGGGGAGGCCGACGTCTCGCCCGTCCGGGGGCGGGTCTGGTCGGGGGGGACCACCGGCACCCGGGCCGTTGACGCCGAGGGGAACATGTTCGCCACGCCGAGCGGCGGGTGGTTTCGCAGCTCGCCGATCATCCCCGGGCTGGGGTTTTGCCTGGGGACCCGGGGACAGATGTTTTGGCTGCACGATCCCGACCACCCGGCGGCGTTGCGGCCTCGGAAACGCCCGCGAACGACGCTCTCCCCGTCGCTGGTGATGAGGGAGGGGCGGCCCTATTTGGTCTTCGGCACCCCGGGCGGCGATCAGCAGGACCAATGGACCCTGCAGTTCTTCCTGAACGTCGTGGATTCCAGGATGGACCTGCAGGATGCCATCGACGCCCCCAGTTTTCACACCGGTCACGCGCCGAGCTCGTTCTCCCCGAGGGAGGCGCGGCCGCGGGAGGTGGTCGTGGAGGGCCGGATCCCCGCCGCGGTGGTCGAGGAGCTCCGGCGGCGCGGTCATCTCGTCAAGGTCGTTGACCCCTGGAGCCTCAACCACACCACCGCGGTGGCGTACGATCCGGACCGGAGGCTGGTCGAGGGCGCGGCGAGTTCGCGCGGCGAGCGCCATTATGCGCTCGGGTGGTAGGGAGGGCCGAATGCCGCCGCTGCGGGTTGGTCTCATCGGCTGCGGCAGCATCGCCCGGTCGGCGCATCTGCCGGCGATGTACACGCTGAACGACCGGGTGCGGCTGGTCGCGACCGCAGACCTGAACGAAGCGGCGGCCCAGGCGGCCGCGGCGCCGTGGGCGGCCGCGGTCTACACCGACGGGCATGGGCTCGTCCGGCGCGACGATCTCGACGTGGTGATGATCGCGACGCCGGAGGCCTCACACCGGCAGTGGACCGAGGCCGCCGCCGCCGCGGGCAAGCACGTGCTGTGCGAAAAGCCGATGGCGCCCTCGCTGGCCGACGCCGACGCGATGATTGCGGCGTGCCGCGCCGCGGGGGTGCGCCTGATGATCGGGCACAGCCGCCGGTTCACCAGGCGCTATCTGGAGATCCGACGGGCCATCGATCGGGGCCAGGTCGGAACCGTCCGGCTGATCCGGGAGAACGAGCGCCGGTCCCGCCCGCGGCTGGGGGTGTCCGCTGGGTACTACACCGCCGAGCACTGGACCGGCGACCCCTCGATGTCCGTGGGGGCGGCGGTGACCAACGGGATCCACGAGGCGGACCTGCTCCGCTGGTTCGCCGGCTCGGAACCCGTGTTGATTGCCGCGGAGCACAAGGTGACGGTGGAGGGGAATCGCGGGGTACCCGACTTCATCACGTACACCGTCCGCTTTGCCAGCGGGGCGGTCGGCTCCTCCGAGATCAGCAACTGCCTGCCCCCCGGGTACCCGGCGTTCCATCAGTGCGAGATCTACGGCACGCGCGGCGCCGTTCGCGCCAAGGACCATGAGCTGGTCAGCCTGACGCGCTACCGGGATGAAGGCGCCGACCATCCGGAAAGCGGCCGGGTGCTTCTGCACAACCTCACGGCCTACGTGCGCGAGTGGACGGGCTTTCTGGACGCGGTGCAGCACGACCGCCCCCTGCCGATGCCGCCCGACGACGCGCGCGCCGCCCTGCGGCTGGCCCTCGCCGCGGCCGAGTCGGCCCGCACAGGGCGCGTCGTGCGGCTCGAGCCGGAGCCCGGGATCCGCGCGGGGAGCGGCCGGGCTTGAGCGCGCCGATCCCCCTGGGCGTCATCGGCGCCGACCGGTACGCCCGCGCGATCGCCGATCACGGGGCCCCGCTCCCCGGGGCGCGGGTCTCCCGTTGGTCCCCCAGTCCATGCGGCCAAGATCGCGATGGCGCGAAGACCCTGGCCGATCGGGTGGGGGCGGAGTGGTCCCCGGAGTGGGAGACGCTTGCCCGCGATCCGTCGCTCCCGGCGGTGCTAATACGAGCGCACTATGAAATGTGACATAGCCTACGCACCATCGTGGACGACCATCGGCGTGTGCGGGTCCGGACGGCGTCCCACACGTCGTCGAGCGTCTCAAAGTATCGGTTGGTCGTAGCATCATAGCGGG
>DATEHM010000291.1:0-5735 GCA_035279545.1 bacterium | reverse complement strand
CCCGACGCCGACCGTGGCCACGGGTACCCCGCCCGGCATCTGGACGGTCGAAAGGAGGGCATCGAGCCCGCCCAGGAACGACCCGGCCAACGGCACGCCGATGATCGGCAGCGCGGTCCGCCCGGCCAGCACGCCGGCAAGGTGGGCGGCGGCGCCGGCGCCGGCGATGAGCACCTGGAGCCCGCGCGATTCCGCCTCGGCCGCGTACTGCTCCACGCGGGCCGGCGACCGATGCGCGGAGGCGATCGTCATCTCGTACGCCACCCCGAACTCCTCCAGCACCCGGGCCGCCTGCTCCATCGTGGCGAGGTCGCTGTCGCTCCCCATCAGGATCCCCACTAACGGGGGCCCGCCTTTCCCATCGGTCATCGATCCGTCCCCCTCACCGCGCGCCCCCCGACCCCACCTCGCTCATCACCGCCCCGGGAGCCGGGGCCGCCGCGTGCGCGCCGATGTCGCGGCGGAAGATCTTGCCCGCGTACCGCACTCGCTCGACGGCGCGGTAGGCCCGCGCCCTCGCCTCGTCGACGGTCTCCCCTGTGCCGACGACGTTGAGCACCCGGCCGCCGGAAGAGACCAGCGCCCCGTCGCGGACGGCCGTGCCCGAATGGAAGAGTACCACCCCATCGACGGCCGCCGCATCCCGCAGGCCGGCGATCGGGTGCCCAGTCCTCGGAAGGTCGGGGTACCCCTCCGAACCGAGGACGACGCACACCGCGGTCTCCTCACGCCAGCGGGGGACCCACCGCTCGATGTGTCCGGCCAGCACCGCGTCGAGGGCCTCGACCAATCCCCCCGCAAGCAGCGGCAGCAGCACCTGCGCCTCCGGATCCCCCAAGCGGACGTTGAACTCCAGCACCTGAGGACCGTCCGCGGTCAGCATGATCCCGGCAAACAAGATCCCCCGGTACGGGCGCCCTCCCTGGGCCATCGCCCAGACCACCGGCTCCAGCACCTCATCGGTGATCCGGTCGAGGACCGCCTGAGGCACCGCCGGCACGGGCGCGTAGGCTCCCATCCCTCCGGTGTTGGGACCGCGATCTCCGTCGGCCAGCCGCTTGTGATCCCGCGCGGGCAGGAGCGGCGCGAGCGCCGTGCCGTCGCACAGCGCAAACACGCTGACCTCTTCCCCCTCCAGCGCCTCCTCGACGATGACGCGGGCCCCCGCCTCCCCGAAGCGGCGCGCCACCATGGCGGCTTCGACGGCCGCCACCGCCTCGTCCGCGGTCGCGGCAACGGTCACCCCCTTCCCGGCGGCCAACCCGTCCACCTTGACCACGCACGCACGACCCGCGCGGCGGATGGACGCGATCGCCTCGCCGGGATCATCGAAGATCGCAAACGGGGCGGTCGGAATCCCGTGCCGGCGGCAGAGCGTCTTCATGAATGCCTTGCTGGACTCAAGTTGGGCGGCGGCCCGAGTAGGGCCGAAGACCCGAAGGCCACGGCGGGTGAACACGTCGGCGATCCCGCCGGCGAGCGGCGCCTCCGGCCCGACGACGGTCAGGTCGATCTCGTGGTGGTCGGCGCACGCGGCGAGCGCGTCGAGGTCGTGTGGAGACTCAGGCAGGCAGGTAGCGATCGCGGCGATTCCCGGATTGCCAGGCGCGCAGAAGAGCGACAGGCCGCGCTCCTGCCGGAGCTTCCACACCAACGCATGCTCGCGCCCGCCCGCGCCGACCACAAGGACTCTCATAGACGCTCCACGTCGTGGTGGGGGCCGCCGATCGTTCGGTTTTTCGTCAGCTGCTTCGTTGAAACGAGCGATGGACTGCGAAATCACTATAGCATAGACGAAGTTAATTGCCAAGAGGGGACGAAATGTCCGGCTTTAGGGGATGCGCCGGGTGAAACCGCCGGGAAATGTCATAGGAAACGCCCCGCCCGTGGCGAAAAGTCTCGGGCAGACCGCGGGAGGTGCCGTGGCACGAGCCGTCATCACAGGGATTGGAGCGGTGACCCCCGTCGGCCTGTCCGCCCCCGCGACCTGGGACGGCCTGCTCGCGGGGCACAGCGGGGTTCGGCCGCTCACGCGGTTTGACGCGTCCCGCTACCCCGTCCGGATCGCCGCGGACGTCTGTGGTTTCGATCCCCTCGCGGTGATGACCCGCAAGCGCGCGCGTCGGACCGCCAGGTTCGCGCAACTGGCGATCGCGGCGGCCCACGAAGCCCTGCGGGACGCGCGGCTGCTCCCCGTGCCCCAGATCCACGACCGGTTCGGGGTGACGATCGCCACCGCGCTCGGTGGGATCGACATCATCGACGCCGAGGCCCCTCGCCTCGCGGAAGACTCCACGCGGGTCACGCCCTTCCTGCTGCCGATGCTGATCGCCAACATGGCCGCCTCCGCCGTGAGCATCCACTTTGGACTCCGCGGGCCCTCGAACACCTCGGTCGGCGCCTGCGCCAGCGGCACGATCGCGCTGGCCGAGGCCCGGCGGTGGATTCACATGGGCGAGGCCGACTACGTGCTCGCCGGGGGCACCGAGGCCGGCCTCACCCCCACCATCTGGGCCGCGCTCTGCGCGCTCGGAGCCCTCAGCGCCCGAAACGACGCGCCGGCACGCGCCAGCCGCCCGTTCGACCGCGATCGCGACGGCTTCGTCTACGGGGAGGGGGCGGTCGTCTTTCTGGTGGAACGCGAAGAGATCGCCCGCGCCCGCGAGGCGTACATCTACGCGGAGCTCGCCGGGGCGGGGATGACCAGCGACGCGTACCACGAAACCGCCCCCCAGCCCGAAGGGGACATCGCGGCAGGGGCGATGCGCCTGGCGCTGGCGAGTGCCGGCGCTGGGCCTGCCGAGGTGGACCTCGTCGTGGCCCACGGGACCGGCACGCCGCTGAACGACGTCTCGGAAACCCGCGCGATCAAGCACGCGCTCGGCGAGCGGGCCCGAACCGTGCCGGTGAGCGCGCCGAAGAGCATGGTCGGCCATCTCATCGGGGCGGCCGGGGCGCTCGCCGTTCTGGTGGGGGTGCTGGCGATCCGCGACGGGCGGATCCCGCCGACGATCAACCTGGAGACCCCCGATCCCGCCTGCGACCTCGACTACGTCCCCGGTCAGGCGCGATCGGCCCGGGTCCGCCTCGCGCTGGCGAACGCATTTGGGTTCGGCGGGCAGAACTGCGTCGTCGCGGTCCGGGCGGCGCGGGGGGCCTAGCGCCCCCGGGATCACGCTGAGGAGGCATCGCCGTGTTCGCAGGCACGTTCACCGATCGGATCGCGCTCGTGACCGGCGCCTCGCGGGGGATCGGTCGGGCCACCGCGCTCACCTTCGCGCAGGGCGGCGCCGACGTCGTGGTCCACTACCACCGCAACCAGGCGATGGCCGACGAGGTCGTCCGGATGATCCAGGGCCTCGGCCGGCGGGCGGTGGCGCTGGGGGCCAACCTCGAGGCGCCCGAGGAGATCACCCGCCTCTTCGACGAGATCGCCGCGCAGTTCGGGGCGCTCGACATCTTCGTGGCCAATCACGCCGCCACCGCGTTCAAGCCCACCCTGGAGGTCAAGCCGCATCACATCCAGCGGACCTTCGACCTGATCGTCCGGTCCCTGGTGCTGTGCGTGCAGCGGGCGGTGCCCTTGATGAAGGGCCGGGACGGGGCGATCGTCACCATCGGCGGGCAGGGCACGGTCGAGTGTCTGCCCAACTATGCGGTGCTCGCCGCCGCCAAGGGGGCGATGGAGACCTGGACGCGCTACCTCGCCTACGAGCTGGCGCGCGACGGCGTCACCGCCAACTGCGTCAGCCCCGGGGTGATCCTGACGGATTCGGCGCGGTTCTACGGGGGGGATCAGTTTGCCGAGTTCGACCGGTTGGTCTCCACCTACACCCCGCGGGGCCGCATGGGCACCCCGGAAGACGTCGCGGCGGTCGTCGCCTTCCTCTGCACGCCCGCCGCGCGGTACGTGATGGGGCAGACGATCGTGGTCGACGGCGGACTCGGGCTGATCGCGGCGCCGTTCGAGGCGTTCCGCAATCGAGGGGAGGGACGCGCATGAACAAGGTGACCACGTGCGAGGACGTGATCGGGGAGATCCACGACGGGGCGACGATCGCCATCGGCGGCTCCTCGCTGTCGCGCAAGCCCATGACGCTGGTGCGCGCCCTGGCCCGCAGCGACCGAAAGAACCTCCGGCTCATCGTCAACGTGGGCGGCCCGGAGGTTGACCTCCTCATCGGCACCGGGAAGATCGCCGAGCTGATCTACGCGTTCGTCGGGTTCGAGGTGATGGGCCTCGCCCCCCACTTCCGGCGCGCCCGGCAGGAGGGGTCGGTGCGGTTTCAGGAGTGGACCGAGTTTACCGTGATGGCCGGGTTGGACGCGACGATCAAGCGGGTGCCGTTCCTCCCCACCCACGCCGGGCTGGGCACCGACCTGCTCAAGGTCAACCCCGCCTTCCGCACCATGCAGGATCCGTTTGAGGGGCAGACCCTCCTCGCCGTGCCCAGCCTGCGGCCGGATGTGGCGCTGATCCACGTCAACCTCGCGGATCCGCAGGGCAACGGCGTGATCCTCGGAGACGGCCACATGGACGCGCTGTGCGCCAAGGCCGCGCGGCAGACTTTTCTCTCCGCCGAGCAGATCCTGCTCCCCGAGCGGCTCCAGACCTACGGACACGACGTGCGGATCCTCCGCACGCTGGTGACCGGGGTGGTTGAGGCGCCGTGGGGGGCGCACTTCACCGGCTGCGCGCCCGATTACCGGGCGGACCTCCAGCACGTCCAAGAATACCTGTCCGCGGCCCGGGACGCCGCGGCGTGGCACGGGTACCTGGAGCGGTACGTCTACGTGGGCGAGCGGGAGTACCTTCAGGCGCTCGGCAACGAGCGGTCGCTGGGGGAGCGTCTCAGAGTCTAGGCGCGGAGCGGGCGCGCGGAGGAGAGCGGCATGGCAGACTACACCATCGATGAGTTGATCATCACCTGCATGGCCCGGGAGCTGCACGGCGAGGTGCTCGTCAGCTCCGTCACCGCCCTGGGGGCGCTGGCGGCGCACCTGGCGAAGAGCACCCACGCCCCGGATCTGGCGGTGCTCTCCACGCCGGAGTCCGGGATGGACGCGATCCCCATGCCGACGCTCTCGCTCGGCCAGTTCCTCACCGACAACCAGCGCGCGATCCCGCTGAGCATGGAGGACATCTTCGACGCGATCTTCACCGACCGGTTCCGCATCTGGATCAACCCCGCCCAGATCGACCAGCACGGGAACGTCAACATCTCCGTGATCGGCCCGTGGGCGCACCCCAAGGTCGCCCTCGTCGGCTCGCGGGGGATCCCGGAGGACACCAGCCACCTCTCGCAGGGCCTCTACTACCTCACCTCGCACTCGCCGCGGACGGTGATCGCGCAGGTGGACTTCATCAGCGGCGTCGGGTACACCCCCGAACGGGCGAAGTGGTTGGGCGCCCACGGCGCCCCGACCTGCCTCGTCACCGATCTCGGGGTGTTCGGCTGGAACCCCGCAACGGGGCGGATGATTCCCCGCAGCCTGCACCCGGGGGTGGGGGCCGATCAGGTGCGGGAGCGCACCGGGTTCCCGCTGGAGATTCCTTCCGCGCTGTCCGTGACGACGCCCCCCACCGCCGACGAGATCGCGATCATCCACGCCGCCGACCCGCTGGAGGTGCGCAAGCTGGAGTTGCTCTCGGGGAAAGACGCCGCGGAGAAGTTCGCGGTGATCTACGAACGCGAGCGGCAGACCCTCCACGCCGCGTGGCCGCGGCGCCGGCA
>DATEHM010000290.1:0-19899 GCA_035279545.1 bacterium | reverse complement strand
GGGGGCCGCCCAGGCGGGCGGGCCGGAGCGGCCGGCCATCTCGGAGCGGCTGCGCGGGGTCTTCCGCGACGCCGGGGTGCGCCGCACCACGACGGTAGCGATGCTCCTCGTCCTCGTCCAGTTCTGCTACCAAGGGTACCTCGCGCTCTACATGGTCGACCGGTTCGGATGGAGCAAGCACGCCGCCGCCGCGCTGCTCATCGCCGTGCACTTCGGCGGGGTCCTCGGGCGGCTGGCCTGGGGGACACTCTCGGATCGTCATTACGGAGGACGGCGGGTGCCGGCGATGACATGGTGTGTCGGCGCGGGTGTTCTGTTTCCGGTCACGCTGATTGCCGTTGGCCGGTCCCCCAGCACGCCGGTCGTGGTGGCGGGGGCGCTCGCGGGAGGCATACTCCTGCTGGGGTGGAACGGGCTCTACAGCACGTTGATCACCGAGAGCGTCAGCCCCGGCCGGGCAGCGACCGCGATGGGCGTGAGCATGACGCTCCTCTACACGACGACGATGGTGACGCCACCGCTCTTTGGGTGGCTCGTCGACCACACCTCGTACGCCGTGGGATGGATGGCCCTGACCGGCGTCATGGCCTGGGCCCTCGCCGCGACGGCCCGAATCCCGGAACCGGCGGCGGGAAGCGGCGGGGTATCCACCGTTCCCCACCGCGCCTGATCAGCCCGCCGGATGCTCGACCTTGCGTCAACGCGGCCCTCAGCTTAAGCGACGCGCGCGAGGTGCCGATCGGAAAGAGGCGGCCGGGACGGGGACGAACCTGCGCCGCCGAACGGTGATGCCGCTCTCCGGCTTCCCCGTTACGTTCCGGCGGCGAGACGTTCAGTACGTGGCGTTGCGGCCCCCGTCCACCACCAGATCCTGTCCCGTGACGAACTCGCTCTGGATCAAACCCATCACCGCCTGGGCGACATGCTCCGGGCTGGCGCAGGCGCCAAGCGGCGTCTGCGCGGCCGACTCCGCCTCGATGGCCCGCGCGAACGCTTCGCCCCTCGCCAGCCGCGCCCAGCGCGTCACCACCTGTCCCGGTGAGACCGAGTTGACGCGCACCTCCGGGGCCAGCGCGACGGCCAGCCCTCGGGTCAGCTGGATCAGCGCCGCCTTTGACACGCCGTAGGGCAGCGAGGAGCCCGCCCCCCGGTGTCCGGAGATCGAGGCGACGTTCACGATCGCCCCCCGGGCCGCCCGCAGGGCGGGCGCCGCGGCCCGTGAGCAGTAGAATGCTCCCAAGAGGTTCACGCCGAGAATCGCGTCCCAGACCTCATCGGTGACCGCATCGAGGTTTGGAAAGTCGAGATAGCGGGTCGTGCCCGCGTTATTCACCAGCACGTCGAGGCGGCCAAAGCGGTCGACGGTGCGAGCCACCAGCACCTTCACCTCTGCCTCGCGCGCGACATCGGCTTGAACCGCCACGCCTTCGCAGCCGGCCTCGGCGAGTTCGCTTGCGGTCTTGTCCGCATCATCTCGGGAGCGGGAATAGTTCACCATGACGGCGCGGGCGCCGGCGCGGGCCAGGGCGTGACAGACGGCCCGGCCGATCCCGGTGCCACCCCCCGTCACGATCGCGACGCTTCCCTTCTCCAGGTCCATGGACGGCACCCCCATCGAAGATCTCCCCGCGGGCTGTGATCGCCTCGGCCGATCCCCGCCGGTCGGTGGGTAGCCGCTCCGACGCGCGCCCCCAGTTCTCCTTCATGCGCGGCGGGGCCTGGGCTCAATTCCGCGGGCGGCGACCGCGGGCCGGCAGAGTCTCCCCGCCCCCTTGCAGAATCGGGTAGGGAGCGAAGTTACCTCCGCTCCCCCACCACACCACCGAGTCCGGGTGACCCTACGCCGACTCACACGCCGTAGTCGAAGCCAGAGTCTGAGGGGGCGTCCTGGACTCGCCTCGCAACCCGGGCCATGAGCATATCGTGATTCACCCGGTCAAAGAAGCGATCCAGATCTACGACCCATGGTGCGCCTTCCCGGACGTACCCCCGGGCCTCCCGGACGGCGTCATGAGCCCGCCGCCCTGGCCGGTACCCGTAACTGTGCGCCGAGAAGTGCGGATCGAAGATCGGCGTGAGCACCTGCAACAGTGCCTGCTGGATCAAACGGTCCAGCACCGTCGGAATCCCTCTAGAAGCCGCACCCCACCACCCGGCTTCGGAATCTCAACCCGCCGGACCGGCTGAGGCGTGTAACGTCCTTCTAGAAGTTCCGCCCGGATGCGCCCCCAGTGCCTCCGGAGAAACGGCCGCAGCTCCTCGACCGTCAGCCCATCCACGCCGGGCGCGCCGCCATTCCGCTCGACCCGCCGAAGGGCGCAGAGCATGTTATTGCGCTCCAACACCGCCTCTAAGAGGGCGCGTTCACCTCCTTCGTGGGCTGTCCGTATAGGTTGTGCCGTAGACGGGCTCGGCCCTCCCAGGGCCCTTGGCGTGTCACGCCTACTCTCCCCGGGTAGGCTCCCCTTCGGGAGCGGCTGCTGTCGGTGCCCGTCCATCGAACGCGCCACCGAACCTCCTCGCTTGATGTTTGGCCCTTCCCTCTACCGGCTTTCACCGGCTTCGCCGGTACTACGGCCGCTGCTGACTCCTGGCCGAACCAGCGACGTCTCTCTACATCGCCACGTCCCTTATGGAGACCCTCGGCCAGGTCTCCCCAGATAAGAGCGCTGACTGTCCTCCCGCGCCTGCCGCATTTACTGCCGCGCCTCTAGGTCGCTGGGGTTTCGTCGTACTTTGCCGACTCACCCAGGCACGACAGCCTCTCGTCTGCGGTTCGTCCTCCTCAGGTCGTGAGTTTGCCCGCCGGGCTTCCTTCAGACATCACCTCACGGTGATGCCCTTGCCGTAGGCGACTGAAGGGGCGACCACCCCCAGAGAGGACTTTCACCTCCAAGTCAGCGCCCATGCTGGGCGTACAAAGCAGGCGACCCGCGGCACCTGCCGCGGGTCGCCTGAACCGGCCACCCGTCAGGGCAGCGCGACGATTCTAGCTTCGAGAACGCCGGCGGAACATGGCCAGCCCCACCAGACCGGTGGCGAACAGCTCCATGGCCGCGGGCTCAGGAACCTTGCGCACCACCAGCTCAGACGCGACCAGCACATTCCCGGACGTCCCGGTGATCCCGATAAACGTGTCGCTCCCCCAGTTGAGATTGATGGTGGTGTCGGTGGTTCCGGTTTGGCAGTTATCGGTCCCCAGGGACCCCAGCGTGTTGCCGGTGCACACCTTGAACCCTTCACCCGGCTGCACGCTCTGGAAAGAGAGCTGCCCGCCCGTGATGCCGTTGGCGATCAAGTTCGCGGTGGACAGGTTGACGATGTAAGCGGACGTTATCTCCCCATTTCCGCTGGGATCGGCCGCGATCCCGAGCCCCGTTTCGCCACCCCCGCCCTGCTTGACGAATAGGTCAGTGCGGGTGGAGTTCGAAATTTGTGTCCCGGTCGCGTCAATGCTGAGCCCGCCGTTTGTGTAATGCAGCGTGCTGTCCTCGGTATCCCCAGGGCAGGTGCCACCGCCCCCCAGCGGCGTCGTGATCAGGGAGCAATTGGAGAAGTCGAACGAGATCGTGCCGGCCAGCGCCCAGACCGGCGCGGCCAGGAGCACGGCCGCTCCGACGAGCCCCGCCACCATCAGTTTCACCAGCATACCTTTTCCCCCTCCGCGCAGTGTCCTGCGCACGTCGCTTCCTCATACCGATGTGCGCGGACGTGTCCCGCCCTACGTAATCCACGTTACATGGCTGGGGCCCCCTTGTCTCTCCTTCCTCCGGAGGATTGTGGATAATCGACCTAAGGGGGAGGTATGTCCGGCGTAAGGCCCATGGAAGCTCTCGAAACGCTCGGCCTATCGCTTTACCGATTCACTCCACCACCATGACGACAGGGGCTGCCGTTCCAAGGACGAGGTCCAGGCCTTCGGAGCTCACCGCCAGCGTGAGGGGGACGATCCACAGGAACGGACGGTCGGGCCGCCCCGGCGGCGGCGCGCCGAGACGCCGCACCCTCCACGGCCGCCTTCCCAGCCCTCACCGAAATGAGCCCCAGCGCCCCGCGGGTGAATCCACGCGACCCCCCCAGGCGCAGAGCCCAAAGTAACACCGCGGGGATCGACGATCTCGGCATCCACATCACACCCCGGCCCCCACCTGGGGCGATCAACAACAAAGGGCGGGTATCGGTGTCCTCCGCGCGAACGGGCGCAGGAGGCTCCCCCCGCTCCCCGAATCACCTGTGGGCCCGGGCGACCGCCGCCTGCACCGTGGCGTCCTCGGTCCGTGACGACATGGCCTCCGTGCTTATTCTGGTCTCCGCGTTCTTCTTCGGGATCTCCCCGATCCTGGCCAAAATCGCCTACGCATACGGCGTGACCCCGCTCACGCTCCTGTCGGTGCGCGCCACGCTCGGCGGCGTGTTCGTCTGGATCGGGCTCGCCGCCGCGCGGAGCGTCCCCCCCCTGCCCCGGCCGCTGCTCCTCCGCCTCCTCTGCCTCGGAGTGACGATCGTCCCCTTTCAGGTCTTCGCCTACTTCTACGCGCTCTCGGTGCTGCCGGCCTCATCCGCCTCGGTCATCGCCAACACCTCGCCCATCCATGTCGCCTGGATGGGGCGGGTGTTCCTGGGGGAATCACTGCAGCCGGTGGATTGGACCATCCTGGCCGGGATCGTGGGCGGGGCCCTCCTGGTCGCCGGGCAAACCCCTCACGCCGGACACACGCTCGGCCTGCTGGCGGTGGTCACGGCGACGCTGGCGTCGGCCTTCTATCTGGTCGCCCAGCGACGCCTTGTCCAAGACGTTCCCCCTCTCGGCGTGCTGGGGGTGGTGCTCCCCTGTTCCGCCGCCGTGTATTGGGGGGCGGGCCTCGTGACGGGGCAGATTCACCTGTTCATGCCCCTCCCCGCCGCCCTCGCCGTCTCGGGCGCCACCATCGTCGGTTCCATCGCATCCTTCCTGCTGCTCATCGCGCTCCAAGTCACCCCGGCGACCCGCACGGCGATGCTCGGGATGCTCGAACCGGTCGTTGCCGTCGTGTGCAGCATCCTGTTGCTCGGCGACATGGTCACGCCGTTGAGAGCGATCGGCATCGTGATCGTCCTCAGCGGGATTGCGGCGCTCCATACCCGCCGCGCCGCCTAACGCCGAGGAGGCTCGAGCCGCGGAGGTCGGTGTCGGTATCTACGGCGGCTCCTAGGACCAACCTTGAGCAGGATCGGTCCGGGCGGGCATCGCGTCATCCCCCGAGATCCGGTCGTGTCGCCCGTTCAGTCAAACACGGGGCGTTCCAGATCCCGCACCGGAGACACGTAGGGCGCGCCGGCGGTCGCCGCGCGGAACTCCTCGCGGGCGCGGGCGACCAGCTCCGGTTGGCGGATGAGGTCGCAGGCCGTGGCGGCGAGGACTTGCGCGGCAAAGAGCATCCCCTTCCGGCCGATGGGACTCCCGACGCTCACGACGTTCTGCCAGGAGTGGCTCGGCATCCCCAGCGGAGCCGTCACCGTGCGCACCTGGGCGGTCGGCACGACGTAGGACACGTCGCCGACATCGGTGGACCCGCCGACCAGTTCGCCGTAGCCGGTGTGCGGGGCGATCCCTTCGAACAGATCCGTCCCCGCGTCCCCCGGCCGGCCCAGATGGACGCCCCATCGCCGCAGGTCCTGGACGGCCTTGGGAAGGGCCCCGGGGGCGAAGGTCGCCTGCAACTGGCGGGCCAGGGCCTTTTCCTCGGCGGTAAATCGGGGAGCCCCGATGGCCTCGAGGTTGGCGTGCAGGACGTCGCCGAGCGCTTCATTGGCCAACGTGTCGTAGCACCCGGCGATCAGCCGAACGTCGTGGGTGGTCCCGGTCATCAAGCAGGCGCCGCGCCCGATGTCGAGGAGGCGGTCGTAGATCTCATCCACCTGGCCCCGATGCGGCGCGCGCACGTAGTACCAGACCTGGGCGCGAGCCGGGACCACGTTCGGGGCCTGGCCGCCGTCGGTCACCACGTAGTGGATGCGCGCCGAGCTGGGCACATGTTCGCGCAGGAAGTTGGCGCCGACGTTCATTAGTTCAACGGCGTCCAGGGCGCTCCGTCCGTCCTCCGGGGTGGCGGCCGCGTGCGAGGGCACCCCGGAGAAGGTGAACCGCGCGGAATTCATCGCGGTCAGGTGCTCGACCATCACCCGATTGACCGATCCCGGGTGCCACGTCAGCGCGCAGTCGACGTCGTCGAAGAGGCCGGCCTTCACCATGAAGACCTTGCCGACCAGCGTCTCCTCGGCCGGGCAGCCGTAGAACGTGACCTTCCCGCGAAGCTCGCCTCTTCGCATCGCATGCCGAACGGCCATCGCCGCCGCGGCCGCGGCGGTGCCGAGAAGGTTGTGACCGCAGCCGTGGCCGGGACCATTCGGAACGAGCGGGCGGGGTTCGGTCGCACCGCGGGCCTGGCTCAGCCCCGGCAGCGCATCGAACTCCCCGAGGAGGGCGACGGCGGGCGTGCCCTCGCCGTAGGCGGCCACAAACGCGGTGGGCATCCCGGCGACCCCGCGCTGGACCGCGAATCCGGCCGCCTCGAGCGCATCCGCGAGGGCGGCGCTGCTCCGCGCCTCGTGGAGACCCAGTTCGGGAGTGTCCCAGATGCGGTCGCTCAACTCGGCGTACAGGGGCGCTTGCTCCCGCACGAAATCCAAGACGGACTGTAGCGGCATCTCCATCCCTCCACGCTTGGGCTGATTTGGCACGGCAATGGGATACGTCTCTACACATTACTGACCGCCGCCGTCGGTCCCTTCGTCGCCGGCAGCAGGGCGGGGAGCCGTCGGCCGGCGCGCCACAGGACGCGCAGGACGGGGCGGCGAAGGCGTCGTATCTGACGGAGTGCCCCGTCCGCAGATCGTCCGCTTCGAGATCGTCTGCCTGCGCCACCGCAACGGACGCTGGCGGAGCTCGCGCCGGGCGTCACGAACGCGAGGATACTGCGCTGCGTCATCGTCCCCAGCCCGCTGGTGAACGCGGTGATCGTGACCGCCGGCCTCGATGCCGCCGGGTTCGCCCTTGGTGAACCCTCCGCGCTCCCCCGATGAGACCGGAATGGCGTTGACCCAACAGGATCTCACGGCGGCCCTGCCCGACCTCGCCGGATCGATCCGCCCTCTCGGTCTCCGCTCGGGGGCGGAGGTCTGGCGCGATCCCGACGGCATCCCCCACATCGCGGCGGCGTCGGCGCACGACGCCTTTTTCGTCCAGGGTTTCGTCCACGCCCAGGATCGCCTCTGGCACATGGAGTACGACCGGCGCCGCGGCTACGGGCGCTGGGCGGAGTACGCCGGCCCGGCCGGCCTCGCGCAGGACATCTATCTCCGCCGCCTGCGGCTCGGCGCGACGGCCCGCGAAGATTACGATGCCGTGAACCCCTCCACCCGCGCGATGCTCGAGGCGTACGCCGCCGGGGTGAACGCCTTTCTCGCGGCGGCACGGACCCTTCCCGTCGAATTTCAGCTGCTCGGCGCCCGCCCCGAACCCTGGACGCCGTGGGACAGCATCGCGGTGTTCAAGGTGCGGCACGTGGAAATGGGCCCCTGGCAGGCGAAGCTGTGGCGCGCCCGGCTCCTCCGTCACCTCGGCCCCGACCTGACGGCGAAGCTCTGTCCGGGCACCCAGCCGACCCCCACGCTGATCATCCCGCCGGGGGTCCCCTACCGCGGACCCGTCCCCGACGGGCTCGAGATCCTCACCGCCGGGGCGCCTGCCATCGCGGAGGTCGGTGATTGGGAGGGTGGGAGCAACAGTTGGGCCCTCTCGGGAAGGCGGACGGCATCGGGCAAGCCCCTTGTCGCGGGAGATCCGCACCGCGCCCTCGACGTGCCGGGCGTGTACTATCAGAATCACCTGGCCTGCCCCGACTTCGACGCGATCGGACTGTCCTTCCCCGGTGTCCCCGGCCTGCCGCACTTCGGACACAATCGGTTCGTCGCCTGGTGCGTCACTCACGCGATGGCCGACAACCAGGACCTCTTCATCGAGCGCTTCGCCCCGGGAGACCCCGGCCTGTACCTCTTCCAAGGCGCCTGGCGGCGGGCGACCGGCGCGCGCGAAACCATCCGCGTGCGGGGCGCCGCTCCCGTCGAGATCGACGTCACCGTCACGCACCACGGACCGATCGCTCTCGGTGACCCGCGACGCGGCCACGCGATCGCCTTCCGCCACAGCGCCACCGGCGAGGCGAACCGCACCTTCGAGGCGCTCCAGCCCATGTTGCGGGCCGCGTCCGCCGACGACCTGGAGGCGGCGATGAGGCCCTGGGTCGACCCCGTGAACAACCTCGTCTTTGCGGATGTCCACGGGACGATCGGTTATCGAACGCGAGGCCAGGTCCCGGTGCGTGCCGCCGCCAACGCGTGGCTGCCCGTGCCCGGCTGGGGCGGCGCGTACGAGTGGCAGGGCGTGATCCCCTTCCACGAGATGCCGGCCCAGCGGAACCCGGAGACCGGGTGGATCGCCACGGCCAACAGCCGGATCGCCGGGCCTGACTACCGACATTACCTAGGGCTCGATTTCGCCCCCGACTTTCGGACGCGGCGCGTGATCGCTCGCCTCCAACCGCTGGAGCGGGCCGCCGCATCCGACATGGCGGCGATCCACGCCGACCGGGTGTCGATCCCCGCCCGTGAACTGGTCGAGCTCCTCGGGCACGTCGTCCCGACCGATGCCCCGGCGCGGCAGGCGCTGGACCGGCTCCTGGCCTGGGATGGCGCGGTGGACCGCGACGGTGTGGCGCCGACGATCTACGCCGCGCTCCGAGAGCGTCTGATGCGGGATCTCCTCTCCCCGCTCCTCGGCCCGCTCGCCGCCGAGGCCTTCGCCGCAGTGCCGAGCGGCCCGGGCAATCACGTCGCCCGGCTCAAGGCGCTCCTCCCCGAATGGATCGGCCGGGACGACCCCACGCTCCTCCGGCCGGGGGACACCTGGCCGGTGGCGCTCAGCCGCGCGCTGCGGGGGGCGGTGGCGGAACTGAGGGAAACGCTCGGCCCGGACGCCGACGCGTGGCGCTGGGGACGGGTCCATGTGACGCGGCCGCGTCACCCGCTCTCCGCCGCCTTCCCCGGAGACGCCCCGCTGCTCGATCCACCCTCGGTTGCGGTCAGCGGCGATGGGGACACCGTACACGCCGGCGGGTACGTCCCCGCGTCCGGCTACGCGGTGACCCTGACATCCGTCGCACGGTACGTCTTCGATCTGGGGGACTGGAGCAGGAGCGCATGGATCGTCCCCCTCGGCGCCTCCGGTCACCCGGGCAGCCCGTACTACACAGATCAGGCACCGGACTGGGCGGACGCCCGCCTCCGGCCGATGCGCTACGATTGGGACCGCATCCGCTCGGAGGCGGAGTGCCATCAGCGCCTCGACCCTGGAGAGAAGGCGTAACGCGCGCCCCCGCCCGTGATCAGACACACCGGGGAGGACTGCTCATGGACAGCGACAGCAACGGGACATCCGCCGACTCAAGCCGCCACCTGCTCCGTCATTGCGTCGCCACGCTGGCCTACCGGGCGGGAAAAGCCCTGCGCAATGCGCCCGATGGATTTGGAGACATCCGTGTTTCCGCAGCGACCAGAACGTCGGGGGAAATCCTCGCGCACATGGGCGACCTCCTCGACTGGGCGCTCTCCATCGCGCAGGGAATGCAGCGGTGGCGCACCTCGGCCCCGCTGCCGTGGGTGCAGGAAGTGAGGCGCTTCTTCGCCGCGCTGGGGGCTTTCGACGAATATCTGGCCTCGGACGCCCCCCTTTCCGCGGCGCCGGGGAAGCTCTTCCAGGGACCTATCGCGGATGCGCTGACGCACGTCGGACAGATCGCCACACGCCGCGGCGTCGCCGGCGCTCCGGTTCGAGGCGAAAACTACTTTCTCGCCGATATCGCGGCTGGCCGCGTGGGCCCCGAGCAGTCCCCGCCGCGGCGGGAGTTTGATTGACGCTGGCGGCCCCCCGGGGGGCCCGAGGAAGCGGACTCGCAGGGAGGGCGCACCGGCGTGCCATCCGCATCGGTCGGGGAGGCGGCGCGCAGGGCCTGATGGGTTGGCTGGAGGAACTCAGTTCCTTGCACTGAATCCCGGCGGCGGTCCCTGTGGTCGCGGCGGCCGATCGGGGCGGAAGGAGGAAAGCCGTGGCTCGGTTTACGGTCGTCATCGCAGTGGGGGCGGGTCGTCGGGGGCCGGATGGGGCCGACAAACCGGAAACGGAGGCCCTTGGCCCCATCGGCGCGGAGTGCATTGAGGTCGAGGCCGCGACGGAGGACGAGTTCATCAGCGCGGCGCACGGGGCCGACGCGTTGATCACCAAGGGACGGCCCATCACCACGCGGATCATCAATGGCCTGGAGAGGTGCAAGGTGATCGCCCTGGGCAGCGTCGGGGCGGACACCGTCGACCTGGCCGCGGCCACGGCGCGGGGGATCCCCGTCACGAACGTCCCGGACACGTTCATCGAGGAAGTCGCCGACCATGCGATGATGCTGATCCTGGCCACCTTCCGCCGGGTGATCACGATGGACCGGTATGTCAGGGATGGGCGGTGGCGAGACGGCCGGCCGCTGCTCGCGCAGTACCCTCGGCTCCTGGGCCAGGCCGTCGGCTTCATCGGCTTTGGGCACGTGGCCAGGGCGGTGGCGGTCCGCGCCAAGCCCTTCGGCGTGCGGATGCTGGCGTATGACCCGTACGTCGAGGAGTTGGTCATGACTCAGTACGGCGCGGAACCGGCGAGCCTGACCGAGCTGCTGCAGCGGTCCGACATCGTCTCCATGCACGCCCCGGCGACGGCGGACGCACACCATCTCTTGACCGAGCGCCACTTCCGGTTGATGAAGCGGGAAGCGCTCTTCATCAACACCGGTCGCGGTCCGACCGTGGACGAAGCGGCGCTGGCCAAGGCCCTGAGCGAACGCTGGATCGCCGGCGCAGGGTTGGACGTGCTTGAACAGGAACCTCCCGCCCCCACCAACCCCCTGCTGCGCATGGACAACGTCATCCTCACCCCGCACGTGGCCTCGGCCTCCGCCCGGATGGATCCCGCGCGGTGGCGGCGGGTGGGCCAGGAGGTGGCCCTGGTGTTGAGCGGCCGGCGGCCGATGAGCTGCGTCAACCCCTCGACCCTGGACCGGACAGGGTTGGTGCGGTGGCAGCCCTATTCCATGGACCGTGGGCCGGGGGCGTGAGCGCCACCATCATGCCTCGCCCACACGGTGGGGCCGCCGACGGTGAACCGAGCGGACTGGGATGAAGGCGCGCCGGGCGCGATTCGGGGGGGGCGCGGGGTGCTGGCCCCTGCGGATCTGTGGTGCACGGTATGGCGCGCGGATCCGGATAGGAGGCGAAGGATCTGGACGCGCTGACGCATGAGGTGACCTGCGAACGGAACATCATGGTGCCGCTCGCGGACGGCACTCGACTGGCCACGGACGTCTACCTGCCGCGAGGGCACCCCGGTCCGTGGCCGGCGATCCTGGAACGCACCCCCTACGACAAGCTCGCAGCCAGCCTGGTCCTCTCGGCCAAGTACTTTGCCGACCACGGGTACGCCGTCGTCCTCCAGGACGTGCGCGGACGGCACGCGTCGCAGGGCGAGTGGTACCCGTTCGGCAACGAAGGTCCAGATGGCGTAGACGCCCTGGCGTGGGTGCGGGGCCAGCCGTGGTGCGACGGGAGGGTGGCGACGATGGGCCTCTCCTACTCTTCCTGCACCCAGACCGCCATCGCCGCGATGAACCCGCCCGGCCTGGCCGCACAGTTTGTCAGCCAAGGCTTTCATAACTACCACACCGCGTCGATGCGCCAGGGCGGGGCGCTCGAGCTGCGGTTCTTCCTCTACGCCTTCATGATGGCCGCGACCTCGCGAGAGGCGATCGCCGACCCGGTGAAACGGGTCGCCTTGGAACACGCCTGGGCCGACATCCGGTCCTGGCTGGCGCAGGCCCCGCCCCGGCCCGGCCTCACCCCCCTCCGCCACGTGCCGTCCTACGAGCGGTGGCTCCTCGATATCTGGCGGCACGGCGAATACGACGACTACTGGCGCAGCCGCCCCGCGTACTCTATCGAAGACCTTTACGATCAGCACGCCGACGTTCCCATCTACCTGTGTGGCGGCTGGTACGACTCCTACGCGCGCTCCACCGTCACGAACTATGCGGAGTTGAGTGCGCGCAAGAACGGCCCCGTCCGGCTGATCATGGGCCCGTGGATCCACGGCGGGGCCAACCTCGATCTGTCGTACGCCGGGGACGCCGAATTCGGCCCCGACGCCCCCCTCGGGTACAACTACTTCCGACTGCGGTGGTTCGACGCGGTGCTCAAAGGCGCGCCGAACCGATTGTTGCAGAAGCCCCCCGTGCAGATCTTTGTGATGGGCGGCGGGTCCGGCCGCAAGGTCGTCGGGTCCGGGAGGCTCGATGTGGGGGGGCGGTGGCGGTCCGAACGAGAATGGCCGCTTCGACGCACCGACTACCGGCCCTACTACCTGCATCCCGGCGGCGGCCTGGCGCCGGGAAGGCCGCCGGCCGACGCCGCCCCCTCGCGCTTCATCTTCGATCCGAAGGATCCTGTCCCCACGATCGGCGGCAACATCTCCGTCGGCTACGATCTCATGCCGGGCGGGGGGTTCAACCAGCGCGGCGGCCCCCACGTCTACGGGGCGAAGGACACCCTGCCGCTCTCCGCCCGCCGCGACGTGCTCGTCTTTTCCACGCCCCCCCTGGGGAAGGATATGGAGGTGACCGGCTCCGTGTCGGTGGAGCTTTGGGCGGCATCCACGGCTCCCGACACCGACTTCACCGCCAAGCTGATCGCCGTCTACCCGCCCAACAGCGACTACCCAGACGGATACGAGTTGAACATCGGCGACTCGATCGTGCGGGCGCGCTACCACACCTCGCGGGAGAAACCGGAGTTCCTGGAGCCCGGGACGGCCTACGCGTTCACGATCACGCTGTATCCCACGAGCTTCGTCTTCCTGAAGGGGCACCAGCTCCGCGTGCACATCTCCTCATCCAACTTTCCCCGCTTCGACGTCAACCCCAACACGGGAGGCCCTCTGGGGCTCGAGCACCTCTCTCAGGTCGCGGTCCAGACGATCTTCCATGATGCCGCGCGGCCGTCGCATCTGCTGCTGCCCGTGATCCCCCTCTGATGTCCGGGGGCGGATGGGGGGTGCTCCCCTCCGGACGGGACGGCGCCCGGCGCCGGCGGCCGGCCGGGCGTGAGCCGGAGCGTCATGCCTAGCGGCGCCGCGAGCGGTTCGGGACGGGTCCCCGGCCCGAGCGATCTCCGCCCGCTGTTCCTCCTGCGCCCCGAGGTGGTCTTCCTGAATCACGGCTCGTTTGGGGCGTGCCCCCGCCCGGTGTTCGACACGTACCAGCAATGGCAGCGGGAACTGGAACACCAACCGGTGGAGTTTCTCCACTACCGCTTCAAAGGGCTGATGCGAACGGCGCGGGAGGCGCTCTCGGCGTTCCTCCGCGTCGACCCGGATGATGTCATCTACGTCCCCAACGCCACGACCGGTCTCAACACCGTGGCCCGTTCTCTGGCACTCCAGCCGGGGGACGAGATCCTGGGGACCGATCACGAGTACGGGGCGCTCGACCGCACCTGGACGTTTGTCTGCGAGCAGCGGGGGGCTCGCTACGTGGCGGCCCATCTGCCGGTGCCGTTGGAGTCCCCCGGCCAGGTGGTGGAGGCGGTGTGGTCGTGCGTCACCCCACGGACCCGCGTGCTCTCCCTCAGCCACATCACATCGCCCACGGCCCTGATCCTCCCGATCGAGCCGCTGGTGCGGCGCGCGCGCCGGGAGGGGATCCTGACCGTGATCGATGGGGCGCACGCGCCCGGGCAGATCCCTCTGAATCTGCACGCGCTCGGCGCGGACTTTTATGCCGGGAACTGTCACAAGTGGATGTGCGCCCCCAAGGGATCGGCGTTCCTGTACGCCCGCCGCGAGGTGCAGCCGCTCCTGGTGCCCCTGGTCGTGAGCTGGGGGTGGCGATCCGGGTTCGTCGGCGAGCAGGAGTGGCAGGGGACCCGGGACATCGCCGCGTTCCTCTCCGTGCCGGCCGCGATCGAGTTTTTGCGGGAGAACAACTGGCCCGCGGTCCGGCAGGCCTGCCACGCCCTCGCCGCGGCCGCCCGATCCTCGCTCCTGGCCCTCGGCGGCCTCCCGCCCCTCGTCCCGGACTCCCCCATCTGGTACGCGCAGATGGTGAGCGTCCCGCTCCCGCTCGCGGACGCAGACGGGGCGCGCCGGCGCCTGTGGTCCGAGTTCGGCATCGAAGCCCCGATCACCACGTGGAACGGCCACACCCTGATCCGGGTCTCCATCCAAGGCTACAACTCCCGGGCCGATATCGATGCGCTGGTGGCCGCCGCCGGCCGCCTGCTCGAGGCGGAGGGAGAGGGACGTCGGCGGCGTTAGGGATCGAGGCGGCCTCGGCTCGACCCCCATCACACATCCGCCCTCCACCGCCGATGCCGGACCCGCATGCCGATACCGGATGGTGCCTCCCGGAAGCCCGCGCGAAACGCTCGGGCGGTGGAATCGGTGCCGCGGAAGGCGCTTGGCGTCCTCAGCACGATGCGGTATCATCACACTGCCGTTCGGGGTGCCGGCATTTCGAGAAACACGGCCCCCGCAACCCTCCCGATGAAGAGCCGGAGGGCCCGGCGTCGAAGCCGGCCGGGCGGCCCGCGGGGAGCGAGAAGCCCCGGACGTGAGAAACCCTCACGGGCTGGGAGTTGCAGAGGGAGGGACAGCTCGTGGACTCCGAGGTCGTCCCAAACGCGCACACGACGTTCCGCCTGCCCGTGGGAGCCGGCTTGCGGCGGCTCGCCCTGCGGGTGCGGGATCTTGACCCCGTGCGGTCGTTTTATGCCGAGCGCCTGGGGATGCCGATCCGGAGGCGAAACGGGGACACCATCGAACTGACGCCGTCCGGGGGCGCGTTCACGTTGGAACTCATCCAATCCCCGCAGGCGCCGTTGCGACCCCATCCGTCGGTCGGGCTCTACCACTTCGCGCTGTTGCTGCCCGACCGGGCCGCTCTGGCCGCGGTGATCCGACGCCTCCTGGAGGCGAAGTGGCCGATGGACGGCGCGAGCGACCATGGGGTGTCGGAAGCGTTCTATCTCCGAGACCCCGAGGGGAATGGGATCGAGCTATACCGCGACCGGCCCAGGGACGCCTGGCCGGTCCGCTCGGGCGGGATTGAGATGATGGCCAAGCCGCTGGATGTGGACGGCTTGCTCGCGGAGGCGGAGTCGTCCGGCCCACTGGCCCCGGCGACGAGGTTCGGACACATCCACCTGCACGTCGGCGACCTGGACGACGGCGAGCGCTTCTACGCGGGGGTCCTGGGTCTGGATGTCACGCAACGCTCGTATCCCGGCGCGCTGTTCCTTTCCGTGGGCGGCTACCATCACCATGTAGGCCTCAACACCTGGGCGCGGCGCCGGCGAGCCCCCGACGGCGCAACCGGCCTGATCGGATACGCCTGGGCCATTCCCGCGGGAACGCTCCCGCAGCTGAGGGGACATCTGCGTGACCGCGGCGTGCCGTTCGAAGAGGTCGAGGCGGGGATCGCGGTCAGCGACCCTGCGGGCGTCCGCATCGAGGTGCGCGAGGCCTAACACCACCCAGCCACTCCCGGCTCTCTCGCCGGGGACCATCCCCGTCTCACGGACGTGGGGTCTGTCACCGATCGGTCGGGGTAAATGTTCGAAGATAACTGATCACGTCCCAACGCTCAGCGTCGGACAGTCGATGCTTGAACCCCGGCATCCCGGTGCCTCCCATACCATCGGTAATCCAGAGGTACAGCCGGCCGTCGGGGTGCGTATGGCCCGATGCAAAGTGGATCATGAAATCCGTGGGCGGGGGATAGAGGGTCGCCGCCCCGGGGCCGTCGCCGCGCCCCTCCAACCCGTGACAGGCCTGGCAATAGGTCCGGTACACGCGCTTCCCGATGGCGATCGACTCCGCGGTCGGGGGATAGGGGTTGACCCGAGCATCGATCCCTGTGGGGGGGCTCGGGATCGAAAGGAGGAACCCGCGCACCACGACCGCCGCCCCCGCGAAGACGAACCCAACCGCGGTCCCCACCAGATAGCGCCTCGCCGTGGATGGCGGCCCTGTCCTCCGCCACCCCATGGCGGCCAGAAGAAGGCCCGCCAAAATCAACCCCAACCCAAGGGACAATGCGCCGCTCATCCGGGATCACCGGAAGTATTGCATGCGCGGATAGTGCCTCCTGCGTGCGGGCGTACGCGAACGGCTGGGGAAGCTGGCCGCCCGGCGACAGCGACAACCCTTCGCCCTCTCCGCATCTGCACCGCCCGCTCAGCGGGGGCTCCCCCGATCGCCATTCGAGAAGGACCATCGATGAGACTGCCCCGAATAGACCCCTCCGTACCCCTGATCCCGCGGCGGCGCCAAGGACATGCGGAGTTGGCCGGCATTGATCGCGATCGCAATCCCCCTCTTGCTGCTCTCGGGGGCGACGGCGCCATTCCCCGCGACGGGGCCGGTGGCCGCCCCGCATGCATCCGCTGGCAGTCCACCTCCCCTCCCAGTCCCCACGCGGGATGTGCTGACCCAGGCCAATGACAACGCCCGCACGGGCGCCTACCTGGCGGAACGGATGCTCACGCCGACAGCGGTCCGCTCTCCGCGGTTTGGCAGATTGTATGCTCGCTTCGTTGACGGCGACGTTCAGGCACAGCCGCTCTACGTCCGCGGGGTCCGCACCCGCGCCGCGGGCGTGAAAAATCTCGTTCTTGTCGCTACCGCCATGAACATGGTGTACGCCTTCGACGCCGATGACCGGCGGACGAATCCCGCCGCCGGGGTGGTGTGGAGGATCTCATTGGGCCCGTCGCGGCAATTGCGCCGGCCCACGTGTGCACCCGGACAAGTGCGGAACTGCGACAGCCGCGACGGCGGGGAGGTCTGCGCACAGACATACAACGGCTTTGTCGGCGTCACCGGCACTCCGGTGATCGATGGGAAGACGGGGATCATGTACGTCGTAGCCAGGATCTCCACGCACAAAGACGCCCCCCACGACGGCACGAACTATCTGTACGCCATCGATGTCGCCGATGGCCGCTATCGATTGCCTCCGCGGAAGATCGACGCGATCGATCCTCGACGCGGCGATGTCCTCGACGCCCACTGCCAGCGGAACCGGCCGGGCCTCTTGCTGCTCGGGGGCATCGTCTACGTGGGCTACGGCGCGTTGCAGTGCGATGGGTTTTGCCCGATCACCCGAAAGCCCTACCACGGCTGGATCCTGGGGTACCGGACCTCCGACCTCGCTCAGGTGGCCGTCTTCAACATGAGCCCCGGCGGCGCTGGGGCATCGGTCTGGCAGTCGGGGAGCGGGCTCGTCGGTTTGCCGAACGGCACGATCTACGCGGAAACCGGGAACGATTACATTACCTGCGGCGATCCGAGATTCACGGAATCCTTCAAGGCGAAGTACTTCGACAAGTGCTCGCCGACCGAAGTCCGGTTGGGAGACAGTTTTGTGAAGCTGCGGGTGACGGGGTCCCCGCCGGGCCTCGCGCTCGCGGGGTTCTTCAAGCCCAGCAACGCCGTCCAGTTGCGGGATGCGGACGTCGACCTCGGGGCGGGGGGACCGATGGCCCTGCCCGGGGGCCGGCTGATCGGCGGCGGCAAACAGGGGAGATTGTATGTCCTCGATGCCGAGAATATGCGCCTCACCCAAGACGGCCGGCGGTCCTCGCCTGCATCATCGGAGGGGTTCCAGGCGTTCTTCAACACCTGGCACCTGGATTCGCGCAACCCTCGATGTGCCTACAATGTGACGGCCGGCCATTGCTACGTGGACCCGAGTGCGTATGGAACCGCGGAGACCTTCGGGGCGAACATTCATGGGGCGCCGGTCTACTGGCAGGGACCCAACCCCCGTTACGGCCTGATCTATAAGATGGCCGAGAAAGACTATCTAAAGGCATTCGCCTACGACCTGGTGACGCATCACGTCAGCGAGCGAGCCGGGCTCGTGGCGGCTGTTCGTCCACTCGACGGGATGCCGGGTGGCTTCAGTTCGCTGTCGGCGAACGCGCACACCGGCGGAATCCTCTGGACATCGTTCCCGGATGGAGACGCCGAGTGGACCAACCGCCCCGACGTCCTCGCCGCGTTTGATGCGCTGACCCTCCGGATGCTGTGGAGCGACCCCGGGCTGCCCACGGAATCCGGTGGGTCGGCGGACCGCTCCCAGGGCGGGGGAGACCGGGTGCTCTTTTCGAAGTTCACACCGCCCACCATCGCGGACGGAAAGGTCTTCCTGGCAACATTCTCAAACCAGCTCGTCGTCTACGGGTTGCGGGAGCCCTAGCCCCGCCGGACCGCGCGGCGAGTCCGCCTCCCCCCGGACGGCCCCCGCCCGATCGATCGGCCGAAGGGGCACCCCTAGCACGCTGGCCCCCCTCCAGCCGTAGGGCAGCCTCGGCACCCCTCGTGGATCAGGATCCTGCGGGGACGAAAGTCCCCAGGGTGTCTGGGGTCACCAGCAGCTGCTGGCTCCCGTCGAACCGCGTTACCGGCAGCGACTTCCACCCGCCGCCGTCCGATTGGAGCACCGCGGTACCATGCACGGCGTATCGGAGGACCACCGTCACGGGGCGGGTGAGGACGGCCGGCGTTGCCGATGCCACGTAGGTGGCCTCGACACGGTAGGCGTTCCCCTCAAAGCGCCGGCCGGCCGGCACGGGGGCGACGGTAGCCGGATCGAGGGGAGTGATCACGATTCTCACCGACGTCTCCCCTGCCCGCACCGCGATGGCACCGGCCGGGAAGGTGACCAGGGCCTGATCATCATCGGTGTCGACCTCACCCGCTCGCGACCCCGGGGCGTCGAGCGGGATCATTCCGGTTCTGGGCGCGGGCCGCTGATTGTCCCCGGCACGATCCGACGGTGGATGGACCCAGCGGTACGGAGGAAGCGGCGCCAGCCCATCATACAGCAGATGAACGGGAAGCGGCCCCGAGCCTGCCACGGCCGCGATGTAGAAGAACGCGGCTACCATCCCCCATCCAAGCAGAGGAATCTTCGCAAGCATGCGACGGCGTCCCCTCATGCCGCCCGCCGTCGCGGGATCGACCGCGACGAAGGAGAGGCTCTAGACGTCCGCACCGCGACGGAGAGAAATCTACGCCGCACCGCCATCACCTCAACTGAAGCAGACCTGCCACCGGGGGCGGCCAGGGCACTCCCGCCGTCGGCCATCGGAGAAACCCGCTCGAACGAGGTGCCGTCCGTCAGCGAACGGTGCGCCGACGGCCGGCCGCCAAGCCCACGACCAGCGCGGCCGCGCCAAGCACGACGCCAGCGATCCCTATCCCCCGGGCCTGCGATGCGCCCGCCGACGCATCGTGTGCGGCCGATAGGGCCCCGTCGATCCGGGGGCCGAGGCGTTCCAGTCGGCCGGCGATTTCGCCGACCGAAGGATCCTTGGCGGGGAACTCGATCGCCGATGGATCAACCACCGGGTCAAACGTCGTCTCAGAGCTGGTAAATGACTGATCGACCTTCTGGTTGCCGATCGTCCCGACAAAATGGAACGTGTAGTTTCCGGGCCGCGTCGGGATGATGGCGACCCGGTAGTCGCCCGGGGTGCCGAAGCTCTTCCCAAATGCGGGCGTGAGCGGCCGCGCCGGCATCCTCTCCTTCCCAAAGATGACCTCGACCGTCAGGGTATCGCTGAGGTCCGTCACCGGCTTTCCCGCCGGATCCTTCAGCAGCAATTGCACCCCGTTCTCGAGGCCGGCGAACGAGGGCTCGCCCGCCCACCCGACGGTCATCTCGTACCCTCCGGCTTTCCGATGTTCGTGTGCGAACACGGACGGCGGCA
>DATEHM010000289.1:0-5658 GCA_035279545.1 bacterium | reverse complement strand
CATTTCACGGCCCATCTGTAGAGCGACGCCCTGGAGGCGGGGCGCCGGGACGACGCGTGCGCAGCGATCCATTTTCCTGGTGCGGTTCATGATCGGTCTTCCAGGATTGTTGCTCATTGCATTGAGCGCGAGCGCATGCACCGCCCGCCCGATTGCCGTCGGGCCCGTGAACCGCGCCCGTCCGCGCTCGACGGCCGTCCTGACCATCCTTTCGCCCGAGCCCGGCGTCACGATCTCAGGAACGATGCTTCACGTCCGGCTCCGGCTACAGGACGCGCAGGTCACGCCTCAAATTTCCACCCACCTGAGACCTGACAGAGGGCACATCCATTTGCTCCTCGATGGGAGAGTGGTCTCAATGGCGTACGGGCTCGATCAAAACATCCCCATCGCCAAAGGCGCGCACCTGCTCACCGCCGAGTTCGTCGCACAAGACCATTTCCCGTTCGGACCGCGTGTGATTCGATCGGTGACCTTTACAGCTCGTTGAGCGTCTTCGCCCTCGGCGCCCATCTCGGGTAGCCCCCGGTCGCGCGCTGCTCAGACGTTTTGGCTCCCTGGGCGTCCTCGTGGCCAATCGAGCAGTGCGTGCGGGAGATTGGCGGCGGGTGTCAGTGGAGAAGATGCGGCGCGGGAGCCGGCTGCGTGTCACGGCGTTGCTGCGCGCGCTCCTCGCGCCCGAGGAACCACGCGATCAGGATCAGCATCGGGATGACGTACATCATCTGCCCCATCACCCACATCAGGCTGCCGCCTAGCTTCTGGTCCTGGAGAGCGCTTAGGCCCCAGAGGTGCGGGACGACCGTGTAAGGCCAATAGAAGACGCGGTCTGAGAACGCCAGCGCGAAGCCGAGAAAGAAATTGGCGACCGCGGCCCCAATAGCATCGCGAGACGGGCCCCCAGGCCCGCCTGAACGAGTGTCGGCGCGGGTGAGACGATGACGCCCCAGAACACGATACCGGCCATGACGAAGCTGGCGTGCTCGACCGCATGGATCCACGGCACCTCCAGCGTAGCTTCGTAGGCCGCCGTGGAGTGCCAGAGTAGCAGCACGCCGTTGTAGAGCGCAAAGGCAGGGATGGGCGACCACAGCACGCGGTAGATGCGCCACAGCGGGGGCTGCCGATGGAGCCAGCCGATGACCCCGGACGGCACCCCCAGCACGAGCAACGGGGCGGCGACCAACATCAACAGCATGTGCTGGACCATGTGGAGCGTAAACGAGTACGGTGCTCCCGAGTGGACCGGAGAGAGCAGGGCGACAACGAGCGTAGCGAAACCGGCCCAGAACCACAGCGGCTGCCGGCACCCGGCGCGGAACCGGCGCAGCACCCAGAGGTACGCCGCTGCGGCCAGGCACAACCCGACGACGCTCGCGGGGTTCCAATCCCAATCCGTGAGCCGCAGCGTGACGGCCATCGCTAGGGATCTCGACTCGTAGAAGTGTGTATCGCGTCTCTGAGAATCTGGACCGCGAAGAGGCCGATGACCAACACGTGTACGGCCGTGCACCACAGGCAGAGGCGTCCGATCACACCCAGTTCGGTGTAGAGGAGCCGCAGCACCACCGCGGCGCCGGTCATCGCCCATCCGATCCCGCCCCAGCGCAGCCACGGGGGCTCCGCGGTTCCGTGATGCCCTAGCGAGAGGATCGCGAGCATGGCCGCGACGGCGAACCAGAGCAGGCCCCAGAGCGCCACGGGGATCCCGTTCCAGACGGCTTGTGGGCTCGTCAGCACGCGCTCGCAGTTCACGACGCCCGAACTCGAGCAGGCCGGGGACACGGCCGGGTTGTAGTGGAGGGCGCTGAGGTACGCGGCGATCCCGAGCCCGATCAGGCTTGCGGCGAGACGGACGCGGTCCCACGCCTGGAGGGACACTCGATCAGTTCCCGGCGCGGGGCAGCGTCTGTGCGGCGTCGCGCACCCCCGCGCTCTCACACACGGAGGCCGGCGCCTTCCCGTCGACGGCACAGATCGCGGCGGTGATCTCGTTCGCGGTGCTCAGGATCGCCCGGGCGGCGGCGGTCGTGCCCAGAGGGAGCGCTGCGGCGATGGCGTGCCAGTCCATCCCCTCCAACACGGCCGGGGAAAAGGGCGCTCCCGACAGCAGATACTGGCCACCGATGAGCAGGAACGGGATGCTCCCCGAGGGGTCGTAGTGGCTGAACAGCGTTGCTTGCTTGGCGGTGAGGCGCTGCAGCGGGGGGTACTGCCCCGAGCCGTCCTCGGCATTGCCCTGCAGTTCCACCGTCTGCAGCACCAGGTACGCGCTCTGGTACCGTTGATGCAGCATCGTGAGGGTCGGCGTGCTTGGGAAGACGTCGGTCGCGGACGATGTCGAGAGCGCGACCCCGGGCAACGTGCCGAATCGTTCGAGTGCGGCGACGAGCGGCCACCGCATGACGGCACAGTAGGGACAGTACTCCGCGCCCACGTAGAGCACGACGGGGACCACGTTGCCCGATGGCGGCCTCCCGACGAGCATTGGCCGCGCCGCCGCGCCCGCCCCCACACGGTCCCACGTGCCCTCGGGGATGGCGGCCAGGTTGTGCGCGATGTCCGCCGGAAGCGGCGTGCCGTCGGCCGCGGCCAGCGCCGACCGCGAGGCGCTTTGCAGTTGGCGCTGATGGACGACAGCCCCGACGATGACCAGCGCAAGCGCCACGCCGAGCGTCGGCAGCAGCCACACCAGGCCTGGTCGTCGGTAATGCGGTGTGGGTCGGCGGAACTCCGCACCCTCACGTGTTTTGGCCTTTCGACGCGCTCCCTGCTGCATGGCACTCCTCTCCGGCGTTGCCTGTCCTCACGTCTGACGCAGGGCGAGCAACCGCAGGTCCGTCACCAAATCCTCTGGCGTAAAGTTCGCGGACAGGAAGGCTCGAATTGCCCCCTGGGATCGATGACGTACGCCAGGGCGGTATGCGTGATGTTATCGATGGTCGTCGCCACCACACCGGCTTCAGGATCCAGTCCCTCGGTTCCGATATAGTACTGTGCCCAAATCGGGCGGAGCTCTGCGAGTGAGCCGGTAAGATACTCCAGTTCCCCCCGCACGTGGTGCGCTGCAAGGAAAGCCCGGACCGCGGGGCCGGTGTCTCCTCGGGGATCCACACTGACCGCGATGAACGCCACGTGCGGCGCCAGAATCCCCAACTGCGTGTAAGTGCGATGGAGTTTCTCGGCGATCAACGGACACACATCGGGGCAATGGGTGTAGAGAAAGGTCAGGACAACGACCTCTCAGCGGAAACTCGCGAGAGACACATTTCGTCCGTCCTGATCTCGCAGGCGAAACCCGAACGTGGATACCGGAGGCGTGAGCGCGCTACCAACAAGGGGGGCCGGGGCTTGAGATCGCAGACGTTTGAAGGTCGCGAGCCCACCTGCGGCCGCCACCATCGAGGCTACGAGAGCCATCGCCAGCCAGCGCAGGGAGATCCGAATCGGCATTCGTCGGTCCCCAGAAACGGCATGCTGTTCCCATTCAGCGGTGCCCATCATCTCGTCTCACGATGATCCCGGGATGTCATTGGGCCTCGCCAGGTCCTGGGTGATTGTATCATCCCGAATACCTCTATGCGTCCGATCTTCGAACTCCTAAAAATGGAGGTATAAAAATTCATCGCCTCTTCGGCTTTGCCATCGAACCACAGGAATGGGGTGATTTTTCGCATCGAGTTTACTCCGATCCCTGCGGCCGCGCCCCCCGCGTGCCGTCCACGAATGGTTGGAGCAGCCGGGTGAACTCCATCGGGAACACGAACTTCGTGGCGGGACCGGCTCCGAGGGCTTTCAGGGCCTCTAGGTACTGCAGGCTCATCGTATTCGTGTCCACGGTCTTCGCGATGGTGAAGATCGTGCCCAGGGCAAGCGAGAACCCTTCCGCCCGGAGGATCGCGGCCTGGCGGTCCCCTTCCGCCTTGAGGATCGCGGACTGCTTTTCCCCTTCCGCGATGGTGATGGCGGCCTGCTTCTTCCCGTCCGCCTCCGTCACGAGCGCGCGCCGGCTGCGTTCGGCGGACATCTGCCGCGTCATCGCGTCCTGAACGTCCTTCGGCGGGGTGATTTCACGGATCTCGACGGTGGTCACCTTGACCCCCCACCGCTCAGTGACCTCGTCGAGCTTGGCGCGCATGACCTGGTTGATCTGCTCCCGCTTCGTGAGGGCCTCGTCGAGGCTGAGGTCGCCGATCACGGCGCGGAGCCCGGTCGTGGCGATCCCCTGTGCGGCGCCGGCGAAGTTGCCCACCTGGATCACGCTGAGCTCTGGGTCGAACACCTTCCAATAGATGAGGAAGTCGATAGAGATCGGCGCGTTGTCCTTGGTGATGCACGTCTGCGCGGGGATCTCGAGGAACGCCTCCCGGAGGTCCACCCAGATCGCTTTGTCGATGATCGGGATCAGGTAGACGATCCCCGGACCCCTCGGGCCAAAGCTGCGGCCCAGGCGGAACACCACCAGGCGCTGGTACTCGCGGACAATCTTGACCCCGTTCCACACCAGGAGCACGGCGACGACGGCCACGGCGATGACGAATCCATACCCCATGCGATATCCTCCGATCCCGGGTCCCCTTTCGCTTCCGTACGAGCGGCGTCTTGCTCCTCCGGCGTCGGTTGCGAATCAGCGGGGAACGCGACGGGTTCTCCTCTGGAGCCGGGTATCTCTCCGCACGGGGTGTGCAGCAACCATTGCGCCAAGGACTCAAATTCAATCGTCCGCATCGGATCCGCCGGCACGCGCAGGGTTTGGCCCCAACCACGCATGCGGGCAAATTATTCCGCGTAAGTAGTGGAGGGGTGGGTGAGGCCCACCCCTCGATGAGCGAAGACCCTTGGTAGTTTTAGCGAGCGGCTTGAGCCGTCCCCTCCCACAACCTCTTCCGCTCACACGACCCCAACAAGATCTCAGCGAACTCTGCCATATGTGCCATCCATGACCCGCGTACGACCATTTGTTGGGTGCCGTAGCGCGACGATCGCGATATTGCGGATCGCTGGGATCGTTCGGAGAGAGGCTGATTTCCCTCTAGCAGGGTGCTGGCGTGCCCAGAGAACGGGCCGCCGTGGAAGGAGGTGATGCCTAGGAAGAGGCGGACACGTGCAAGTTCGTGTTCACCAGCCGGTGCGAGTCCGGTCCGGGTAAGCGCCAGGGCGCCCGGTAGCAGGCTCCCAGCGTGAAGGGGAAACGCTTTGCGCTGAAGCGGAGTGTCAAAAGCCCGCAATCTGGGGGAAGCAACCACTTAGCCCGTGACATGACGTGAATCCTGCCGCCTCGTGAGGCTAGCCCCGCAAGGGGACCAGAGGGTGCCGAGCCGGGCAAATCGCGGCGAAGGCCATGGAAGGCGTGAAGCTCCTGGAGATGCAACGCTGAAGGACCCTCCGGGGTATGGGGAGTGGGATGAGTGGACGGTGGACACGGGAACTGGGGAGGCCCTCCCCGGGACAGTTAGCCGGGCGTATAAGCAGCGACCCTGCGAAGTCGTTCGGCACCGGGAGGGTGTCGGAGGGGGGTGTAGTGCGCGCCGGGCGGCGCGTGTTCCTCGCTGGTTAAAGTCCAGCCGGACCGTCCCAAGCGGGGTCCGTAGCCAAAGGCGGGGGTAACGCCTCGCTGGGCGCAGGTGTACCGAGAGGCGGAAGGGAGGGAAGGGACGG
>DATEHM010000288.1:0-10649 GCA_035279545.1 bacterium | reverse complement strand
GGACGGGAGCGGTGGGGGGGCGGTGCGCGGCGGCCGGGCGCGAGGGCGCGGGGGCCGACCCGCGGTGTTGGGCGATGAGGATACCGACGGTCAGTCCAACCCCCACGATCAGACCGAGGATCAGCCCCAGGACGAGCTGGGATGAATGCCGTCGCGTCGAGCGCCGTCGGGCCATTCGGTTTCCTCGGTTGCGCCGCCGCTACGGTGCGACCTGCGGCGCGGCTAGGAACCGCTCGATGCCTTTCAGGATGCTCTGGGCGAACGCCTGCTGGACGGTGGGGTCGCGGAGCATCTGCTCCTCGCGCGGGTTGGTGATGAACGCGGTCTCCACAAGGATCGCCGGGATCTCGCTCGAATCCACCAGCACCTTGAACTCGGCCCGGGTGGTCCCCCGCGCGGCGAGCCCCACGGTCTTGCTCACCTCGTCGAGGACGGCCGCGGCCAGCGCCTGGCTGTTCGGGTTGTCGTAGAACGTCTGGGTCCCGCTGGCGTTGGCGTCGGTCGACGCGTTCGCGTGAATGCTGACGAACACCGTGGCCCCGCCGCGCGCGGCGATCTGCCCGCGATCCTCCAGCGGCACAAATGTGTCGGTGTCGCGAATCATCACGATGTCGAGGCGTTGCTGGACGATCAGCTTGTGGAGCAGCTGCGCGATCGCCAGCACCACGTCCTTCTCCTTGACGCCCGTTGGGCCGATCGCGCCGGGATCGCTCCCCCCGTGGCCGGCGTCCACGGCGATCACGACCGGCCCGCGCGGTCCAGGCCCCGTCGAGGGCCCCGCATCCGGTCCTCCCGCCGCCGTGTCGCCCAGGGTGACGAGCACCCGTCCGGCTTCGGGCCCCTGGCGGACCTCGAAGGGGGCGGCCCGGGAGAGCTGGACCACGATCCGCACTTCGTTTGGGTTGCTGTGGAACTGCGCGGCGCGAATTTGCACGACGAGGCCGTCGTTGATGTCGAGAATTTTCTTGATCGGGAAGAACACGGCGTCGGCCACATCGATCACGATCCGGTCCGGGTTGCGCAGCGTGCGCTGGGTCACCCGGAGGGGGCGGTTGGCCACGATGACCAGCCGGCCCCCGCCGTCCACGTGCTGGTAGAGGATATCCGAGATCTTCTGCGCACTCGGCTGATAGCCCGAAGGGAGGCCGGGGGCCCCCCCGGACGGCCTGCCCGAGGGGATCGGTCCGGCGGCCAGCGAGATCAGCACCCGGCGTCCGGGGATCTGGCTGACCACTTGGTATTGGACGCTGGCGAGAAGGTCGAGCACGATCCGGGTGGCATACGCGGAGCGGGTGACCCGAACCCCGGCCAACGGGCCCTCGTGGACGTCGATCACCTGGTCCAGGGACTTGGGAAGCGCGCCCATCACATCGACGACCAGGCGCTCCGGGGCGTGCAGCGCCGACGCCGTCGAATGGAGCGGGCCCGTGCCCTCGATCGTAATTTCGAGGCCCGCGTCCGTGCCCCGCCAGGAAATCCCCGTGACCTGCGGGCTGATCACCAAGGTACGGCTGTCCGGATCGTAGGCGGTCGCATCGCCGAGCGTCTCACACACCCACTGGATCGGGATCAGCACTCGATCGAAGACCGCGACGAGCGGGATCGGAATCGGTCGGCGTTCGCCGTTGACCGTGGCGTACGGGTCCCCGGCGCGCAGTTGCATCTCATCGCCCGCGGGGCCGATCAGCGTGAGCGTCCGCTCGCTGGCCTTGTATGTGGCGGTGATCCCGAGCGGGGCGAAGAGTCCCTGGTAGGGCGCCATGACCACGCCGTCCTGGACGACGACGTCCCCGACCAGGGGGACGACGATCCCGTTCGCGACCACCCGAAGGGTGCGGACCTCCCCGGCGGAGGCCTGCGCGGGGGATCCCAGGCCCGCGATCACCAGCCCGATGATGGCGACGCACGCGGTGACGGCACGCGGAGGAAGCGATCGGCCCCGCAGGCAGATACGCCGAGGGGCACGGCGGGGAGAGCGCCGCGGCTCGCTCGGCGGGACCGAGAGGCTGCGGGCCTGGGACGGCGTCTGCACGGCTTCTGCCACCTCGACTGCTGCGTACGCTGCGACGGTGTCTGCTGCGTCGGTACCGCTGCGGGGCCGCCCGCGCCCCGCTTTCCTAACGCTAGTACGCGGGAGAGGGGGGAATTCCTGCTCCGCGCCGCCTACCCCCCGATCGGGATCTCCTGCCCCACCCCCGCCGCGCGGGCGCGCTGGATGAGCAGGGCGGCTGTGGCCATATCCTCAAGGGCCACGCCCTGCGACTCGAACAGCGTGATGTCATCCTGGCGGTCTCGGCCGGGCACGCGGCCGCCACCACCGCGCCGAGCTCATGCACCCGCTCCCACGACAGCGTCTCCACGCTCGACCAGCGGGATGAGGTCGCCGCACTCGATGGCGGCCTGGGCGCGGTCGTCCACGACGATCCGGTGCGCGCGGCGGACCGCCTCGTCGTCCAGCTCGCGTTGGTTGGCCCGGTTCACCCCGGCGGCGTTGATGTGCGTGCCGGGCATCAGCCAGCGGCCGCAGAGGACGGGCTCGCGCGACGTGGTCATCGTGATCACGATCTCCGACTCGCGCACCGCCCGTTCGGGGGACGACGCCGGCTGGCGATGACGTCCTCCATTCGCAGCAGGGCCTCCACGTCGGCTGCGGTGAGCAGCAGGGCCATGGTGCCTCCTCACACCGGATGTGCCGTGGACACGCGGCGGTCAGATCCAGGGCGCCTCGATCGCGCTCGTCTCCGCGGCCCGCTCGAGCGCCGGGAACCCCCAGTTGTCCGTCACCGTCCGGCAGAAGCTGTAGTGGGTGTGGACGGTCTGCGAGACCGCTCCACGGCGCACCCCGCCTCCCCGCCAGGCGGCAAACACATGGTTGTCCCGAACGCCTTCATCGTAGCAAAGGAAGAGCGCCGGGTACCGCCCCTCCCGGTCCGGTTTCGTAAACCACGGTGAGGCCCCCAGGGCATCGAGCAGCCGCCCGAGGTTGCGGTCCGCGCGGGCGGGGGAGCCGTCGTGCATGTTGTTGAGGTCGTCCCATCCGACGTAGACGAGGGCGGGGGAGGGGAGCGTGCCCCCCAGATCCTGACGGAACGCATCCTCCCCGCGCCGCACGGCGGTGACCGGCGCGCGCAGGTCGAGGAACGGATTGTGGCGGCGGGCGATCTCCCCGGCGAGATGGTAGATGAACGTGTGGATCGGCGGGGTGTCGGCGGCGGCGACGCTGGCGATCGAGGGGTGGAATGTGTCGACGACCTCGTCGCGGCTCCAGGTGGCCCCAGACACGAGCGCCCGGTAGTTGGGGCCAGAGGGGTGTGCGACCGCAAAGTACCGGGCGAGCAGTGTTCCCTCCTCAGCGAGGCGCCGGTGCGAGGGTAGGCCCGCCACCTCCGCGAACCCGTGATTCTCGAAGACCCCGAAGACCAAGCTGCTCCACCACCGTCCGCGGGCGCTGGCCCGATCGGGGTGGCCCAGGGCCGCGGCCGCCGCCGCGGCCGCCCAGCCCATAAACGCGCGCCGGCCCATGCTATAATGGGACGCGGGTCGAGGTTCCCCTTCCAGAGAGGTCGAGATGGCCGAACGGTCCATCGAGTCTGGGCTCCCTCCCCGGACCGCCCGGATGTGGGTGCAGGCGATCCGCCCTTTCTCCTTTACGGCGTCGATCATTCCCGTGTTGCTGGGGGCGGGGATGGCGGCGGCGCAGGGGATGTTCAATCCGGGGCTGCTCGCCCTCACCCTCCTCGGCGCGGTGGCCATCCAGGGCGCGGCCAACCTGTTCAGCGACTACTTCGACTACTGCGACGGCCACGACACCTCCGAGTCGTTCGGCGGCAGCGGCGTGCTCATCCGCGGGATCCTCCAGCCCAGCGAGGTGTTCCTCGCCGGATTGGTGCTCCTGGCCTGCAACGTCGCGATCGGCCTCTACCTCACCGCGATTCGGGGAACGCCCATCCTGGTGCTGGGGATGCTCGGCGCCCTCGGCGCCTACTTCTATTCCGGCCGGCCGGTCGCCTACAAGTACCGCGCGCTCGGCGACCCGGTGATCTTCCTGCTCTTCGGCCCGCTGATGGTGCTCGGCGCCTACTTTGTGCAGTCCGGGGTGATCGAGCTCGTGCCGATGCTCTACGCCCTGCCCGTCGGCTGCCTGGTCACGGCGATTCTGCACGTGAACAACATCCGCGACATCCCGTCGGACGGCCGCGGCGGCGGGGTCACGGTCGCGCGCGCGCTCGGCCTGGAGCGGGCGAAGGGTCTGCTCTACGTGCTGCTGGTCGCCGCGTACGCCTTCGTGATCGGCGGGGTGCTGACGGGGACCTTCGTTCGAGGGTCGGCGCTCGCCATGCTGAGCGCGCCGCTGGCCTGGGGGCTGGCGCGGCAGGTCCACGCGGCGCGCGCGCCGCGCGATCTCGTCATGCTCGACGTGGCGGCCGCGCGCGTGCACCTCGTGTTCGGAGTGCTCCTCGTTATTGGGGTCCTGCTGCCGCTGGTCTGATCCGATCGCCGGCGGGCCTGCGCTCCACCGGCGGCGGGACGCGCATCGAACGGACCGCGGCCGCCGGGGGACAGCCCACGGTGGGTCACCCCGCCACCAGCTCGACAAACGCCTGCAGACGTCGGGGCGCCGGGGGTGGCGCGGCGCAGAACGTCAGCCACGTTTCCGCGAGCCGGGAGAGCAGTTCGGGCATGAGCGGCGCTGGGGGCACCTCCTGGGGATCCTCCCAGGCCGGACCGTCGAGCTTGAGCCCGATCTGATCCGCGTAGTCCATCGCCGCCTCGGAGAGTGCGCGCACGGGCGCGCCCCCCTCCCAGGGCACGCCGGTGCTGTCCTCGTACACCGCCGTGAGGGTCTTCACCAGCCCGGCCAGCGCAGCGATCGCCCGCAGCGCGACCCACTGCTCCTGGACGCTGGCCCGAGGATTCCACAGCGCCGCGGGCGCCGCGCCGTTCGGGGCCGCTGCTCGATCGCCGCCGGCTCCCGGCTGTGCCTCGGCGGCGGGATCCCATCCGGGGCCCGTCTCGCCCGCCGCCACGACCCCCACCCACCGCTGGAGCAGCGCCGCGCAGGTGGTGGCGGCGCGTAGGACGCCGGGGGGCCCATCGCCCTCGCGCAACGCTCGGCTGCTCAAGCGCCCCGCCGCGTCGATCACCTTGCCGCCGAGGTCGGGCGGGGCCAGCCGGGGGAGCCGCACCTCGCGCGCGAACAGGATTTCCACCATCAGGGCGACGCCCTCGCGCGTCGCGTAGCGGTCGTCGCGCGCCAGGAGCGCGCGCTGCAGCTCGTGCCGCATCCGCGGGCCGCGCGTGTGGAGTACTTCTGAGGCGATCCGGACCGGCGCAAAGACACAGACCAGCCAGACCGCCGTGATGAAGAAGATGGACTTCCATCCGAAGATCGCGGCGCTCGCCAGCGCGCCCGCCAGACAGACGGCGAGCCATGCTCGGCCGAAGGCGCGCCTCGCCGCGGGGCGGCTCAACTGCGACAGCGAATACCGAAGGGTCATCCCACCTCCTTGCACATCGCTGAGCATATGGTACCATACACTCTGGCGTAGGGAGGAGGCCGGGCTGCCCAGCATCGCACATTCGCGGTTTCGGATCGCGCTGTTGGCGTGCCACGAGGACACCCATCCGCCCGGCACCCTAGGTGACGGTGGAATGGCGTCGTGGACCGCGGCGACCGGCAGCACCTCCCCCGCCTCGCCTCATCCCCGCGGCGCGGTCGGCTCCGGGCGGGCCGATGATCTCGATCTCCCCACCCCCGTGCATGGTCGGGCTGCCGTCGCCGCCTCAAGCCGCGCCGCCGGCGAGAGCGCCCTCGGCGGGTGGACGGACCGCGATGCTTGACCCGATCCTGCACCGCACCATCCAGGTGATGATTTTTTCGGTCGCGCCCTTCGTGGAGCTCCGTGCGGCGATCCCGTATGGAATCACCAAGGGGGTTCCCCCATTGGTCGCGTTCGGGGCGGCGGTGCTGGCGAGCTGGATCGCCATCATTCCCTTCTTCTTGATCATGGACTTGTTCTACGACAGATTTCTGTCGCGCTTCAGGCTAGTCCGCCACTTTGTCGAAGAGGTACGCGCGAGGGGGCGCGTCTACGTCGAGCGGTGGGGCGTCCTCGGCGTGGGGATCTACGTCAGCATCCCCCTGCCCGGGCCGGGGATCTACTCGGGGACCGTCTTGGCCTGGCTGTTTGGGCTGCCGCGACGCCAGGCGATGGTGTCGCTGGCGATGGGGGTGATGGTCAGCGCGCTGCTCGTGACCGCGATCAGCACCCCCGCCATCGCGCTGATTCGCAGGATCCTGTCGTCGATGGGGTACTGAGCGCCGGCCCGGCCGGTGGGAGAGAGGGGCGGACGATGGACACGCTCGGGCACCACTACATCGTAGAGGGGTCCGGCTGCAACGCCGAGGTGATCAGCCGCGTGGAGCAGGTCGAGCAGATCATGGTCCGGGCCGCGGAGGTCGCCAACGTTCAGGTCTGGGCGATCTCGTTTCACCGATTCAGCCCGGACGGCGTCAGCGGGGTCGTGGTGATCTCGGAGTCCCACCTCTCGGTGCACACGTGGCCCGAGTTCGGCTACGTGGCGCTCGACATCTACACCTGCGGGGACAAGGCGAGGCCGGAGGCGGCGGTGCAGCATGCGCTCAAGGCGTTCGGCGCGGCCAACATGCACATCACCGAGGTCACCCGGGGCCTCGACGAGGAGGACAAGGTCTTCTTCCACAGCATGATCACCTGGGAAGAGACGCTCCCGGACAACATCCTCAACCACCGGCCCCGGCGGCGCCGGCGCGTGCATCGCCGGAAGCGGGCCCTCGCCGCCGATCGCGCCACTTAGCTCGCGGCGAGGAGGGAGATGAGGAGTTGATGCAGCAGCTGGCCGGCGAGGTTCAGGAGCAGAATCGCGATCAGCGGGGAGAGATCGAATCCGCCCACGGGGGGGAGCAGCCGACGGACGGGCTGGAGGATCGGATCGGTGACACGCGTGATCAGCGAGATCAGCGGGTGACGGTAGTCCACCGATGGGATCCACGAGAGGAGAGCCCGGACGAACACCAAGATCGTCAGCAGCTGCACAGCCCGGTCCGCGACGACGATGATGAGATCCACGCGGCTATTGTAGCATAGGAGGCGCGGGCCCGCGCATCTCACGCGTTCTCCGCCGTGGCCCGTGGGTGCGGCATCTCCGGGGCATGCGAGGGGGACCCGGACCCACCGAGGGCGCGGCCGAGCAGATGACCGAGCGACTCTACTACACGGATGCGTACCTGCGCACCTTCGCCGCCCGGGTGACGGCGGTCGAACCGGCGGGCGACTGGGGTCCCCACCCCGGGGTCGTCCTTGATCGGACGGCGTTCTATCCCACCTCCGGGGGCCAGCCGCACGATACCGGCACCCTGGCGGGGGTTCCCGTCACGGATGTCGTCGACGCCGGCGACACCGTGATCCACGTGTTGAACGGGTCCGCCGCCGATCCCGGCTTCGGCCCGGGGGCCAAGGTTGAGGGGGTGGTGGATTGGGACCGGCGGTTCGATCACATGCAGCAGCACACCGCGCAGCACATCTTCTCGGCGGTGTTTGCGCACCTCCTGGGGGCGGAGACGGTGTCGGTGCACCTGGGCACGTCATCGACCCTGGACCTGGCGGTGGCCACCCTCGCGCCCGACGACGCCCGCCGGGTGGAGGACGAGGCGAACCGGGTCGCCTTCGACAACCGGCCGGTCACCGTCCGGTTTGCCTCCGACGTCGAGGCCGCGGCCGTTGGGCTCCGCCGTCCGCCCAAGCGCGCGGGCGCGATCCGGATCGTCGAGGTGGCGGACTGCGATCGGTCCGCGTGCGGCGGCACGCACGTCTGCCGGACCGCGGAGGTCGCCCCGCTGCTCCTGCGTCGGTGGGAGCGGGCCAAGGGGCAGGTCCGCGTCGAGTTTCTGAGCGGTTGGCGGGCGCTGGCCGACTACCGCTGGAAGCACGCGCTCGTCGGCGAATGGAGCGCCCGGCTCACCGTCGCCGACCGCGAGCTCGGGGCCGCGTTCGAACGGCTCGCCCGCGAGGCGCGCGAGCGGGAGCGGGTCCTGGTCGACGCCCGCGCGCGGCTCATCGCCTACGAAGCCGCCGAGCGGCTGGCGGCGGCCCCGACCGTGTCGGACCGGAAGATGCTGCGTCTCGTGGTGTCCGGGCGGGATCCCGACGAGGTCCGGCGCCTCCTCCGCGAGATCACCGGCCGGGAGCTGTGCATCGTTCTCGCCGGCGATGAGGAGACTGGACGGCTGTACTTCGCGCGTTCCAGCGGCGAGGGACCGGCGATGGCCGCGCTCCTGCAACAGGCGTCCCGGCTGGTGGGAGGCCGCGGCGGCGGCACCCCGGAGTTTGCCCAAGGGGCCGTTCCGGCCGGGGACGCGGTGACGCGGGCCCTGGCTCATGCCGAGGAGGCCGTTCGCGGTGCCTGAACTGCCCGAGGTCGAGACGGCGCGACGCAGCCTTCACCGTGCGGTGGCGGGGAAGACGATCGCCCGGGCGGTGGTGCTCAAGCCTGCCGCCGTGCGCTCGCACACCCCGGACGGATTCGCGCGCGCCCTCCGCGGGGCGACGGTGGCGGACATTCAGCGGCGCGGGAAGACGCTGCGATTTCTGCTCGGCCGCCGCGTGCTGGTCTTCCACTATATGCTGTGGGGGGTGATCCGTTTCCACGCCCAGGCCGCCGCGCCGCCGGCGGGGGCGAGCGTTGTGCTCGAGTTCACCGACGGCTCGGCGCTGGAGTTTCGCGAGCTGCAGTTGAGCCGGTTCGCTCTGCTCCGCCCCGGGGCGAATGACGATCCGGAAACGGGGCCGATCGAGCCGCTGGCGCCCACCACGACCCTCGAGGTGTTTCGGCGCGCGCTCGGATCGAAGGGACGCCTCAAGGCCGCGCTGAGCGATCAGGACCGCATCGCGGGGATCGGGAACCTTTGGGCGCACGAGATCCTCTTCGACGCCGGTCTGCGCCCCGACCGAGCGACGAAGGCGTTGTCCGCGGCCGAAGTCCGCGCGCTGTACCGGAGCACCCGTCAGGTCCTCCGAAACGCGGTGGAGGCCGGTGGCGAACCGGATTTTCAAGACGTCTTCGGCCAGCGGGGGCGATACCGCCTCGCGGTCTACGGGAGGGCCGGCCAGCCGTGTCGGGTATGCGGCGCCAAGATTCAGGGGGGACGTCTGGGAGGGCGCCCGACCTTCTTCTGCGCCCGCTGTCAGCGGTGACCCGATGGCACATCCCCCGGACGCACCGGTGAACCCCCGCCTGGTGACCGAGCTCCTGGAGACGCTGGTCGGCATCCCCTCGGTGAATCCCACCCTGGTCCCCGGGGGCGGGGGAGAGGGGGATGTGGCCCGGCACCTGGCGGCGGTGTGCCGCCGGCTCGGCCTGACCGTCGCCGTGGAAGAGGTGGCGCCGGGTCGTCCGAACGTGATCGCGGTGCTGTCCGGGACCGGCCGGCCGGGTGGCCGCAGCCTGCTGTTGAACGGCCATACCGACACGGTGGGTGCCGCGGGGATGGACGCGCCCTTCGCCCCCGTGCTTCGCGGCGACCGTCTCTACGGCCGGGGAGCGGACGACATGAAGAGCGGCCTGGCCGCGATGGTCGGCGCGGTGGCGGCCGTCCTCGACGCCGGCCGGAGACCGCGGGGCGATGTGCTCCTCACCTTCGCCGTCGATGAAGAGGACGCGAGCATCGGCACGGCCGCGCTCGCGCGGCGGTGCCGGGCGGACGCCGCGATCGTGACCGAGTCGACCGGCCTCCGGATCTGCCTGGCCCACAAGGGCTTCGCCTGGGCCAGGATCAAGGTCGAGGGGCGCGCCGCGCACGGAAGCGATCATGCGACCGGGGTGGACGCCATCGTTCGGATGGGCCGGGTCCTCGGGGCGCTGGAGCGGGTCGATCGCGAGGTCCTCCCCCGCCGGTCGCACCCGCTGCTCGGCCGGCCGTCGCTGCACGCCTCGGTGATCGCCGGGGGAGAGGGCCCCAGCACGTATCCGCCCTCCTGCGACCTGGTGTTGGAACGGCGGATGCTGCCGGATGAGACCCCCGACGGCGTCCGGGGCGAACTGGAGGGGGTCTTGGGCACCCTCCGCGCCGAGGATCCGGAGTTTCGCGCCTCCGTCGAGATCACGCTGTCTCGACCGGGACTTGAGATGAGCCGGGAGGCCCCCATCGTCCGGGCGTTGCACGCGGCCGTCAAGCGGCACGTCGGCGAGCCGGGGTACATCGGGCAGAGCCCCTGGTACGATGCCGCCCTGCTGGCCGCGGCCGGCATCCCCACCGTCATCTTCGGCCCATCGGGAACCGGGGCGCACGCCGCCGTCGAGTTTGTGGATGTGCCGTCGGTCGTCCGCTGCGCGGAGGTGCTGGCCCAGGTGATCATCAATTTCTGCGGGGCGGATCCGGCGTGATATCGCACCCGCCCACTCCGCCGGGGAGCTGCCCGGGGATGCGGCGAGCCGCCCCGGGTCTTCCTCTTCCATTGCCGACCGCCGGCGATGGGCCGCCGGCGTGCCGCTCCTGACCTTTCTCTCCGATTTCGGCGGCGCCTCCCCTTATCCGGCGGCGATGAAGGTCGCCGCCCTGGCGATCGCTCCGCAGGCGATGCTGGTGGACATCTCCCACGACGTCCGCCCCG
>DATEHM010000287.1:0-7222 GCA_035279545.1 bacterium | reverse complement strand
CGCGCCGCTCCTCGGGGTGAACGGGATCTGCATCATCACCCACGGCAGCTCCAAGGCGAAGGCGATTCGAAACTCGATCGCGCTCGCCGCGGACTCGGTCCACGCCCGCATGGTGGAGGCCATCCGCACCGACATCGCCCGGCTCTCGCACCTGCCGCCGGGGCCGCCCGCGACCCCCGCCACCACCCGGGGGGACGGAGATCCGGAAGGACAGCTTCCCCTCCCCCAGAGGTCTCGCGCCGACGCGTGACAACACGCCGCGCAATCATCGCCGAGGATCGCACCCGCGACCGTTCATGGGGGCGCGCCGTGCACACGGGGTCGACGATCGTCGGACTCGGCCGCTACCTTCCCGAACGGGTCCTGACCAACGATGAGCTGGCGAAAACGGTCGAGACCACCGACGAGTGGATCCGCTCCCGCACCGGGGTGTCGGAGCGCAGGATCGCCGCCGAGACGGAGGCCACCTCCGATCTCGCCTACGGCGCGGCGCGCGAGGCGCTCGACCGGGCCGGCCTCAAAGCCACCGACCTCGACTACATCGTGGTGGGGACGACGACCCCCGACATGATGTTCCCCAGCGTCGCCTGTCTGCTGCAGAAACGGCTGGGGGCCCGCACCGTCGGGTGCCTGGACGTGTCGGCGGCCTGCTCGAGCTTCGTGTACGGGCTGAGCGTCGGGCACGGCGCCATCGCCTCGGGCCAGGCGGAGACCGTGCTGGTCGTGGGCGCGGAGACCCTCTCCCGGATCACCAACTGGCGGGACCGCGCCACGTGTGTGCTCTTCGGTGACTGCGCCGGCGCGGCGGTGCTGCGCCCGGCCCGGCCGGGGCAGGGATTCCTCTCGTTCTGTCTAGGGGGAGATGGGTCCGGGGGGGAGGCACTCCACCTGCCCGCGGGGGGCAGCCGCAGGCCCGCGTCGTTCGAGACGGTCGAGCGGGGCCAGCACTTCATCGCTATGAACGGCCCGGAGGTGTACCAGTTTGCGGTCCGGGCGCTGCCGCAGGCGGCGGCGGAAGCCCTGCGGCGGGCCGCACTCGCGCCGGCGGACGTCGATTTCGTCATTCCGCACCAGGCGAATATCCGGATCATCGAGTCCGCGGCGCGCCGCCTCCGCGTCCCGCTGGAGAAGTTTTTCATCAACGTGCAGCGGTACGGGAACACCTCGGCGGCATCGGTGCCGGTCGCGATGTACGAAGCCGTCCAGTCGGGGCGGATCCAAGAGGGGCGGCTGGGGGTCCTGGTGACGTTCGGCGGCGGATTCACCTGGGGCGCGTGCACGATCCGGTGGGGGGGTGCCCGCTGAGCGCGTCGGCGGCCGGAGGCTTCGCCGCGGTGTTCCCGGGGCAGGGAGCCCAGTACGTGGGCATGGGGCGGGACCTGGCCGAGCGGTTCCCCGAGGCCCGCGCGGTGTACGAGCGGGCGAGCGCGGCGGTCGGCTTTGACGTCCTGCGCCTCTGCAGCGAAGGCCCGGAGGAAGCGCTCCGCGCCACCGCGAACACGCAGCCCGCCATTCTGGTCACGAGCCTCGCCTGCCTGGCCACGCTTCCGGCCGCACCGGAGATCGCCGCCGGATTGAGCCTGGGTGAGTACACGGCGCTGGTGTGCGCCGGCGCGCTCCTCCTGGAGGATGCGGTGCGGCTGGTCCGCCTCCGGGGGCTGTATATGGACGAGGCGACCCGCGGACGAGACACCATGATGGTCGCGGTGATGGGCCTCACCGCCGACCGGGCACGGGAGCTGTGCGCGGCGCACGCCCACCTCGGGGTGGTGGAGGTGTCCAACTTCAACAGCCCCGGCCAGATCGTCATCGGCGGAGAGGCGCGGGCCGTTCGGGAGGCCGCGGCCGCGGCGAAAGCCGGCGGGGCCCGGCGGACCATCCCGCTCGCGGTCAGCGCGCCGTTTCACACCAGCCTGATGCGGCCGGCCGCGGAGCGGCTCGCCGCCGACCTTGAGCGGACGCCGTTCCGCACCGCGCGGATCCCCGTCGCGGCGAACGCGTCGGCGCGCCCGGTCCGGACGGCCGATGAGATCCGCCGGGCGCTGATCGCGCAGGTGACGTCGCCTGTGCTCTGGGAACAGTCGGTGCGGGCGATCTACGAGATGGGGGTGCGGCAGTTTGTGGAGGTCGGCCCGGGGACCACGCTCTGCGGCATGATCCGTAAGACGGTGGCGGCGGCTCCCTGTCACATCGAGGACGCGGCCTCCCGCGACGACGCCGTGGCCGCGCTTGCCGGGCTGCAGGTCCGATGAATCTGCCGGAATACGTCGCGCTCGTCACCGGGGCGTCCGGCGGCATCGGATCGGCGGTGGCCGTGCGGCTCGCCCGGGAAGGAGCGGGGATCGTGATCCATTACGGCCACAACAGCGAAGGCGCGGAGCGGACGCGCCGCCTGGTCGAGGAGGCGGGAAGCACCGCCACGCTCCTTCAGGCGGAGATCACCTCGGCGGAGGCCTGCCGGCGGCTGGTCGAGGAGGCGGGGGAGTGGCGGGGGCGGCTGGACGTCCTGGTCAACAACGCCGGGTTGACGCGCGACGGGCTGATCGTTCGGATGCGGGACGAGGACTGGCACGAGATCCTGGCGGTGAACCTGCACTCCACGTTCTACTGTACTCGCGCGGCGCTGCGCGATATGCTGCGCCAGCGCCGCGGGCGGATCGTCAATATCAGCTCCATCGTGGCGGAGGTCGGCAACCCGGGGCAGGCGAACTACATCGCGGCAAAGGCCGCGGTGATCGGGTTCACCAAGGCCGTGGCCAAGGAGGTGGCCGGCCGCGGGATCACGGCCAATGTCGTCTCCCCGGGGTACATCGAGGCCGGGCTGACGGCGACGCTCCGGGAGGATCAGCGCGCCCGGTTCGTCGATCACATTCCGATGCGCCGCACCGGGCGGCCGGAAGAAGTGGCCGCCGCGGTGGCGTTCTTTGTCTCGGAGGAAGCCAGCTACATCACGGGGCAGGTCCTGAATGTCGACGGCGGGCTGGTGATGCGGTAGGAAGCCCAGGGGGTGATCGTGGAATGGCAGCGGTATTCGATCGCGTGAAGGCGAAGGTGGTCGAGCAGCTCGGCGTGGAGGCGAATGAAGTCACGCCGCAGTCGAAGTTTGTCGAGGATCTCGGAGCCGACTCGCTCGACGTGGTCGAGCTGGTCATGGCGCTGGAGGACGAGTTTGATCTGGAGATCCCCGATGAGGAAGCGGAAAAGATCCTGACCGTCGGCGAGGCGGCAAAGTACATCGAGAGCCACGTCGAAGCGCCGACGGAATAGCGCCATCGCTCGGGCGGCGGAGAACCGGGGACTGCGATGACCAAGCGGGTGGCGCTGACCGGGGTCGGTGTCATCACCCCGATCGGCATCGGCAGGGACGCCTTCTGGACCGGGTTGATGGAGGGCCGCTCGGGGGTTCGACGGCTCACCGCGTTCGATCCGTCTCCGTACGAGACACAGATCGCCGGCGAGATCAGAGAATTCGATCCCGCGCAGTTCATGGACCGCAAAGAGGTCCGCCGCAACGATCGGTTCGTCCACTTTGCGGTGGCGGCGACCCGGCTCGCCTTGGATGACGCCGGCTTTGCGATCACCCCCCACAACGCCGAACGGGTCGGGGTGATCATCGGCTCGGGGATCGGCGGGGCCAAGACCTGGGAGGAGCAGCATCAGGTGCTCCTGGAGCGGGGCCCCGGTCGGGTCAGCGCGTTCTTTGTGCCGATGATCATCATCAACATGGCGTCCGGCATCGTCAGCATCGCCACCGGCGCGAAGGGCCCCAACGTTTCCGTCGTCTCGGCGTGCGCCACCAGCGGGCACGCCATCGGCGACGCCTTCCGAACGATCCAACGGGATGACGCCGCGGCGATGATCTGCGGAGGCAGCGAGGCGGCCCTGACGCCGCTGAGCCTGGCCGGGTTCTGCACGATGAAGGCGATGAGCACCCGTAACGACGAGCCGGAGCGGGCGGTGCGGCCGTTCGACGCCGAACGGGATGGGTTCGTGATGGGGGAGGGCGCCGGGATCGTGCTGCTGGAAGAGTGGGAGCAGGCCGAGCGCCGCGGGGCGCACATCTATGCCGAGGTGGTCGGATACGGCGCGAGCGCCGACGCTTACCACATTACCCAACCGGATCCGGAGGGCGACGGGGCGGCGCGGGCGATGCAGCTCGCGCTCAAGGATGCGAACCTGGACCCGGCGCAGATCGGCTACATCAACGCCCACGGCACGAGCACCCTCTACAACGATCGGTTTGAGACGGTGGCGATCAAGCGGGTGTTCGGCCAGGACGCGCACCGCGTTCCGATCAGCTCCACCAAATCGATGACCTCACACCTGCTCGGCGCCGCCGGCGGCGTGGAGGCGATCACCTGTGCCTTGGCCATCGAGCGAGAGATGCTCCCCCCCACGATCAACTACGAGGTGCCGGACCCCCACTGCGACCTCGACTACATCCCGAACACGCCGCGGGAGGCGCGGATCGATGTGGCGATGTCCAACGCCTTCGGCTTCGGTGGGCACAACGCGATCCTGGTGCTGCGGAGGCCGACCTAACGGTGGACACCCCCAGGCCTCCCCTCGCGGCGGGCTCGTCGCCCCCCGGGGCGGCCCGCCAGGGGGACGAGGACGCGACGCTCTCGGCCGAGCGCGAAGCGGTCCTGGCCGATCTCGAGACCAAACTCGGCATCCATTTCCGCGACCGATCCCTCCTGCACCTGGCGCTGGTCCACGGCTCGGCGGCCGCCGAAGGCCGGACCCGCCACGGGCAGAACTACGAGCGGTTGGAGTTCCTCGGCGATTCGGTGCTGAACCTCGCCATCAGCGATTATCTGTACCGGCGCTACCCCGGCCGATTGGAAGGCGACCTGGCGCGGCTGCGGGCCGGCATCGTCAGCGAGGGACCCCTCGCCCGGGTGGCGCGAGAGATCGACCTCGGCCGCTACGTCCTGCTCGGGCGCGGGGAGGAGAAGGGTGGGGGGCGGGCGCGGCCGGCCCTGCTGGCCGACGCCCTGGAAGCGGTGCTCGGCGCGGTGTACATCGACTCGGGGTACGGCGTGGCCCACTACTGCGTGGCGCGGCTGTTCGCGGAGGAACTGAGCCGCCTCGAGGAGCCGGGGGAGGGAGACTACAAGAGCCAGTTGCAGGAGCTCGTCCAGCAGCAGGAACGGCGTCTGCCGCGCTACCGCGTCACGGGGCAGCGCGGCCCGGAGCACGACCGGGCCTTCGTCGTCGTCGTCGAGGTGAACGGTCGACTCCTCGGCGAGGGCCGGGGCCGCAGCAAGAAGGAAGCCGAGCAGGCGGCGGCGCAGCAGGCGGTGGAGTTGATCAAGCGGGGCCGGGCGGGATGAAGTACCTCTGGGCCCCGTGGAGGATCCGGTACATCAAGGAGACCCCCAAGAAGGACTGCGTCTTCTGCACCCTGCCCCAAGAGGGGCGGGACCGCGACCACCGCATCGTCGGCCGGGCGGAGCGGGTGTTCGTGATCCTCAACACGTACCCGTACAACGCCGGGCATCTCATGGTGGTGCCGAACCGTCACGTCGCCGACCTCGGCGACCTGGACGACGCGGAGACGCTGGAGTTGATCCACCTCACCTCCGCCTCGATGCAGGCCATCCGCGAGACCTACGGGTCCGAAGGGTTCAACGTCGGCATGAACGTCGGGCGCGCCGCCGGCGCCGGGATCGTCGGGCATCTTCACGTCCACGTCGTGCCCCGGTGGACGGGCGACACCAACTTCATGCCGGTGCTGGCAGAGGTGAAGGTCCTGCCGGAGGATCTCGCGGTCACGCGCGACCGGCTGGCCGCGGCCCTCCAGGCGGTGCGGGCGCGTGGGTCGACGCACGCCTGATATTGGGCGGCGGGGTGGGGCGAGGGGGCTTCGCCGCACGCCGACGTCACCCCGACGCGGGCGAGACCCGGAGCGGTGATCCGGGAAGGTGGGGCCTCCGCCGCCCGCGAGGTCCTCCGCCCGGCGGATCCCCCGGGGGACCGTCCTCAGGTGTTTCGCATGCGCGCGGCAGGCGTCCGCCATCTTCCGTACGGGACGCTGACGCCTCGCCCGTCGACGGCCCCGTCTCAGTGATCTCCGGGAGGTCCAGGCGCCCGGCGGTGACGGCGCACAGATGGGTGGGGTTTGTCCTCCTGTGGCTGGCCGGGATCGACCTGCGGCTCACCGTCCTCGCCGTGCCCCCACTGCTCCCGCTCATCCACCGCGACCTCCGGCTCACGGAAGCGGGGGTGGCGACGCTGACGGGACTGCCGGTCGTCTTGTTCGCCATCGCCGCCGTGCTGGGATCCCTCTGCATCGCTCGCTGGGGAGCGCGCCGCACGATGATCGTGGGGACCCTCGGGGTCGCGCTGGCCTCCGGGCTGCGCGGGCTCGGGCCTTCGATCGCGATGCTGTTTGGCATGACCTTCTTCATGGGCGTCGGGGTCGCCATCGCGCAACCGGCGATCCCGTCCCTGGTCGATCGGTGGTTTCCGACCCGGGTGGGCCTCGCCACCGCGGTCTACGTGAACGGGATCCTCGTGGGGGAAACGTTGAGCGCGTCATTGACGCTGCCCGTGGCGCTCCCCCTGCTGCGCCACAGCTGGGAACTCAGCTTCGCCCTCTGGGGGGCGCTGGTGCTGCTGACCATCGCCCCCATGGCGCGGCTCAGCTCCCTCCTGCCGGACGCCGCGGGCGACCAGGGCGCGGCGTGGTGGCCGCACTGGAGGACACCCAAGACCTGGCAGCTGGGGCTATTGATGGGAGGCGCGTCCTCTTCCTACTTCGCGGCCAACGCGTTCATCCCCGACTTCTTGCGGGCGATCGGCCGGCCCGCCCTGGTCGGCGCGTGCCTGACGGCCCTCAACGTCAGTCAGCTTCCCGCCTCGCTCGCCGCGGCGCTCGTCGCCTCGCGGGCGGTGGGGCGGCGAGGGCCGTTCCTGGCCATCGGCGTCGGGATGCTGGTCGGCCTGGGGGTCTTTTTCCTCCCCCACGGCCGCGGGGTGGTGATCGGCGCCGGAATGCTCGGCTTCTGCTTCGCGCTCGCGCTGGCCCTGAGCCTCGCGCTCCCCCCCATCCTGGCGGATCGCGGCGAGGTGCACCGCCTTTCCGCCGGGATGTACGCGATCGCCTACATGTACTCGTTTGTGGCCCCGCTGGCGGGAGGGCTGGCGTGGGACCTCACGGCCGCCCCGGCGATCTCGTTCCTTCCCGTCGCCGTGGGCGCGCTGACGATTCTGGGTG
>DATEHM010000286.1:0-6848 GCA_035279545.1 bacterium | reverse complement strand
CACCAACTTCGACTCCACGATTCGGGTGACCCTCAATATCTGCGAGCCGCTGGTCTGGGAACCCACTCCCGGGAAGTTCCTCCCGGCGCTCGCCGAGTCGTGGCAGGTCTCCCCCGACGCCAAGGCCTACACCTTTCGGCTGCGGAAGGGGGTGAAGTTCCACGACGGGACCCCGTTCACGGCCGAGGCGGTCAAGTTTACGATGGACCGGGTCGTCGCCCCCGAGACCAAAGCGGGACAGTCGCACGATCAACTCGGCCCGTACGACCACACCGAGGCCGTCGACGACTACACCGCCAAGATCGTGATGAAGGACGGCTACGCGCCGCTGCTGACCAACCTGAACGGGTACCTCGGGATCGTCTCGCCGACCGCGGTCAAGAAAATGGGCCTGGCGGACTTCGCCCGCCACCCCGTCGGGACGGGGCCGTTCATGTTCAAGGAGTGGGTCGCCAAGGATCACATCACGCTCGTCCGCAACCCCGCCTACAACTGGGCGTCGTCGATGTTCAAGCATCAGGGACCGGCGTACCTCGACCAGGTGATTTTTAAGATCATCTCGGAGGGCTCGGTGCGGACCGGCACGCTCAAGTCCGGGGAGACGCAGTACATCGACGACATCGACCAGCTCGCGTACGATTCGCTCCGCAGCGACAAGCGGTTCGTCGTGATCGAGCGCGGCCAGCCCGGCTCGGGGTTTGTCCTGCTCTTGAACGTCACGCGCAAGTCCCCGATCGCGGACCTGGCCGTCCGCCGCGCGATCGAGTACGGGGTCGATCGAGAGGGGTTGAACAAGTCCGTCTTCCACGGCCTCAACCGGGTGGCCTGGAGCCCGCTGATGCGGCCGACCTTTGGGTACGATCCCTCGACCGAGAAGATCTACAGTTTCGATCCCACGAAGGCGAAGCAGCTCCTGGAAGAGGCCGGCTGGAAGGCCGGATCCGACGGCATCCGCGAGAAGGGCCAGAAACTCACGATCGACTTTCCCATCATCAGCCGGCCGCGAGATAAGGCGATGGCGGAGTCCGTCCAAGCGAGCCTCCGCGATGTCGGCATCGACGTCAAGGTCACGCCCCTCGAGCGCGCCGCCTTCCGGGACATCGTGCGGCAGAACCGGTACGACGTCAACTTCATGTGGTTCTCCTATGGAGACCCGGACGTGCTGCGGACGATCTTCCACTCGGCGAACGTCAACGCGTTCAACCGCGCGCGGTACCAAGTCCCCGAGGTCGACAAGATGCTGGAGGAGGCGGCGGCCACCACCGACCGAGCCCGGCGCGCCGGGCTGTACTCGCGAATCCAGCAGCGGGTACTGCGGGACGCGGTCTGCGTCCCCCTCGTCGATACGCTTACCTACAATGCGAAGCGGGCCGAGGTCCAGGGCGATATGATCGACGCGCTGGCCTCCTACGTGTGGTTGTACGACGTGCAGCTCAAGAAATAGCGGCACGCGGGGGCGGTCCCGCCGGGCGGACGGGGTAACCCACGATGGTGCGCTACATCGTCCAACGGGCCCTGCAGCTGATCCCGATCCTCATCGGCATCTCGGTGCTGACGTTTCTAATGCTCCACCTGGTCCCCGGCGATCCGGTCCTGATCTTCGCCGGCGACAAGCCGTTGACGGAGGAGCGGGCGGCGGAGATCCGCCACCAACTCGGGCTGGACCGCCCGATCTGGGTGCAGTACTGGGACTACGCCACCCACGCGGTCCGCGGCGATCTCGGGCGGGGGCTGCGCAGCCAGCGGCCCGTGCTGGACAGCATCCTGGAAGTGGTGCCCGGCACGACGGAGCTGACGCTGGCGGCGCTGGCGATCGCCGCCGCGGCGGGGGTGACCCTCGGGGTCGTGGCCGCGCTGATGCACGGCACGTGGGTCGACACCGCGGCGATGGCGTTCGCGATCCTCGGGGTGTCGATGCCGGTGTTTTATCTAAGCCTGCTGATGATCTTCCTCTTCTCCTTCACACTGGGGTGGCTCCCCGCCACCGGCCAAGGCGGCCTGGAGCGCCTGATCATGCCGGCGACGGCGCTGGGCCTGATCTCGTCCGCGGTCCTGGCCCGGCTGGTCAGATCCGGGATGCTGGCGGTGCTCCGCCAGGAATTCATCGTGACGGCGCGGGCGAAGGGCCTGGCGCCGCGCGCCGTGGTGTGGCGCCACGCGCTGAAGAACGCGCTCATCCCGACGATCACGATGCTCGGCCTGCAGCTGGGCGCCCTGCTCGGGGGCGCCGTCGTCACCGAGACGATCTTCTCGCGGCCAGGGGTCGGCCGACTGGCCGTCGACGCGATCCTGGCCCGGGACTTCCCGCTGGTGCAGGGAACGGTGCTGTTCGCCGCGGTCGCCTACGTCCTGGTCAACCTCCTCGTGGACGTGTCGTACGCGGCCGTGGACCCCCGCATCCACTATGGATGACACCTCGCTGGCGCGCCCCCGGGAGGCACGGGCGTCCGGACGCGCGCGGCGCCACCCGGCGTTCGAGACGGTGCGGCGGATCGGACGCAGCCGCAGCGCGGTTGTCGGGGGGATCCTCCTGCTCGTGATCGGGGGGGCGGCGGTCCTGGCGCCGCTGCTCAGCCCGTTCGATCCGGTGAAGGCGAACCAGCGCTTTCCCCTCGACCCACCGAGCGCCGCCCATCTGATGGGGACCGACCGGTTCGGCCGCGACATCCTGTCCCGCGTCCTCTGGGGGGGCCGGCTCTCGCTCTCGGTGGGCATCGTCTCCGTGGGCATCGCCGCCTGCGTCGGGGTGACGTTGGGGCTGGTCTCCGGCTACTACGGGAAGCGCACGGACGTCGTCATTATGCGGCTGGTCGATCTCCTGCTGGCGTTTCCAGGAATCCTGCTCGCGCTCGCGATCATCGCCACGCTCGGGAGCAGCCTGCAAAACCTGATGATCGCGGTGGGCATCTCCGCCATCCCCAACTACGTGCGGGTCACCCGGGGCGCGGTGCTGAGCCTGAAGGAGCAGGAGTTCGTGCTCGCGGCGCGGGTGGTCGGCTGCCGCGACCACACGATCATCTTCCGACACATTCTGCCGAACGTGATGGCCTCGCTGACCGTCCTCGTCACGCTCGGGATCGCCGCGGCGATCATCACGGGGTCGGCGCTGAGCTTCCTCGGCCTGGGGATCCGGCCTCCCACGCCGGAGTGGGGAAACATGCTGGCGGAGGGGCGCGAGTTTCTCGAGCACGCCTGGTGGGTGGCGTTCTTCCCCGGCATCGCCATCATGCTGGCCGTTCTCTCGATCAACCTCCTGGGGGACGGCTTGCGCGACGCGCTCGACCCACGCCTGCGCCTGTGAGCCCCGGGGGCCGGAGGGGCCGTCCGAAGCTGATACCGACCGGGGGAGGATGACCGTGCAGACGATCCACTGGGGGATCCTGGGTGTCGCCAACATCGCCGTCAAGGCGGTGATCCCGGCGATTCAGCACGCCGCCAACGGCTCGCTCGACGCCATCGCCAGCCGGACCGCCGCCAAGGCCCAGGAAGCGGCGCGCGGTCTCGGGATCGCCCGCGCCCACGGGTCCTACGAGGCGCTGTTGGCCGACCCGGCGATCGACGCGATTTACATCCCGCTCCCCAACTCCCTCCACCGCGAGTGGACGATCCGGTGTGCGGAAGCCGGTAAGCACGTCCTGTGCGAAAAGCCGCTCGCGCCCACGGCCGCGGAGTGCACGGAGATGATCGCCGCCTGCCACGAGCACCGGGTCACGCTGATGGAGGCCTTCATGTACCGGTTCCATCCGCGCACCGAGCGGGTCGCGCGGGCGGTGGCCGACGGCGCCCTGGGGGAGGTCCGGCTCGTCCGCGCCGCGTTCACCTTCCAAATCAGCAACCCGCGCAACATCCGGCTCCAGCCGGCCCTGGCCGGCGGCGCCCTCTACGACGTCGGCTGCTACGCGGTCAATGTCAGCCGCATGATCCTGGGGGAACCGGAGGGCGTGTTCGCCTGCGGGCGCATCGGCGAGCACGGCGTGGACGACCAGCTCGGCGGGGTGCTGACATACCCGGGCGGACGGATGGCGCTGATCGACTGCGGCCTCGCGCTGGCGCGCCGTCAGACATACGAGGTGGTGGGCACCGACGCCCGGCTCTCCGTCCCGTTGGCGTTCCTGCCGGGCACGGCGGACGCGGAGTGGCACCTCACCCGCGGGGCCGACCGGTCCACGGAGGTCATCCCCGGCGTGGATCAGTACCAGCTGATGATCGAACACTTTGGCCGCGCCGCCGGCTCGGGGGCGCGGCCGGCGCTTCCGCCCGAGGACGCCGTCGGCACCCTGCGGGTCATCGAGGCGCTGCACCGGTCGCTGCGCAGCGGCCGGCGCGAGCCCGTGGGCCGCTGATGGGCGGACCGGCGGCGCCCTCACCTGCGCGGACGGTGTTGATCGCCTCCTACCTGGAGGAGGAGTACGCGGAACGGATCTCCCGGGTAGAGGGGGTCCGCATCATCTACGAGCCGGCCCTCCTCCCTCGGCCGAGATATCCGATGGACCACCACGGGGCGCCTCTCCAACGGAGCGCGGCGGACGAGCGGCTCTGGCGGGGGTATCTCGGCCAGGCGGAGGTGCTGTTTGATTTCGACTATACGAACCCCCAGGGCTTCGCGGATCTGGCCCCGCACGTCCGCTGGATCCAGGCGACCAGCGCCGGGGTCGGCCAGTATCTGGTCCGGACAGGGCTGATCCGCACCTCCATCACGTTCACGACGGCGCGCGGCATCCACGGCGTCCCGCTCGCCGAGTTCGTCCTGCTGTCGATGCTGTGGTTCGCGAAGAACGGGCCGCGGATCGCCCGAGATCAGGCCGCCCACCGGTGGGAGCGCACGTGCGCGCACGAGCTTCGCGGGGCCACCGTGGGGATCGTCGGGCTCGGCGGGGTCGGTGGGGAAGTGGCGCGCGCGTGCCTCGCCCTGGGCCTGCGCGTCATCGCGACCAAGCGGACGGCCGCGGCGGAGACCACGGATGGCGAGGCGCCTCGCGTCCTCCCGCCGTCCCAGCTCCCCGCCCTGCTCCGGGAGGCCGACTTCCTCGTCCTCTGCGCCCCGCTCACCCCGCTGACCGAGGGGCTGATCGGCCCGGCGCAGCTGGCGCTGATGAAACCCGGCGCCGTTCTGATCAATATCTCCCGCGGCGCCGTCGTGGACGAACCGGCGATGATCGCCGCCCTCCGCTCCGGGCACCTCGGGGGGGCGGCGCTCGACGTCGCCGTCGAGGAGCCGCTCCCGGCGCGAAACCCGTTGTGGGATCTCCCCAACGTCCTGATCAGCCCGCATTCGGCGAGCACCGTGACGACGGAGAACGCCAAACTGACCGACCTCTTCTGCGAGAACCTGCGCCGCTACATCGGGGGAACGGCCCTGCTCAACGTCTTCGACAAGGCACACCTCTACTGAGCGGCGGGGAGGACCGCCCCGCCTCCGCGGAGTACCCCCTGAGGGTGTGAGCGAGCCCACCACGACCTACACGCTGAGCGGACGGCATGCTCTGGTGACCGGCGGGAGCCGAAGCATCGGTCGCAGCATCGCGCTGGGGTTGGCGCGGTGCGGCGCCGACGTGGCGGTCAACTACCGGGGAGCCGCCGCCGCGGCGGCGGAAGTCGCGGCGGAGATCACGCGGCGGGGGAGAAAGGCGACCGCCGTCCAGGGGGACGTGACCGATCCGACCTCGGTCGAGCGCATCCTCGATGCCGCGGAGTCGGTCGTCGGCCCGATCGACATCCTCGTCAACAACGCCGGCGTGCTCAAACGCACCCCCTTCCTGGAGATCTCCAAGGACGAATGGGACTGGGTGCTGCACACGGATCTGGATGCCTGCTTCCTCGTCGGGCAGGCCGTCGCGCGCCGGATGGTCAAACGCGGCGCCCGGGGACGGATCATCAACATCGCGTCGACCAGTTCCCGGAACGCCGGGCCGCTGCTGACGCACTACTGCGTGGCCAAGGCCGGGCTGAGCATGCTCACCAAGCAGATGGCCCTCGAGCTCGCCGAACACGGGATCAACGTCAACGAGGTCAACCCGGGGCTGATCGCCACGGACATGACGCGCGGGTATCTCCAGAACGATGCGAACCGCCAGTCCCGCCTGAGCCGCATCCCGCTGAAGATGATCGGGGAGCCCGAGGACATCGTCGGCGCGGTGCTGTTCCTCGCCTCCCCGGATGCGCGGCTGGTGACCGGCGCGAGCCTCTACATCGACGGCGGGTTCACGATCTGGTGAGCGGGGCGCTCCCCGCCCGGCGCTACTGCGCGGTGTACCCCCCGTCGACCACGAGGGCGGACCCGGTGACGAAGCTGGCCTCGTCGCTGGCGAGGAACAGGGCCGCCGCGGCCACCTCCTCCGGCCTCCCCAGGCGCCCGAGCGGGTGGAGGCGGATCAGGTCGTCCAGGGTGCCCTGCGGTCCCCGCCGCTCCCCCGCGAACTGCCGCCGCAGAAGCGGGGTGTCGATCGCCCCCGGACACAGCGCGTTCACGCGGATCCCGAGCGGCGCGCACTCCAGCGCCATGCTGCGGGTCAGGTTGAGCGCCGCGCCTTTCGACGCCGTGTACGCCGCGAAGCTCCGCGCCCCCACCAGCGCGAGCTGCGAAGCGGTGTTGATGATCATCCCGCCGCCGCCGGCGGCAAGGACCGGGATCGCCGCGCGCGACATCAGGTAAATGCCCTTGAGGTTGACGCCGAGGACGCGGTCCCAATCGGCCTCGGCGGTCTCGACGAGCGGCGCCACCAGCTCGACCCCCGCGTTGTTGAAGAGGATGTCCAGCCGGCCGAAACGCACCCGGCAGTCGCGCACCGCGCGCTCGCAGTCGGCGGCGACCGCCACGTCGGCGGCGATGAAGCCCCCCTCCCCCTCGG
>DATEHM010000285.1:0-5570 GCA_035279545.1 bacterium | reverse complement strand
CCACCGGTGCGCACGATCCAACCAATCACTTGCCCTGCGGGGAAGGGCCGGGACGCGCCGCCGGCGCTCACCGATAACGGCCAACCCGGATTGCTCATCCGAAATCAGGATCCATATTCTTGGACAAATACCCGTGGGCCTCCGCACCTGAGCGCCTCGAAGGGGTCGTGCGGGTGGTCAGATCCACTTGAGTCGCTTCTCCTATTTCAGGCCCGTCAGCGCGACGCCCCGGATCATGAACCGTTGAGACAAGGCGTAGGCGATGAGCATTGGCGCCGTCGCGATCACCGCGCCCGCCATCAGGGGGCCATAGTCGATGCCGTACGGATCCTTGAAGAGGGCGATGCCGACCGGAAGAGTGCGCAGCCCTTCGGAGTTGATGACGATCGTCGGCCAGAGGAAGTCGTTCCAACTGCCGAGGAAGAGAATTAACGCGACGACGGCCAGCATCGTCTTGATCGATGGGGCGACGATCTTCAGGACGATGCCCACCTCGCTGGTGCCGTCGATCCGCGCGGCCTCTATCAGATCCATCGGGATCGTGCCGATCGCCTGGCGGATGAGGAACACCCCAAGGGCGCTGGCGAAGTTTGGGGCGAGGATACCCGCGTAGGTGTCGACCCACCCGATCCGTGCGAGCAGCACGTACAGGGCGACGCTGCTCACTTGGACGGGTACCATCAGGGTCCCCAGGATGAGGAGGAACAACGGCGTTTGTAGCGGGAATCGGTAAACGGCGAATGCGTAGGCGGCGAATAACCCAAAAAGCATCGACAATCCCACGGAGATGACCGCGACAATGAGGCTGTTCTGATAGTAGACGAACCAGGGCGCCCTGGCCCACGCGTTGGCGAAGTGCTCGAACGTGACGTGCGAGGGGAACCACCGCGGCGGGAACGAGATGATGTCCGAGGCGGGACTCACCGCGGTGACGAGCATCCAGTAGAACGGGAGCACCATCACGACCCCGCCGAGTGTCAGGAAGGCATATACAAGGAACCGGCGGATCGCCTTTCCCGTAGCTACCCCTCCCATTCTGGACTTGCCTGGATCAATACGCCACCTCGAACCGCCGGCTGTAGACATACTGAAAGACCGTCACGACCAAGATGATCGCGAAGAGCACCGTCGCCTCCGCGGAGGCGTACCCGAAGCGGTACCGTCGGAACGCTTGGTGGTAGAGTTCCAAGACGACAACATTGGTACTGTTCGCCGGCCCGCCGCTCGTCAAGACAAATACCTGGTCGAACACCTGCAGCGCGAAGATCATGTTGTAAATCATGATGAAAATCGTGGTCGGCGCAAGGAGCGGCACCGTAATCGACAGGAATCGTCGAAACGGCGACGCCCCGTCGAGGGTCGCCGCCTCTTGAAACATCACGGGGACGGCCTGGAGGCCCGCGATGTAAATCACCATGTTGTAGCCAAGCGTCTTCCACACGCTGAAAATGATGACGGCGGAAAGCGCCATGTGGCTGGACATCAGCCAAGGCTGTGGAGGGAGGTGCAACAGCTTCAGGATGACGTTGAACAGTCCGAACTGAGGATTGTACATCCACCACCAGACGACGGCAGCCGCGGTGGTGCTGGTCACCGTTGGGGAGAAGTACACCGCTTTGAAGAGATCCTTGAGACCGAACTCCTCGGTGAACACCACCGCCAGCAGCAACGCCAAGACCGTCGAGACCGGTACGATGACCGCGGCGTAGATCAGCGTGTTCACGAGCGCCTGGCGGAAGATGGGGTCCTGCAACATGTCGCGGAAGTTGCTCAGCCCTACGAACGTGAGTTGCTGCTTGAGGAGCTCCACGTTGAAGACGCTGAAGTACAGGGTCTGAAGAGATGGCCAGACGCGGAACAGTCCGAACAGGATGACGACCGGAGCGATAAATGCGTACGCGTGCAGGTAGTGGCGGCGGGACATCCGCCGGAAGACGTGAACGACGCCGGGCATGCTCAGGCTGAACCGGGGGAGGGGCCTGCCGCGTCCGTCACGCGGCACGGCGCCCCCGTCGCGCTACTTCGTGGCGTCCGCGATCGCCTTGTTCCCGGCCTGCGCAGCTTCGGTCAGCGCCTGGTCGACGCTCGCTTCCCCATGCCACGCCTTCTGGATCGACGCGCCCAGCGCCTCCATGACACCATCGAGCCCGAGGTTCAGTGGGTACCGGCGACCGTATTTGGCGATCTTGAGCAATGCCTGGTCGTAGCTGTCGGACTTGAACGGCTCCTTGGTCCAGTTGTCCTTGTACCGCGGGGTCATCCCGAACTTCGCCGCAATCGAGTAGTCGTTCGCCTCGGTGTTGAGCCACTCAATGGCTTTCCAGGCCATCGTATCGTTCTTCGCCACCTTCGGGACGCAGAAAATCCAGCCGCCGAGCAGCGTGACCGGTTTGTCGCTCGCCTTGGGCACCGGAGGGACCTCCATCCCCCACCCGCTCTGCCACGGCATGGCGGGGGCCTCCTTGGGCTGGCGGGCCCGGATACTGACGGCTTCGCTGATCTGCATCGAGGCGATCCCCTTGAGGAACGCCGCGCGCGGATCCGGGAAGTTAAGGCTAGTGCACTTGTCGACGTTCAGCATGTTGAGCACAAGCTGCAGCGCGGATCGGCCGGCCGCGTTGTCGAACATGACATGGCCGCCGCGAAGGGCATTCTGATCGTTGATGAGATCACCGCCCGCACCCCACAGCGCCCAGGCGAACTTGTCCACAATGCCGTGGGGCTCGCCGACGTGACGGATTGCGAATCCCACGCGGGTCAAGTTGCCAGACGCATCGCGGCGGGCAAGCTTCTTGCAGTCGGCGCGCAGTTCGTCCCACGTCTGCGGTCCATGATTCGGGTCCAGGCCCGCTTCCTTAAACTGCTGTTTGTTCCACGTCAGGGCGTACACGTCATAGCCCAGCTGCGGATAGCCCCACATCGCCCCTTTGCCGAAATCGGAGAGCGCCACCACGTCGGGGGAGACGGCCCCAAGCCATCGCTTGGCCATGGCGGGGTTGACCTGCTCTAACATTCCCTCCTTGAGGAACCCGGAGACCCACGAGCGGTCGACAAAGATGATGTCCGCGATGCTCTTCGCCGCCGCCGCCGCGAAGATCTTTTGCTCCATCGTGTCGTAGTCCAGACCGACAAGGTTCACCCGCACGTTGTTGGCGTCCTCGAAGGGCTTGAAGAGCGCGGGGTCGTGAAACGGGGAGGTAGGGCCGGCGGCGACGTCCCCCGCCGGATACCAAAGCGTGATCGTTGTCTTCGCCTGTGCGCCAACGTAGGAGGTGCCAACGGCCAGGACAAGCATCAGCACAATCATGAGCACGAAGCGGGCTCTCATCGCTTCCCCCCTTTTCTTAACAAGTCCAAGAACCGCAACTCGGCGGCAGACAAAATCACCGAGCCGCGCTCGACGATCAACCGCATACAGGTTGTACAGCCATTCTTGAGTCTCGAATCGCAAGAGCTGAATCGTCTCATGCTTTTGGTGCGCACTCTTGAGGTATGTCCCGGAATTCCACTCCAGGTTCCTCAACCCCTTCCGTTGGTGAGCCCTTCGGGAACTTCCAGCTGCTTCCTGGAGAGAAGAGCGTGTCGACGCCCTGACAGCTCGCAGTCGCCCTCCGCATCCCCGATTCGCACGGCGTGGTTGCTCTGGCAACTGAGTTCTCGTGCACTGCCGCCACCCCCGGCCACGGACGGCACGACCCGCCTCAACGGTGTCGGCCGCTCTCCGCGGTCCGGTTCATGCGCCTCACCGAGCTGTGGCGGGTCGCCTTTCGTCGGACGTACTACCAGAGCATCGCGCAGTTGGAGCACGACTTGCAAGCGTACCTGCGTTTCTACAACCGGGACCGGCCGCATCAGGGCTACCGGCTCAAAGGCCGCACGCCGGCCGCGGTCTTTCTGGCCAGGAAGGCCAGCAAAGCGCACATGAGGACGACGGTTGGAGGACAAAAGTGTCAACACCTCGTCCACACTGGACACTCTAGGGGTTCATTCTAGCCTCTAGGGCGAGCTTGCGCGCAGCTGTGCGTTGCCGCGAGCGGAGAAAGTAAAGGAGGAGGTGAACAATGACGGTTGACACCTCGGGTTGGCGGCCTTCCAAACACAGCTGGGTAGGCACGTCTTGCCTGGCGAAATCCGATGCCACACGAGATTTCCAAAGGAGGAGAGCCCATGGGGGAGAGTGGACCGGTAACCCTTGAGCAGCGGTTGGCGCTCGTGGAGGGTGAATTGCGGAAGGCGAACGAGCGCATTCGCGCTTTCGAAGATTGGCGGCGGCGGACCGCGCGCGTGTGTGTCCTCATGTTCGGCGGGGTAACCACGCTCTTGCTCGTGTTCGGCCTAGTCGTGCCGACGCCCGGGCAAAGAAACGTCGCGACGGTGAGAGCGCCTTTCGTCGTGTCGGGTGCGACGGGCAACCCTCTTTTTGGCGTTGACGAAGCGGGAGGGTCGGCAGGTGTGGCCATTTTCGGTGCCCAAGCGAGATTGGCATTTATCACCGGCGCGAAAACGCGCCCCGCTATCGCGCTGGGACTCGATGGCAAGCGAGCTTTGCTAGAGATTCGCAATAATGCGGGGCAGACGGTCGTCATCCTAGGGGCCGGCATCCTGGGGGACGGCGGTTTGGGGATCGAGAGCAAATCGGGAGCCTTGTCCGTCGACGCGGGAACTGATTCGACCGGTCGTGGCTACGTTGCCGCAGCTACCGGCGGCGTAATTAACCCACTTGGTACGATTCATGGGCCGAAAAAATGATGCGGTGACGGCCAGTACTGAGTCTGACCGCCCGATGAGGGGTGAACAGAGCGACTTTCGGCTTGAGACATTCTCGTCACCCTGGTAGATGCGCTGATCATCGGTCCCACAACCCGGTACCCACGTGCCCCGGGTGAGACTTCCGGTGTCTGTGACCCGGGGACCTCGTGTGCGGGTTGGATTGTCGGCACCTCCGCCTTCTTAACGTCCCCGTCAACCCCTAAAGACGGCAGCAACCTCACGGGGAATGCCCATGGGAGCCGCATTTTTGCGAGTTCGTTCTTCACCGGGGACCAAAGGCTCCCGGGGCCGCCAAGCTGGCGTCCGCCGCCCCACACGCGCTGTCGCGGAACGCACACGCGGATCTTGCGGCATGATGCCTGGAGAGCCCGGCTCCTGAAGGGTCAAGCGCGAGGCCCGGCACCGTGCCAGGGCCTCGACCGTTGCTGAGTGCGCGGAAAGTTCCCTTGCCCTCTTCAGGATACCCCAGTGCGCGCCGACGGCTGGCGTGGCCCGTCGCGGATATCGTGGCAGCGCATCCGCACCACGCCAGCCCGGTGCCCCAGCTCGTCTCTGTTGATGGTTTGCGACTACGTGTTGCCTTGGCCTCCGTTCCCGCCCTTGCCGCCTGCGCCGCCGTTTCCGGAGCCGCCGCTGTTACCGCTGCCGCCGCTGCCGCCGGGCCCGCCCGCGCCGCCGTTCCCGGAACTGCCGCTGCCGTTACCGCTGCCGCCGTTCCCGCCCTGGCCGCCCGTGCCGCCGTTTCCGGACCCGTCGCTGTTGCCGCTCCCGCCCGCGCCACCATTCCCGGCACTCCCGCC
>DATEHM010000284.1:0-3803 GCA_035279545.1 bacterium | reverse complement strand
CTCTTGAAGGCTGTGTCGTACGGGTACTTGGTCATCAACTTGTTCTTCGTGTTCGTGTTTGGTATCGGTCTGGCACGGCTCATCTTGCACGCCGTCTCCAAAGACGAAATCATGATAGCGCTCTTGAGAGCGATGGGAGGTGTACGTGCGACGGCGTGGCTGGGCGTAGGGGGAAGTACGGCGGCTCAGGCCGGAGAGGAAACCGGGGGTGATCCGTCGTTCTCTCCTCAGCGATCCCGGCCCATCCTGATGAGACGCGTGCCAGGAATTCACAACATCTTCATACTACCGGCAACACGCGCCCGGTTAGTGGTGGGTAAATTGGGTAAATGAAAAATGAGCACCATGCGAAAGGAGGTGTCTCGTATGCTGTTGCCTCTCCTCCTACTTGCTGGGTTGTTCCTGTGGGCGACAGGGCATATGATCATCCACTAAGCGGCCAAGGTAAGCCGCCGGGGGCGTCGGTTTGTACTGAGCACGAGACGCGCGCCATCGCAAGGAGGTGGTGCTGCATGAAGCGCATGAGTGCCATGCTGGGCGCTGCGGTTGTAGTCGGAACAATGATGATATCCACCCTGACCATGAGCCAGGGGGCCACCCTCAAAAATGTTCGCGACCCACTCGGCCGATTTGCGATCAGCGTGCCGGCTACGTGGAATGTTCAAACGTCAACGTCCTCTCGCGCTGCGGCCGTGAAAACCGCAGCCCCCACGCCGTCCGGCGGGCTCCCCGATAGCATTGACGTGATTGTGCAAGATACGTTCTCGCCGCTTTCTCCGCAGGCCTGCATCGGGGAAGCGGACACGGTCATGCGGTTTACGATCCATAACTGGACCACGGTTCAGCAGGGTCCGACTACGCTGGGAGGCCTGCCTGCATACAGCCGGGCGTATGTCTGGCGCGCCCCGACAGGACAGCAGCGCCAGAGCGTTCAGAACTGTGTGACCATGGGGCGGCGGGCGTTCATGATCGTGGGAACGACCGCGAATACCCCGATCAACGTGCGTCAGACTCTTCCGCGGTTGCAACAGATCATGAACACATTCCAGCCCCTCGTATCTGCGCCCCCTCCTGCGGCGCCAACAATCCCTGGCCCGGGGCACTAATCGAGAACAGTCTAACCGGACCCGATCGGGCATAAAGGTGATGGTCGCTGGGCATACAAAGAGATTGCAAGAAGGGTCAGGCCATACATTGGCGGAGGTCACTGTCCATGCGAAAACTCATCGTGCTGGCGCTCGCGGTTATGTTTCTCTGTTGGGATCGTCACAGGAACGGCGTCCGCTCAACAGTATCCAAACGTAGCGAACCTCAAGCCGTTTAGCACCGAGGCCGACTTCGTGTCGTTGGCTGGCTACCTCCGTTGCGTGACACATCAACAGACAGGTCAATCGATTACGCTTGATGAAGCTACCCGTGTGGTCAAGCAGCAGACGGGACAATAAGATCTAGCCGAAGCCGCTGCGTTGGAGGGGGAGGTCCCCCTTTTCGGAAGAAGCCTCGGGCAAAGACCAGCGGATCGAGCGGATAAGAACTAAGGTTCCTTGGCAGTAATCCCCTCGATTGAGATTGTAAGGAACGGTTCGGGGGGAACGTGTCAGGCGACCAAACTTGTCACCTCCCCCCTGGGGGGCTAGTCGTTCGCGACTCGCCCTCATGCTTTTGAGTTGTACGAAGGGGGGGCCAGAAGAGGCGTCAACACTGGGAAAGTCACGTCACATGCGTCATTGCGTCACCGGGACCATGGGAAAGGGGGGCACAACCAAATTGCGGGTGAGTGGAGCTCCCCGTCCCATCTTTGACATGGATCGTTGCCCCTAGATATACTGAGAGGCGCCGGGGACGTAGCTCAGTGGGAGAGCACCTGCTTTGCAAGCAGGGGGTCGCGGGTTCGAATCCCGCCGTCTCCACCACTGAAAAGAATTCGAACCGGATTCCCGCACCTCGTCTTCAGTCAGCGGGTCTAGTAAGGCGAGGGTATTGAGCGAAGACCGAGCCGTATAGTAGGGGCGGCCGATATCGCCGCGTGTAGGATCCAGGCGGAGCGGCCCGAGAAAATTCCTCAGGATCAGTCCCGAGCGGTCCGGGTTGCGCTCAAGGACATCCTGCAATTGCGTCAGTCGTTCCTCGACCCATTCGCGTGGCGGTGCTTGGAAAATCTTGTCGCGACTGAGCCGCAGGCCCTCGAGTTGCCAAGTGTGTCGGAACGCAGGTAGCCGTGATCGAGGGGGCGCCCGATTCCGACCATATCTCCACGAGTTATGTCGAACGGCAGAATCTGACCATGCGGATGCAGATGCGGCGTTACACTCGTCTAACTAACGCCTTCTCGAAGAAGGTGGAGAACCTGCGTCATGCCCTGGCGCTTCACTTCATGCATTATAATTACTGCCGAATCCACCAGACCCATAAGATGACGCCAGCGATGGCCGCGGGGCTTGCGGATCATGCGTGGAGAATCGAGGAGATCGTTGCGCTCCTGCCAAACTGACCCACTACCTCTTCCGGACTCTCGGACTCCGTAGCCCGGTACCCGAACCTCGCACCAACAGGATTATGCGATCAAATTCGAAGTTATCTCTTGCGTGGGAGGAGTCAACATTCCCCCTCTCCAGGCCTCACGGCCCCGACTTGGACCGGAACGTTTCTAGCACGCGCTCAGCCCGCCCCAGCCCCGCGATGACCACCACGTGATCTCCCGACTCGAGACGGGTGTCGCCGCTCGGCACGATCGCCGTCTCTCCGCGCCGGATGGCTACCAGCAGCGCGCCCTCCCCGAGATTCAATTCTCGGACTCGCCTCCCGGCAACCGGAGAGTCCGGGGAGACCTGCGGCTCCAGGATCGTCGCTTCGTGCGGGGGGGTGATCCGGAGCACCGGATCTGGCCGGGGGGCCCGGCCGGGCCTCAGGCCATCTTGGGGTGAAGGGGCAGTCCGTGCGGCCCCGATCGTCTCCGCGAGCGCGCCCGCGTGCTCCGCCGGGACGAGGACCGTCAAACGATCGCCCTTCCTGAGATCGGTCTGCCCGGTTGGCACGAAGCTGCTCCCGTCACGCCGCACGGCGATGAGCAACGACGACGGCGGCCATTGGATGTCGGCGACGCGCGACCCGACGGGAGGCTGGTCTCTTGTGATCTCGAGATCGACGATGCGGTACCCTCGCAGCCGCGCGAGCGGTGACGTCTCCTCTCCCCTGCCGAAAACGGGGGGCGCGGCTTCGCGGGCCTGCCCGGTCGCCTGGGCCACCCTCCGCTCGAGGTGGTCGTTGTAGGCGTGGAGCACGTCGCGGTGCGTGAGCCATCCCATGACGTGACGACCGTCGGGGCCGAGGACCGGCAGGCCCGTCGTCTCGTGGCGTACCAGCAGCGTCAGCGCCTGCTCGAGGGTCTGACCCGGCCTGAGCGTGGCGGTCTCGACGACAAGGTCGCCCGCCTCCGCATCAAAGGCGTTGTCGCGCATCGCTTCTTCCACCTGGTGCGATGTCACCATGCCCCGGAACGCGCCGTGTGCGTCGACCACGGGCAGTGCATTGTCCTTCTCCTCCGCAAACCGCGCGATGATCTCGTTGAGCGCGAGATCGTGCGGCAGGGGATCGGGCACGGGCGTCATGGCGTCGGCCACCGCAAGGACCTCCATGACATTGGCGGCACGGCCGCGGCGGATGTCGATGCCGCGGCGATGGAGCTTGAGGGTGTAGATCGTGTCCCGGGTGAGGAGACTGCTCGCGCTGGCCGACAGCACGATCGCAAACATCAGGGGGAGGATGATCTGGTAGTCGCCCGTCAACTCGAAGATGATGATGAC
>DATEHM010000283.1:0-8915 GCA_035279545.1 bacterium | reverse complement strand
GTGGGGGGACGAGGGGAAGGGGAAGGTCGTCGACACGCTGGCGCGCCGCGCCGACGTGGTGATTCGCTACAACGGCGGCAACAACGCCGGGCACACGATCCAAAACCAACACGGCACGTTCCGGCTGCACCTGCTACCGTCGGGCATCTTTCACCCGGCCGCCCAGTGCGTGATCGGCCCGGGCGCCGTCGTCAACCCCGAGGTGCTCCTTGCCGAGGTGGCCGAGGTCGAGCGCGCCGGCGTGTCGACGGTGGGGCGCCTGTGGGTCTCCGACCGGGCCCACCTGATCTTCCCGCACCACATCCTCGTCGATGAGCTCGAGGAGACGGCGCGCGGCGGGAGCCCCCACGGGACGACCAAGCAGGGGATCTGGCCGGTGTACAGCGACAAGGTCAGCCGGATCGGGATCCGGCTGGGGGACCTCCTGGAGGAAGGCCACCTCGGCGAGCAGCTCCGGTTTCTGGCGGACCGAAAGAGCGCCCTGTTGCAGGGGGTGTACCATCATGAGGCGGTGGAGCCGGCGTCGCTCCTCGCCGCGTGCCGGCGGTGGGCCGGGCGCCTCGGCCCGTACATCGCCGACACCCACCCCCTCATCCAGGAGGCGCTGCGGGCGGATCGAGCCGTGCTGCTGGAGGGGCAGTTGGGCGTGATGCGCGATCTGGACTGGGGCCTCTACCCGTTCGTGACGTCCTCGACGACCCTGCCCGGGGGCGCCGGCGCGGGGGCGGGCATTCCGCCGTATCGGATCACGCGGGTGCTCGGCGTGGCCAAGGCCTACACGACCGCGGTGGGGTCCGGCCCGATGCCGACCGAACTGGGGGACGCGGCCGGCGACCGCATCCGGGACATCGGGCAGGAGTTCGGCGCCACCACCCGCCGGCCCCGCCGCTGCGGGTGGTTTGACGGCGTCGCCGCGCGCTTTGCGGCGGAGGTCGCGGGGTTCACGCACCTCGCGGTGATGAAGGTGGATGTCTTCGACGCGTTCGAGACGATTCGCATCGCGGTGGCCTATCGGCTCGACGGCCGGACCCTGCAGACCGTGCCGCACACCGCGGCGATGGCGCGGGTGGAGCCCGTCTACGAGGAGCTCGCCGGATGGCGCTGCCCCACCAATGGCGCGCGGCACCTCAGCGACCTACCCGTCGACGCGCGGGGGTTCCTGCGCCGGATCGAGGAGATCGTCGGCATCCCGATCGTGCTGGTGGGGGTGGGGCCGGAGCGGCAGGACATCATCTACTGCCAGGAGGGCTGGGCGTGATTCCCCGCTACACCTCGCCCGAGATGGCCGCGCTGTGGAGCCCCCAGACCAAGTTCGACACCTGGCTCGAGATCGAACTGCTCGTCGCCGACGCGCAGTCCCGCCTGGGGATGATCCCGCCGGCCGCGACAAGGCGCCTCCGGGAGCGGGCGCGGGTGACCAGCGTGGCGCGGATCGACGAACTGGAGGAGCGGGAGACCCGGCACGACGTCGTGGCCTTCCTGCGGGTGGTCGGGGAGACGGTCGGCGAAGACGCGCGCTACCTGCACCACGGCCTGGGGTCCTCGGACGTCGTCGACACGGCGCAGTCGGTGCTGATGGTCCGGGCGGCCGGCCTGATCGCGGCCTCGCTCGATCGCCTGCACCGCGCCCTCGGCGGGCTGGCCAACCGGCACCGCTACACGGTGATGGCCGGCCGGACCCACGGCGTCCAGGCCGAGCCGATCACCTTCGGGCTCAAGGCGGCGCTGTGGTACGCGGAGGTGGGGCGGGGGCTCGACCGCGTTCGGCGCGCCCGGGAGGTGATCGCCGTGGGAAAGATCTCCGGCGAAGTGGGCACGTTCGCCCACAACCCCCCCGAGGTCGAGGCCGATGTGTGCGCCGCGCTGGGCCTCCGGCCGGCCCCGGTGTCGTCGCAGGTCTTGCAGCGAGACCGCCACGCCGAGTATCTGTGCCATCTCGCGGTCGTGGCGGGGACGCTGGAGAAGATCGCCACCGAGATCCGCACGCTGCAGCGCACGGAGCTCCGCGAGGCGGAGGAGCCGTTTCGGCAGGGACAGACCGGATCGTCGGCGATGCCGCACAAGCGCAACCCCATCGTCTGCGAGCGGATCGCCGGGCTGGCCCGGGTGATCCGGGCGAACGCGGCGGCGTCGCTGGAGGACATCGCCCTGTGGGGCGAGCGCGACATCACGCACTCGTCGGTGGAGCGCGTGATCGTCCCCGACGCCACGTCCCTGCTCGAGTACATGGCCCGCAAACTCGCCGAGGTGATCGAAGGGCTGCGGGTGTACCCGGACCGCATGCGCGAGAATCTCGACCGCACCGGCGGCCTCGTGTTCTCGCACCGGGTGCTGCTCGCGCTGATCGACCGCGGGCTGTCGCGCCAGGATGCCTACGCCCTCGTGCAGACCGCGGCGATGCGGGCGTGGGAGGGCGGGGCGCGGTTCCGCGATCTCATCCGCGCGGCGGGGGTGCTCCCGGAGGCGGAACTGGCGGCGTGCTTCGATGCCGCCCCCGCGCTGCGGCACATCGATGCGATCTTCGCCCGGGTCGGCCTTGGCGAGCGCCCGACGGCTCCGGCCGCGGGCGCGGCGCACAGCGACAAAGGAGGGAAGGCGGATGCGTGAGATGGTGGTGGACGGACAATCCCGTCCGGCGGTGATGGCAACGGACCTGGCCCTGCCGCTGTTCTCGCGCGGGAAGGTCCGGGACATCTACGACCTCGGCGACCGGCTGCTCATCGTCGCCACCGATCGCCTCTCGGCGTTCGACGTCGTGCTGCCGACCGGGATTCCGGACCGGGGGCGCGTGCTCACCGGCCTGTCGGCGAGTTGGTTCGGGCGGCTGGGCCGCATCGTCCCGAACCATTTTCTCTCCGCGGATCCGGCGGCGTTCCCCGCGTCGCTGGGGGCGCAGCGCCAGGCGCTGGCCGGGCGATCGATGCTCGTCCGCAAGCTCAGGCGAATCGACGTCGAGTGCGTGGTTCGCGGCTATCTCGCCGGCTCGGCGTGGAAAGAGTACGCGGCGACCGGACGGGTGGGCGGGACCGCGCTGCCCGCCGGGCTGCGCATGGGGAGCCGCCTCCCGGATCCGATCTTCACCCCCGCCTCAAAAGCCGCCGCGGGCCACGACGAGAACATCACCGTCGAGGAGATGGCGAACGCCGTGGGGGTCGAGCTGACCCACAGGCTGGAGGAGGCGAGCCTGGCCATCTACCGTCAGGGGGCCGAGGCCGCCGAGCGGTGCGGCCTGATGCTGGCCGACACGAAGTTCGAGTTCGGCCTGGACGGCGAGGCGATCGTCCTGATCGACGAGGTGCTCACTCCCGACTCCTCACGGTTCTGGGACGCCGCGGCCTACACCGCGACCGGGTCGACGGAGAGCTACGACAAGCAGATCGTGCGCGATCACCTGGAGCGGGTGGGATGGAACAAGCGACCGCCCGCCCCCGCGCTTCCGCCGGAGGTGGTCGCCGCCACCAGGGCGCGGTATCTCGAGGCGTACCGCCGGCTGACCGGCGGGCCGCTGGAGGAGGGGTGAGCGGGATGGGCGCGGGACGGGCGAAGACGGTGCGCGTCGTGGTGACGCTCAAGCCCGGCGTGCTCGACGCGCCGGGGCAAGCGATTCGCCAGGGCCTCGACGCCCTCGGCCACGGGGGCGTGCGCGGCGTCCGCGCCGGGAAATACTTCGAGCTCGAGGTCACGGACGAGGGCCAGGTGGAGGAGCGGGTCCGGAAGATGTGCGAGGGGTTCCTCGCCAACACGCTGATCGAGGAGTACCGCTACGACATCGTCTGAGGGAGGGCGACGTGGACGTCGGGATCATCGTGTTCCCCGGAAGTAACTGTGACGCGGACACCTATCATGCCGTCGGCGACCTGCTCGGGCACCGGGCGCGCTATGTGTGGCACGAGGAACGGACGCTCCACGGGTTCGACGTCGTGATCCTCCCCGGCGGGTTTGCGCACGGGGACTACCTGCGGGCGGGCGCGATCGCCGCGACGTCGCCGGTGGTGCGGGCGCTGCGGGCGTACGCGGCGGCGGGGGGAGTGATCCTGGGCATCTGCAACGGCTTCCAGGTGTTGCTCGAGGCCGGCCTGCTGCCCGGGGCGATGCGCCCCAACGCCTGCGGGCAGTTTCGCTGCGAGTTCGTCCACATCCGCGTGGAGCGGGTGGACACGCCCCTCACCTGTGCGATGGCCCCTGATCAGGTCCTCCGTCTGCCGATCGCCCACGCGGAGGGGAACTACCACGTCGATCCCCCCATCGCCGCGGCCCTCCGGCTGCACCGGCAGGTTGCGTTCCGGTACTGCGATCCCGACGGGGCCGTGACCGCGGAGGCGAACCCCAACGGGTCCCACGACGCGATCGCCGGGATCGTCAGCCAAAGCGGCACCGTGACCGCGTTGATGCCCCATCCGGAACGGGCAAGCGAGGGCCTGCTGGGGAGCGACGACGGCCGGTTGGTTTTCGAGTCGCTCGACCGCTGGGTCGGCGCCCGGCGGGGCACGATCGGCGCGGGGGCGCGGTGACCGTGGCCGTGGAGCAGACGACCCGATCCGTCGATCCCCTCGCCGGCACCAAGCTCACCGCCGCCGAGTTCGATGAGATCTGCCGCCGACTCGGGCGGTCGCCGAACCAGGCCGAGCTGGCGATGTTCGGGGTGATGTGGAGCGAACACTGCGCCTACAAGCACTCCAAGACCGCCCTGAAACGCCTGCCCACGCTCGGGCGCCGGGTTCTCCGGGGACCGGGCGAAAACGCCGGCGCGGTGCTGGTCGGGGACGGCTGGGCGGCGGTCTTCAAAATGGAGAGCCACAACCACCCGAGTGCGGTGGCGCCCTTCCACGGCGCGGCGACGGGCGTGGGGGGGATCATTCGCGACATCCTGGCGATGGGCGCGCGGCCCGTCGCGTTGCTGGACTCGCTCCGCTTCGGCCCCCCCGAGGAGCCGGGGGTGCCCCCACTCCTGGACGGCGTGGTCGCGGGGATCGCGGCGTACGGGAACAGCATCGGGGTGCCCACGGTCGGCGGGGAGCTCTCGTTCGCCCCGTGCTATCGGTCCAACCCGCTCGTGAACGTGGCCTGTCTCGGGATCGCCCGCGCCGACCGGCTGGCCACCGCGCGCGCGGCCGGGCCGGGCAACCCCGTCGTCTATCTGGGGGCACGCACCGGTCGAGACGGGATCCACGGCGCCTCGTTCGCCTCGGCGGAGCTGGGCGGGGACCCCCGCGATCGGTCGGCGGTGCAGATGGGGGATCCCTTTACCGGGAAGCTCCTCATCGAGGCGAGCTTGGAGGCGTTGGCCAGCGGCGCGGTGGTGGCGATCCAGGACATGGGGGCGGCGGGGCTGACCTGCGCGGTGTCCGAGATGTCCTCCCGCGGCGGGGTGGGGATGGAGATCGATCTCGGCCTGGTGCCGCGGCGCGAGGAGGGGATGACGGCCGAGGAAGTGCTACTCAGCGAGTCGCAGGAGCGGATGTTGCTGGTCGTCGGGGACGGCCGCGAGGACGAGGTGCTCCATATCGGGCGGCGGTGGGGGCTCCAGGCCGTCGTGATCGGCCGAGTGATCGGGTCGTCCCGCCTGATCGTGCGCGAGGGCGACGTGGTCGTCGCCGCCCTCGATCCGCGCACCCTCACCGAGGCGCCGGTCTACGCGCCGCCGTCCCGGGAGCCGGCGTACCTGGCGGACGTGCGCCGCGTCGTGCCGTCGACGTTTCCCGTGGCGCCCCCTCACCCGACGCTCCTGGCGCTGCTCGCCTCTCCCAACATCGCGGACAGCCGGTGGGTGTTCCGGCAGTACGACCACATGGTGCAGACCAACACGGTCGTGCCGCCGGGGGCGGACGCGGCGGTGCTGCGCCTCAAGGACGCCTTCCCGCGCGGGCTCGCCCTCGCCGTCGACGGCAACGGTCGGCACGGGTATCTCGACCCCTATCTCGGCGGCATGCTCGCCGTGCTCGAGGCCGCCCAGAACATCGCCTGCGTCGGCGGGACGCCGGCGGCGGTGACGGACTGTCTCAACTTCGCCAACCCCGAGCGCCCCGAGGTGGTCTGGACGTTTCGCGAAGCGGTCGAGGGGATCGCCGGGGCGTGTGAGGCGCTGGGGATCCCGATCGTCGGCGGGAACGTCAGCTTCTACAACGAGGCGGACGATGCCATCTTCCCCACCTCGGTCATCGCGATGCTGGGGGTGCTCGAGGATGTCCGGCGCCACGCCACCCCCGGGTGGAAGCGCGACGGGGATCTCATCGTGCTCCTGGGCGGCGGCGGTCCGCAGCTGGAGGGGAGCGAGTACCTGGCCGTGGTCCACGGGGTGGAGGCGGGCCGGTTGCGCCACCCGGACCCCACCGGCACGGCGTGCGTGATCCAGTGCACGCGTGAGGCGGTATCGCGTGGGCTCGTCTCGTCCGCGCACGATTGCGCGCTCGGGGGGATGGCGGTGGCGCTGGCGGAGTGCTGCATCGCCGGCGGTCTGGGCGCGGCGGTCGCACTGCCGGTCGGCCGCGGCCAGCGGTCCGATGTGGCGCTCTTCGGCGAAAGCGTGGGCCGGATCCTGGTGTCGGTGCCGCCGCCGCGCCTCACGGACCTGATGCACCTGGCCGCCCGGCTGGCCGTTCCCGCTCGGGTGCTCGGCTCCGTCGGCGGAGCCCGCCTGATCGTCGGCGCCGACGGTGATCCCGCCCGGGGCTTCTGGATCGACGCGGACGTCCTGGGGCTGGCCCGCGCCTGGCGGGGCGGGGAAGGGGGGCGGCGATGACGCGCCGCGCCTCCGGCCCCAGGCCTGACCGATCCGCTCCGTCCCGGCGGCTCCCCCCCCCGATGGAGGGGGGGCTCGAGGGGCGAGCGGGAGGTGCGGAGGGCCCCATGGCGGGAGGGGACAAGCTCCGCGAGGAGTGCGGGGTCTTCGGCATCCGCACCGAGGGCGGCGATGCCGCGCCCTTCGTGCACCTCGGGCTGTACGCGCTTCAGCACCGGGGTCAGGAGAGCGCCGGCATCGCCACGCATGACGGCGCGCGCACGCATCTCGTCAAGCACATGGGGCTGGTCGCCCAGGTCTTCACGCCGGAGCGCCTGGCGACGCTCCGCGGCCCCACCGGGATCGGGCATGTGCGCTATTCGACGATGGGCTCGGCATCGCTGGAGAATGCTCAGCCGTTCCTGGAGCAGAGCCCGTGGGGGGTGCTCGCGCTCGCGCACAACGGCAACCTGGTCAACGCCCCGCTGATCCGGCGGGATCTCGAGGCCGCCGGGCACTGCTTCCGCGCCACCTCGGACACCGAGGTGATCACGAAGCTGATCGCCACGTCGCGCGCCGAGACGCTGGAGGAGGCGATCGCCGGCTGCATGCGCCGGATCAGCGGCGCCTACACGGTCGTGGGGATGGTGGGGGACGTGCTCGTGGCGTTCCGCGACGCGAACGGCATCCGCCCGCTCGCGCTGGGCCAGCTCGGCGGCGCGCCGGTGTTCGCGTCGGAGAGCTGCGCGTTCGACCAGATCGGCGGCGAGTACGTGCGCGAGGTCGGGCCGGGAGAGCTGGTGATGGCGGACGCCGCCGGAGTCCGGTCGATCCAGGTGCTCCCGGCCGCCCGCCGGGCTTCCTGCGTGTTCGAATACATTTACTTCGCGCGCCCGGACACCGTGCTCGAGCGCCAGAACGTCCACCAGGTCCGCCGGCGGATGGGGCGCCTGCTCGCCCGCGAGTATCCGGTCGAGGCCGACGCGGTGATCGCGGTCCCCGACTCCGGGACCTCTGCGGCGATGGGGTATGCCGATGCGAGCGGCATCCCGTGTGAGGTGGGGTTGATCAAGAACCGGTACGTCGGGCGGACCTTCATCCAGCCCGATCAGGTGTCGCGCGATTTCGGGGTACGGGTCAAGCTCAACCCCATCCGCGACGTCATCGCCGGACAGCGCATCGTGCTGGTCGACGACTCGATCGTGCGGGGGACGACGAGCCGGCAGATCGTCCGGATGCTGCGCCACACCGGCGCACGAGAGGTGCACGTGCGCATCTCCTCGCCCCCGATTCTCAACGCCTGCTACTACGGGATCGACACGAGCAGCCGCGGGGAGTTGGTCGCCTCTCGGTTGTCGGTGGAGGAGATCCGAACGTCGATCGAGGCCGACAGCCTTGGGTACCTGAGCCTCGCCGGGCTCGTCGAGGCGCTGGCGCTGCCCGAGCGGGCGTTGTGCCTCGCCTGTCTGAACGGCCGGTACCCCACCGAGACCCCCACCGAGGTCATGGCCGGCCGGTATGCGCTCGAAGCGAGGCGGACGTAGCCGGCGCATGGGCCGCCCGCGCTCCTCTCCGCTCACCTACCGCGGGGCCGGGGTGGACCGCGACGCCAAGGACGCGATCCTGGCCGAGGCGATTCCCCGGATCCGGTCGACGTACCTGGCCGGGACGCTGGGCTCGGGCGACGCGTTCGGCGGGCTCTTCCGCCTGGGCGGGTTCCGGGATCCGGTGCTGGTCAGCTCGATCGACGGCGTGGGGACGAAGGTCCAGGTGGCCGAGATCGTCGAGCGCTGGCCGGTCGTGGGGGGCGACATCGTCGCACACGGCGCGAACGACGTCCTGTGCCAGGGGGCGACGCCGCTCTTCATGCTCGACTACATCGCGGCCGCCTCGCTCCGCCCGGGGGTCGTCACCGCACTCATCGACGGGATGGCGCAGGCCTGCCGCGAGCAGGGGATCGCACTGATCGGCGGCGAGACCGCGGAGATGCCCGGCGTGTACGCTCCGGGGGGCAGCGATGTCGTCGGATGCACGGTGGGCGTCGTGGAGCGGGACCGGATGATCACGGCCGACGCGATCCGCCCGGGGGACGCGATCGTGGGGCTGGCGAGCAGTGGGCTGCACACCAACGGCTACTCGCTGGCGCGGGCCGCCCTGCTCCCACCGGGCCGCGCCGCCGCCCGGCGGGCGCTCGACC
>DATEHM010000282.1:0-13955 GCA_035279545.1 bacterium | reverse complement strand
CCCCGGAGGGAGGGTCGATGAGCACGACCGACCGGCCGGCGGCGGGGTTCGCCACGATCGCGGAGGCGGTGGAGGCGATCCGCAGGGGCGGATTCGTCATCGTGGTCGACGACGAGGCCCGCGAGAACGAAGGCGACCTGGTCGTGGCCGCCGAGAAGATCAGCCCCGAGGCGATCAACTTCATGGTGAAGCAAGCCCGCGGCCTGATCACCGTGCCAATGACCGGCGAGCGGCTGGACGCCTTGGCCCTCCCGCAGATGGTGGCCCAGAACACCTCGCACCAAGGGACCGCGTTCGCGATCTCGGTCGGCGCGAAGCACAAGATCACGACCGGGATCTCGGCGCCCGATCGTGCGGCGACGATCCAGGCGCTCGTCGACCCCGCCACCCGCCCCGAGGATCTGAGCCGGCCCGGCCATGTGTTTCCGCTGCGCGCGACCCCCGGCGGCGTCTTGCGCCGCGCCGGACACACCGAAGCCGCGGTTGATCTCGCCACGCTTGCCGGCCTCTCCCCGGCCGGGGTGCTCTGCGAGATCATGAGCGACGACGGGACGATGGCGCGCCTTCCCGAACTCCGAGCGTTTGCCGCGCGCCACGCCCTGCCGATCATCTCCGTGGCCGAGCTGATTCGCTACCGGCTGGAACGGGATCGATTCGTGGTCTGCGAGGGACGGACCCGGTTGCCCACGACGTACGGCGAATTCACCGCGGTCGTCTATCACAATACGTTGGATGGGGCCACCCACCTCGCCCTGACCCGTGGGGACCTGCGGGGTGCGGTCCCGGTGCTGGTGCGCATGCATTCGGAGTGCCTGACCGGTGAAGTCTTCGGGTCGCTCCGCTGCGACTGCGGGGAGCAGCTCCATCGGGCGCTGGAGGCCATCGCCAAGGAGGGGCGAGGCGTGCTCGTGTATATTCGTCAGGAGGGACGAGGGATCGGCCTCGCCAACAAGATTCGCGCCTACGCCCTGCAGGACACGGGGAAGGACACCGTGGAGGCGAACGTGCTCCTCGGCTTCGCGCCCGACCCCCGCGACTACGGTGTCGGGGCGCAGATCCTGACGGATCTTGGGCTGCGCCGGATCCGGCTTCTGACCAACAATCCCGCGAAGCGCGTGGGGCTGGAGGGGTACGGGATCGAAGTGGTGAGCCGGGTGCCGATCGAGGTTGCGCCGAACCCCGAGAACTACCGGTACCTGGCGACGAAGCGGCACAAGCTCGGCCACCTCCTCACCCTCGAGTAGCGACGGTGGGCGCATCGCTGGAGGGGGGGCGGACCGGCGCCGGGCTCCGGATCGGCGTCGCCGTCAGCCGCTTCAACGCGCGGATTACCCGACGGATGCTCACCGGCGCGCTCGCCGCGCTGCAGCGGTCCGGGGTGGCGGAGGACGCCGTGGACGTGGCCTGGGCGCCCGGGGCGTACGATCTTCCGGTGGTCGCCCAGGCGCTGGCCCGATCGGGTCGGTATGACGCGCTCGTCTGCCTGGGCTGCGTGATCCGCGGGGAGACGACGCACGATCGGTACGTGGCGCTCGGCGCGGCAACCGGCCTGGTGCAGGTTTCTCTGGAGACCGCGCTGCCGATCGCCTTCGGCGTGCTCACCACGCACACGTTGGAGCAGGCGGAGGCCCGCAGCGGGGGCACGCACGGAAACAAGGGCGAGGACGCGGCGCTGGCGGCGGTGGAGCTCGCCAACGTCCTGCGGATGATTCGGACGCCGCCGGGCGGATGAGGGTCGGGCAAATCCCCCCCGCGTTGGAGACGGGAGGACGGATGTCGCCGGCTGGGGGGGTGCTCTTCGAGGGCGGGGTGATCCACACGCTCGACCCGTCTTGCCCGACCTCGACCGCCCTGGCCGTGCGGGACGGGCGGATCGTCACGGTGGGGGACCGCGACGCCCTGCGCGAGGCCTTTCCGGGCTTCCGCCGCACCGCGCTCCAGGGGTGGGCGGTCTTGCCGGCGTTCACGGACAGCCACATCCACTTCGCCGCGTTCGGGCTGGCGATGCGCACCGTCAACCTGCGCGACTGCCGCTCCCTGCGCGAGGCCGTCGCGCTGGTCGCCGCGGCGGCCGGGCGGGTTCGTCCGGGCGAGTGGATCCGCGGCGGTCGGTGGGACAAGAACCTTTGGCCGGAGGGGCGGTTTCCCCGCCGGGACGATCTCGATCCCGTCACCGGCGGACACCCCGCGGCCCTCCAGAGCAAGGACGGGCACACGACGTGGGTGAACTCCGTCGCGCTGGAGCGCGCGGGCGTCGGCCCGCACACCCCAGATCCGCCCGGCGGCAAGATCGTGCGCGACCCTCGAACCGGCGAGCCAACGGGGTTGCTGGCCGAGCGGGCCGCGGACCCGGTCATGGCCCTGGCTGGGCGGCCGGACCCGGAGGCGATTGAGGCGGCGATTCACGATGCGACCGAGGCCGCCCACCGGGCCGGGATCGCTGGGGTGCACGTCATGGAGGGGGCGGATGTGCTCGCCGCGTTTCAGCGGCTCCGCGGGCGAGGGACGCTCGGGGTCCGGGTCTGCATGATGATCCCGGAAGACGGGCTCGAGTCGGCGATCCGCCTCGGGATTCGGAGCGGGTTCGGCGATCCGATGCTGCGCATCGGGGGGGTGAAGATCTATGCGGATGGGGCGCTCGGGTCGCAGACGGCGAGCATGCTGGAGCCCTACGACGGCGACCCGGAGAACAGGGGCGTCGTCGTGCGCAGCCGCGAACAGCTGCGCGATCTCGTCCGGCGGGCGGCGGAGCACGGCATCGCCTCGGCCGTGCACGCGATCGGCGACCGGGCCAACCGGGAGGTGCTGGACGCGATCGAAGCGGCGGGGGCGCCGGGATCCGCGGCCCTGCGGCACCGGATCGAGCACGTGCAGCTCCTGCACCCCGCGGACCTCCCCCGCCTGAGCGCGCTGGGGGTGGTGGCCTCGATGCAGCCGATCCACTGCACGCAGGACCGCGACATCGCCGACCGTTACTGGGGTCGCCGCAGCCGATACGGGTACGCCTGGCGGTCCCTGCGGGAATCCGGGGCCTGCCTAGCGTTCGGCTCGGACGCGCCAGTCGAAACCCTGGACGTCCTGGCCGGGCTGTACGCCGCCGTCACCCGCAGGCGCCCGGGGGAACCCGAGCGCCCCCCCTGGTATCCGGAGGAATGCCTGTCGGTGGGGGACGCCGTGCGCGCCTACACGATGGGCCCCGCCTTCGCCTCCGGCGAAGAGGCGATCAAGGGCATCCTCGCCCCCGGGCGGCTGGCCGATTTTGTCGCGCTATCGCCGGATCCGTTCGCCGTGCCGGCGGAGGGGCTGCGCGACGTCCGGGTGGAGATGACGGTGGTGGATGGGGTGGTGCGCTACCCCTCGTCGTCGGGTTCGAGCAGCTCCAGGATGGCGTGGTCCTCCTCGGTTTCCTGAGCGCCGTCGGCCTGACCGCCCTCGGCCTCATCGGCCTCATCATCCACACGAAGTTCGACCTGGTGGCCACACTCCGGGCATTCGTAGATGACAATCTCCCCGCCGTCGTCGACGGTGATGAGTTCCATCTCGGCCTCACATTCCAAGCAGGGGCGCGTCAGCGGGATGGCCATGACCGGGACCTCGTCCCAACCTCCGGGTGTAGGTGTGGTGGTTTCCGAGGGATATATACCCGAGTTCTGCAGGAAACGGCGCGAGAGATGCGGGCACCCGGGCGCGCGCGCGCCCGGGTGCCGGTCGTGCTCGATAGGGCTACTTCAGGATCCCGAAGCGCTCCGCACGCTTTTGGATGACATCCCAGTCCAGCAGCTTAAAGAACGCGTCGATGTACGAGCCCTTGCCCGTTCCGTAGTCCATCCAGTAGGCGTGCTCAAAGCAATCCAGCGCCACCAGGGGGGTGCCGTTCCAGATCGGGTACGTGTTCTGCTCGTCGCCGATGAAGTTGTGCATCGTCCCCGAGTCCCAATCGTACGCCATCCACACCCAGCCCCGCGCCGCGATGGCGGTGGCCTTCATATCGGCCTGCCAGTTATCGAACGACCCGAACGCCGTTTCCATCAGGCCCAAGAGTTTGGCCCCCGGCCGCCCACCCTTGCCGCCGAGGTGCTCGAAGTAGACCTCGTGGTTCTTCACCCCGCCGATTGCGCGCGAGAATTCCACCTTGAGCTCGCGGAGCTCGGAATAGGTCGGGTTCGCTTTGGAGAGATCGACCCCGCCGCTGGCCAGCCGGTCGAGGATCTCGTTGGACTTGGCCACGTACCCTTGATAGAGCTTGTAGTGCTCCTCCATCGCCTTCTTGCTGATGCCGGCGAGCTCGATCTCAAATGCGCGAAACTTCTTCGCTTCGTACTTTGCCATGCCGCCTCCCCCTCTCGGAGTGTTGGAATCGCGTCGAAATGCGTGGGGCGCGTGGATGCGGAGCGTGCGGTCGACGAATTTATTATACGTCTCGAGCGCGCACAGGCGCAAGCCGAACACGTTCGGTCTCGGGCGATCCTCGCCGGGCGGGCGCGCGCCGCCGTGCCGGACGCACCGGCTCGCGGCATACGGGTAGCCGCTACCCCCGGCCGGGCGGCGCGGGTCGCCGTGGCGGGTCTTCACGGGTGATGTAGTGCTCCTTGTGGTACGTTCCGCGCGCTCCGCACGCCGGACACGAGTGATAGTTGCTGGCGAGGGTGGCGCGGGCGAAGTTGCGCGCGTCGATGCGGATCCCGGTGTCGAACTCGCGTCCGCAGGCGCCGCACCGCACCGAGAGGGCGAGCCGCGCCATCCGCTCAGCCCGAGACGGGTCGGTCGCCGGCGGCGGGGGAGGCGGCGATGTCCGCGCGCCGCCATACCCGGTGCCGGCCCTCTCCCCACAGCGGGCGGGGGAAGCCCGGGCGCTCGGCCAGCTCCATCACCCGGGCTGGGCGGGTGCCCAGCAGGTCGGCCGCTTCGACGACCGTAACGAGATCTTCGCCAGCCTGAACCAACCGGCAGAGCGCGGCGAGAAACGAGTCCGCGGCGACGTCGCGGGAAAGAACGTATTCCACGGCGCTTCGCCCGGGGGGGTGCGCCTGCTTGAGCAGGTTGCTGAAGTGCCGGAGCTCCTCGGGGTAGCCCCGCAGGTGCGCGAGCACCGCCAGGTCGAGGTTGGGGGGTGGGGGAGTGGTCGCCACGCAGGGCCTCCCGCCGGCCCGGGCCGCGGATCACCGAAGGCCGGCACCCGGCCGAGAGATCGGATGGTGCCGAAGGGGAGACTCGAACTCCCACGGGCTTTCGCCCACTACGCCCTGAACGTAGCGCGTCTGCCAATTCCGCCACTTCGGCACGGTCGTGCACGCCCGCGGCCCCCTTAGCATACTGGAGCCGTCAAAATCGTGTCAAGAACCGGTCAGCGCGCGGATCACGTCGGGCAGGGGCCGGAGGTCGGCGAGGACGCGGGTGGGAGCGGCACCGACGACCGGTTCCCCGCGCCGGTTGATGAACACGGTCCGAAAGCCCAGCGCCCGCGCCGGGACGATGTCGTGAAAGAGGCTCGCGCCTACGTGCACCGTGCGCGCCGCCGAGGCTGCGCTCGTGGTCAGGAAGCGATCCCAGTGTCCTCGCGCCGGCTTGTAGCTCCGACAATCCTCCGCCGTGACCGTCAGGTCCGGTTCCACCCCGAGATGGCGGACCGAGGCCGCGAGCAGACCGCGGTCCACGTTGGAGAGGATGGCGAGACGCGCCCCGCCCGCGCGCAGCGCGCGCAGGACCTGGGAGACCTCGGGAAACGGTCGCCACGACGACAGCGAGTCCGGCAAGACCCGCTCCCGGCCGGGCGGGAGCGGATGGCCGAGTTCGGCCATGAGGCGGGCGCTGGCGGCCGCGAGGATGTCGCGGTACGGTCGGTAGGCTTCGTGCTCGACCACGGCTTCCACGGCGATGTACCGCGCGGTCAGGGCGGCGCGGTCCACCGGCGGGGGCAGGAGCGGAGAGAGCGCCTCGGTCACGCCGCCTTCCCAGTCGATCAGCGTGCCGTAGCAATCAAACGTGATCCACTCGACCGCGGTCATCCGCGCTCACCTCCCGGCGCGGCAGGCGGGCATCCTCATCCCGCGCCCGCCCCGGGAAGGGGGAGCCCGAGCAGCCGGGCCGCGTTGCCGGCGAAGATCGCCCGCACGTCGTCCTCGCGGCACCCCAGCTCCCAGCAGGCCCGCAGCTGGTCCTCCAGATAGCGCACGGCGAACCCGCGGGGAAACCAGCTCGAGTCGGTGCCGAAGATGATGCGGCGGGGGCCGACGGTGTCCAGGAACTTGCGAAACAGATCGGGCAGCGTGAGGGCATAGGGCATCCAGCGCATCCACTCGTTGGATCCGGAGGTATCGACGTGGACGTTCCCGCACACCCAGGCGAGGTGGAGGAGTTCCCGGGGATAGCCGCAGCCGAAATGCGGGACCACGAAGGGGACGCCCGGGTGGGCGCGCGCCACGTCCTGAAGGACGAGCGGGCTCATGTTGGGGTGGGCGACGATCCCCTGGTAGCGCAGCGGGCCGAAGTGGATGAGGACGGGGACGTTCAGGCGCTCCGCGGTCTCCCACACCGGCCAGAGGCGTTCGTCGGCGATGGATCCGGGGAGGAGCGGCGCGATCACCTTGTACCCGCGCAGGCCGAGCGTGGTGACGGCGCGCTCGAGCTCGGCGGCCGCGTCGGGGCGGAAGGGGTCATGGTGGGCGAAACCCGTGAACTTGTCCGGATGCCGGGCGACGATCGCCGCTAGCCGATCGTTGTCGCCCCCCGTGACGAAGGCGATGCGGACGAGCCCGTGGCGATCGACCTCCGCCGCCCACCGGTTGGCCATCTCCGCATCGGTGCCCGGGGCCTCCGGCTCGGGAAATCCCCAGGCGCGGCGCCACGCGCGCTGATCCTCGCGCAGCCACCCCATCACCCGGTCCCATTTCGTCTGTCCGTGCCGGGCCACGTAAGCCTCGCGCGCGGGATCCCGCCCGTCGCGCACGGGAAAGTGCGCGTGGAAGTCGAGGATGGGAATCCGGTCGGTCATGGGGATGCGGCCCTCTCCTTTCGCTCGGTCGCGCGCCGTGCGCGGTCGATTAGTTGCGGAGCCCGGTCAGCACGACCCCCTCGATGATCTGTCGCTGCAAGATGATGAACACCGCCAGCACCGGCAGCACGGCCAGCGACGACGCGGCCATGATGAGATGCCACGCCGACCCCGCTTCGCCGCTGAAGAGGGCGATTCCCACCGGGAGCGTGCGCATCGCCGGCGTCTGGATGACGATTAGGGGCCAGATGAACGCATTCCAGTTGCCGAGGAACGTGAAGATGCACAGCGCGGCCAGCGCCGGCCGCACCAGCGGCAGCGCGATCCGGGTGAACAGGCCGAACTCCGAGAGCCCGTCGATCCGCGCCGCATCGAGGAGTTCGTCGGGGAGGGCCGCCATGAACTGGCGCATCAGGAAGACGCCGAAGGCGCTCATCAGCCCCGGGAACATGATCCCCCAGAAGGTGTCGATCCACCCCAAGCGCACGCTCATCGAATACCAGGGGATGACCAGCATCTCCGTCGGGATCATCAGCGTGCAGAGGATGACGACGAAGATCAGGTTCCGGCCGGGGAAGCGCAGCTTGGCCAGCGTGTAGCCGGTCAGCGAGTCAAAGAGCGCCACGCTCGCCGTCGTGATCGCCGCGACCACGCTGCTGTTGAGGAACCACCGCGGAAACTGTGTGGCCAGGAGCACCTGGCGGAAGCCGTCCAGCGTCGGCGCCTGCGGCCAGAAGTGCAGCTCGAAGATCTCCCTCGGGCCTTTCAGCGATGTCGCCAGCATCCAGAGGAACGGGAAGACGACGAGTCCCCCCCCGGCGGCGAGGACCAGGTAGGCCAGGGCGTCTCCGAGGACCCGCCGGGGGAGGAGGCCCTCGGCGGCCACGGCGCGGGCCGCCGCCGTCCGCGCCGCCATCAATACTCCACCTGCCGCGAGAAGAACCGGAGCTGCAGGAGCGTGATCGCGAGGATGGCCACGAACAGCACAACCGTCGCCGCGGCCGCCGGGCCCATGCGGAACCGCTGGAATCCCTGGATGTAGACGTAGAGCACGATCGTCATGGTGCTCCCCAGCGGCCCGCCCTGATCGCCGAACGTCATGTTCAGGACCTGCGTGAAAAGCTGGAGGTAGAGGATGGTGCCGTAGACGATGGAAAACACCAGCGTCGGGTTCAGCAACGGCACGGTGATGTGCCGGAAGAGCCCCCAGCCGCCGGCGCCGTCCACCTCCGCCGCCTCATAGAAGACCGGGGGGATGGCTTCTAGCCCGGCGAGGAAGATCACGACCTGGAACCCCACGTACTCCCACACCACCATCGCCGCGATCGCGTACAGAGCCTGATGGGGCTGGCGCAAGAACGCCTGCCGGGGGAGGCCGGCGGCTTCGAAGAGGCGGTTGAGGGGGCCGAAGGTCGGCGTGTACATCCATTGCCACACCCACGCCGCCGCCACGATGGGCGTGACGAACGGGATGAAGTACAGCGCTCGGAAGAAGCCGCGGAAGCGGGTGATCCGGCGCAGCAGCAGGGCGATCCCCAGCCCCAGGACGAGCTGCGCCGGAATCCCCGCGGCCAGGTATCGCAGGGTGTTGGTCGCCGCCTTCCAGAACAGCGGGTCGGAGAGGATCTCCCGGAAGTTGGCCGTTCCGACGAACGGTTTCTCCGGCGAGACCATGTTCCATCGGTGAAGGCTGATGAAGAGGGCCGACGCCGCCGGGAAAATCCGGATCAGAACGTAGAACGCGAGCGGCCCGGCCAGAAACGCGTACGCCCACAGGGCCCGGCGCGCCTCCAGGCCAAACCCGCCCGGGGGCGTCCGGGCGATCGAGAGTCCCACCGCGGGCCGGCCTATCGGTGCTTGGCCCAGAACTCGCCCAGGATCTTCGATTCTTTCGCCGCCGCGGTGTCCAGCGCCGCCTTGGGATCCGTGTGGTTCAAGATGACCTCGTTGATCGCGTCGAGGAGGACCTGGCGCTGCGCGGCTTCATCGATGAAGAACGTCGCGTGCGCAAACGGCAGGCTCTGGATGAACGGGCCGTAGATCGGATCCGCCGCGAGCTTGGGATCGCTGGCGAGGGCTCGGCTCGCCGGGATCTCCCCCACTTGTTGCAGCCAGAGGCGCTGGGTATCCGGCGAGGTAATGAACTTCAGGAACTTCACCGCCGCCTCCAGTTGGGGGCCCTTGGCCTTCTTCGTCAGGCCGTGGACCCACAGGGACCCGAAGTTGCTCGGCGTGCCGCCGGCGGTGCGGCGCGGCAGCTGCGCCACGCCCCACTCGAACTTCGCGCTGCCCCGGATCGACCCGATGGCGAACGAGCCGTCCACGATCATCCCCGCCTTCCCGGCGACGAACGCGTCCCGGTACCCGTTGCCCCCCGGGAAGAAGCCGATCACGCCGACCTTGGCCTTGGTGACGAGGTCGGTGTACCACTGCAGCGCCGCCGCGCCCTGGGGGGTGTTGTAGGTGGGATGCTTCCCGTCGAGGCTGTACGGCGCCACCCCCCACTGGCGGAAGAGGACCTCACGGATCATCTGGTGGTCCTGCCCATCCGGGGAGATCCCGAACCCCTCCAGGGTGATGTTGCCCCGGGCGTCGCGCTCGGTCAGGCGCACCGCGTCGGCGAGGAACTCGTCCCAGGTGAGCGGGGCCCGGCTGAGCCCGGCCTTCCGGAACAGATCCTTGTTGTAGAAGAGCGCCAGCGTCCGGACGGCCGTCGGCAGCGCCCAGTATCTGCCTTCGAACTTGGCCGCCTTGACCATCGGGACGAAATCGTGCTCAATCTGGGTTGCGGGGAAGGCGCTCTCGGGCAGCGGGGTGAGGTAGCCACTGTCGACGTAGAGGGGGAGCCACCCGTAGAAGAGGTTGACGACGTCCGGGCCCTGGCCGGCGGGGATGGCGCTCGCCACCTTCTGGTTGTAGGAGTCGTACGGAAACGTCTCCTGGACGACATGGATCCCGGGGTTCTGCGCCTCGAACTGTTTGATCAGCGCGTCCATCAGCTTGACCTTGCTTTCGAAGAAGTACTGCCAGTAGGTCACCGTGACCCGTGGTTGGGCCTGCGCCGTGGTGCCCCCCACCGCAAAGGCCAGGGCGCAGACGAGCAGCACTCCGCGAACGATCTGCCGCATGATTCTCCCTCCTATCCGTTGCGTCTGCCGGGGATCACGCCCGGCCCATCGTGGTCCGTTACGCGCTCGCCTCCACCCGCCGCCGGGCGCGGGCGGCGGCGAGCCGGTCCCTCACCGCCCGAGTCGCCTCCCGGCTCGCTGCCAGCGATGCTTGGGCGGAGGCCAGCATCGCCCCCACGGGCTGGGCCCCTGGCCCGCCTGGGATGGTGCGCGACGAGACGAAGCTCCGCGGGTCGATCGCCCGCGCGATGGCCTCCGCGGAGAGGCGCACCCGCCGCCCTGCGGCCGCCAGCGCGGCCGCTTCGACCTCGTCTGGGGTGACCTCGGCAAACCCGCGGCCCTGCCGGCGCCGGTCCTCGAGGAGGCGTGCGACGGACGCGTGGGCTTCGGGGAACCCCAGGCCTCCTTCCCGCACCAGCGTGTCGGCGAGTTCGGTGCTGGTGGCGAAGGTGCCGCGGAGGGCCGGAGCCCAGGCCTCCCCCCGGATCGCCGCCGACGCGATGGCCTCGCGGAGCACCGCCAGCGTGCCGCCCAACGCCAGGTGCGCCTCCGCCAGCAGCGGCACCGCGTCATCGGCCGGGTCGTTGACATCTTCGAACGGCACGTTGTGCGCTGAGGCCCAAACGCCCAGGCACGTGCCGAGCAGCCGGCTGAGGGCGCTGCGGACGTGTTCCAGGACGACCGGGTTGCGTTTTTGCGGCATGATGCTGCTGATCTGAATGAAGCCCGCCGCCAGTTCGAGCGCGCCCACTTCGGAGCTCGCCCAGCCTAGCAGGTCCTGGACGATCCGGCCCAGGCTCGTCGCCAGGACGGCGTGGCAGCCGGCGAGCTCCGCCAGGTGATCCCCAGCGGCGACCGCGTCGTAGCTGTTCTCGACGATGCCGGCAAACCCCAGGAGCGCGGCGGTGTAGTCACGGTCGATCGGAAAACCGGTGGTCGTCAGCGCGCCGGCGCCGAGCGGGGAGCGATCCAGTCGGCCGAGCGCATCGCGATAGCGGTCGACGCATCGGCCAACGGTCGCCGCCGCCGCGAGCAGATAGTGGGCGACCGTGGTGGGCTGCGCGTACTGGTGGTGGGTGTGGGCCATCATCAGCGTGTCGCGATGCCGGACCGCCTGGGCGAGCAGGGCCTCGCGCAGGTCGTCGAGCTGCTCCACGAGCACCAGCCCCTGGTCGCGCAGCATCAGCCGGATGAGGGCCGCCCAGGCGTCGTTGCGGCTGAGCGCGGGGCGAAACTCCCCAACCCCGCCGGTGGCCTGCGCCACCCGGTCCTCGACCGCGAAGTAGATATCCTCGTAGCGGGGGTCGTACGGGGGCAGATCCTCGGGGGTGATGGCGGTCAGCGCCCGGAGGGTCGCCGCCGCCGCCTGCGGCGCGACGATCCCCTGCCGGCGGAGCATCAGCGTGTGCGCGACGAGGACGTCGAGGAGATAGGGAAGTTCCTCGCGGCGTCCGAACGCGTAGCGCGGGGCGAGCACGTGTTCCACGTATCGCGGGTCCCGCCCCATCGGCTCCGAATCCTCACCGCCTTTCGCACCCACCGTGTCGAGATTGCTTCGCCGCCAGTTCCTCCCCAACCTGTGCCCCCGGGAGGCAGGACGCGGTTCGCCCCGCTCCGTAGGTAGAGATCGGGATCCGAGGTGCGCGGAGGTGCGGCAGGCAATGGGACTCGTCGACGAGGCGTTTACGTCATATCTCGAGGGGCTCATCCCCGCCCGACATCCCGTTCTCCAGGAGATGGAAGCCTACGCGCGCAAGGAGCGCTTCCCTATCGTCGGGCCGGCGGTGGGGCAGCTGTTCTACCTCTTGACCCGAATGAGCGGGGCCCGGCGGGTGTTTGAGCTCGGCTCGGGGTACGGGTACTCCACGGCGTGGTTTGCCATGGGCGTCCGCGACAACGGCGGCGGCGAGGTATTTCACGTCGTCTGGGACGGGGGGCTCTCCCAGGCCGCGCGCGGACACCTGGATCGCCTCGGCCTGCGTCCCTTCGTGCGCTTCCACGTGGGTGAGGCGGTGGCGGTGCTCCGCGAGACCCCCGGGGAGTTCGACATCGTCTTCAGCGACATCGACAAGGAAGGCTACCCGGCGTCGCTGCCGGTCATCAAGCAGCACCTGCCGCCCGGAGGTCTGCTCCTGGCCGACAACATGTTCTGGGGGGGGCGCACCGTCGACCGCCGCGTCACGGACGGGGCGACCGAAGGCGTGCGCGCGTTTACCCGTGCGGTGTTCGCCGACCCGGAGTTCACCGGCACGATCGTCCCCCTGCGGGACGGGGTGCTGGTGGCCCGGCGGGGCCAGTGAGGCCGGCGTTCCCGCCGCCGTTTCCGGGTCTCCGCACCGGTCACCAAGCCCCAGCCCGAGGTGGGATCGATGACCATGCAGATCGCGTGCAGCTCCCAATCCTACGACGACGTCCTCGGCAGCGGCCGGCTGACGCTGACGGAGTGGCTGCGCCTGAGCGCGGAGGAGTTGGGCCTGACCGGCGTGGAGCTGGAAGATAAGCACATCGGGACGCCCACCGCCGAGCGCCTCGCCGAGCTGAGGGGAGCCGCGGAGCGGTACGGCCTGGCGATCGCCAACATCGCCCTCATGAACGACTTCGGCCTCGCCGACGACACCCGGCGGGGCGGCGAGGTGGCCCGGACGCGGGATTGGATGGACACCGCGCGGCGACTGGGGTCGCAGTTCCTCCGCACGTTTGCCGGGTGGCCGGAGGGCGACCGGGCCGCGCGCTGGCCGGGCATGATCGCGTCGTTGCGGGCGGTGTGCGGTGAGGCGGAACGTCTGGGGGTCCGCCTGGTGATGGAGAACCACAATCACGGCGGCTTCGTGCAGATGTCGACGGACGTGCGGGCGATCTTCGATGAGGTGCAGAGCCCGGCGCTCGGCCTGCTGCTGGACACGGGGAACTTTCTGGACGGTCTCCCCTCGATCGAACGCACCGTGCCGCTGGCCTGGCACGTGCACGCCAAGTTCACCCAGGTCCGCGGCGACGGACGCGATCCGGCCGTGGATCACGACCGGGTGCTGGCGCTGCTCCGCGCCGCCAAGTACAGCGGGTGGGTGTCGGTGGAGTACGAAGGGCCGGAGCTCAGCCGCACCGCCGTGCCCCGGGCGCTCGCGTATCTCCGGGGGGCCCTCCGCGGGTAGGACGCGCCGACGTTGGGGGAGCGCTTGCACATCGGGATTGACACGGGGGGCACCTTTACCGATCTGGTGGCCCAGCCGATCGGCGGCGGTGCGCTGAGGATGCTGAAGGTGCCCACCACCCCCGATCCCGCAAAGGCGGTGCTCGAGGGGCTGCGCGGCCTGCTGCGGCCGGACGATGAGGTCGCCACCCTCACCCACGGGACGACCGTGGTCACGAACGCGATGCTGGAGGGACAGGGGGCGCGCACCGCCCTGGTGACGACGCGGGGGTTCCGCGACGTCCTGGAGATCGGCCGGCAGCAGCGCGATCACCTGTACCGCCTCGACCGGCCGGGCCGCGTTCCCCCGCTGGTTCCGCGCGCGCTCCGCTTCGAGGTGACCGAGCGGATCGACCACGCGGGCCGGGTGCTCGTTCCGCTCGACGAGGCCGCGGCGGCGTCGCTGGCGGCCCTGCTGCGGAGCGCGCAGGTGGACGTGGTTGCCGTTTGCCTGCTGCACGCGTATGCGAACCCCGCGCACGAGCGGCGGGTGCGGGCGCTCCTCGGGGGGGCGGTGCCGCACATCTGCTTGTCGTCGGAGATCAACGCGGAGGCCCGGGAGTACGAGCGGACGCACACCACCTGCGCGAACGCGGCGCTGATGCCCTTGGTCGAGCGATATCTGGAAGGCCTGACCTCAGGCCTGGCC
>DATEHM010000281.1:0-3036 GCA_035279545.1 bacterium | reverse complement strand
GGCGAGGTGATCGCCGAGGGGACCCTCGCCGCGGTGGCCCGCGATGCCCGCGTGATCGAAGCGTACCTCGGGGGTCGGCAGGCGCCCCCCCCCGAGTGCGGGGCGTGCATAAACCAGGGGGGGCGCGCGGTCGCATGCTGTGGATTGATCGCGTCACCGCAGGGTATCATCCGGGCATCGACATCCTGAGCGAGTTGACGCTCCGGGCGGCGTCGGGCCGGATCACCGCCGTCATCGGTCCGAACGGGGCCGGGAAATCCACGCTCCTGCGTGTCGTGTTTGGGCTGGTGCGGCCGCGCGCGGGCCGCGTCGTGTTCGGGGATCGCGAGATCCAGGAGGTGACCGCCCACGCGCGCAAGCGGTTGGGGATCGGCTACGTGCCTCAGGGCCCGAGCACCTTCCCCCAGATGACGGTTGAGGAGAATCTCCTCGTCGGGGGCTGGACGATCAGGCACGACCGGGCGCAGCTCCGCCAGCGCCTCGCGCAGACGTACGATCTGTTTCCGGCGCTGGCCGCCATCCGGAGATCGCGGGCGACGGTGCTGAGCGGGGGGCAGCTCCGGATGCTCTCGATCGCGAAGGAGCTGGTCGCCTTGCCGACGCTGCTGCTGGTCGACGAGCCCACGGCGGGGCTGGCGCCGCGGGTGGCGGGCGAGGTTTACGACCTGCTTGTCCGCAGCCGACACTTCGGGCTCACGGTCGTCCTGGTGGACCAGAACATCTCCGAGGCCGTGGCGGTCGCGGACGACGTCTACCTCATCGTCATGGGGCGCGTTGAGCGGGAGGGGCCGCGGGACGTCTTCGCCCGAGACCTGCGCGCAATCATCCAGGAGACATTGGTGGGGGGGCCGGCACCGGCCTGATGAACCGGCGGCCCGGCGGAATCGGCCGGGCGGAGGCGGTCCCAGGAGCAGGCACGTCGAGGAGGGGGGGAACGCAGATGGGTCAGAGGTTGGCGGTGATGGTGGTCGGGGGGACGCTGATCGCCGCGCTGGCGACGGGCGGCGCTGTCGGTTGGACGGCGCCCGCTCCGGTCACGCTCGGGGTGCTCACCCCGCTTTCCCCTCCCGGCGATCCCGCGGCCGGGCAACTGATCGAGCGGGGGGCGGAACTGGGGATCCAGTATATCAATACCGTGATGGGCGGGCTGTTCGGGGGCAAGGGGGGGTGCGCGCTGCCGGCGACCCAGGTCAGGTTGGCGGTCGAGGACGATAGCGGGCTCCCGGAGAAGGCCATCGCCGGCTTCCGGCGCCTGGTGTCGGAGGATCACGCCGTCGGGGTGTGGGGGCAATTTCACAGCTCGGCGATGCTCGCCGCCGCTCCCCTCGCGGACCAGCTGGGGGTGCCGTTCATCAGCACCCAGGCGTCGGCGGCGGACATCACCGCGAAGCACTTCACGGCGGTCTTTCGGACCCACCCGATCGACCCCGACCGCGCCGCGGCGTGGCTCGGCTGGATTCAGGCGCAGGGCTGGCACAAGGTCGCGATGCTGGCGGAGAACACGGATTATGGGATCGGCCTGGCCGAGGCGACCAAATCGCTGATCGCGGCCAGGAAGATGAACGTCACCCTCGACGCCGTGATCTTCGACCGAACCTCCTCCGACCTCACCCCGCAGCTCCTGAAGTTCAAGTCGGAGAAGCCGGATCTGCTCCTCAACGTCGGCGTCGGAACGCCGGCCTACCTCATTATCAAGCAGGCCCACGACATCGGACTGTTTCCCCAGGTGCCGATGCTGGCGTCGTACGATTTCCCGGTCCGGCCGGAGTACTGGAAGAACCTCGGGCCGGCGGGGACCTCCCTCGCGTTCATCTCCTACTACCACCCGCGGATGGCCCTGTCCCCGCTCGGGAAGTGGGCGGCCATCGAGTACGCCAAGCGGTACAAAGACGTGGCGATCTACTCCAACCTCAACTCGTTCGGCGACGCCGTGATCCTGGCCGAGGCGATGAACCAGGCTTGCAGCAGCGACCCGAAGAAGATCATCGCCGCCCTCGAGCGGGGGCGCTTCGACACCTGGATCGGCAGCGGGGCGACGTTCCCCCGGGCGGCGGGGGCCTACTGGCACCAATGGTCCCCGCCGATGGTGATTTTGCAGTTCACTCAGACCGACGAAACTTACGATCGGGCCCCGATCCTCTTTCCCACGGCGATGAAGACCGGCACCTACACGGCGCCGCGCTAGGCGCCGTCGGATGGACGCCACCCTCATCGTCCAGTACGGGCTGGCGGGGCTCGTCATCGGCGCGATCTACTGTTTGATGGCGGTCGGGATCACCTTCATTTACAGCATCATGAAGTTGATCAACTGGGCGATGGGGGAGTTCTTCATGGTCGGCGGATACCTGCAGTATCTGCTGATCACGGGCTGGCTCGGGCCGTCCCGCTGGTACCTCGCGCTGCCGCTGGCCGTGGTCGGGGCCGGCCTTTTGGGTATGCTGATCCAGCGGGTGCTCCTCCAGCCGATGTTCGTGGGGCAGGTCGAGCGCCTGGACGAGTACGCGACGATCGTGACGATCAGCCTGACCGTGCTCTTCCGCAACATGGCGGTCGTCGTCTTCGGGCCGTACCAGTTCTCGCCCCCCGACTACGCCCCGCCGGTCATGCTCGGCCCGCTGCCGCTCAACGGCAGCCGTTTCGTGGCGTTTCTGGGCACCGTCGCCCTCCTCGGGCTGTTCGCGATCGTGATGCGGTGGACGTGGTTCGGGCGCGCGCTGCGCGCCGCGGCGCAGAACCGCCTGGGCGCCCTGTCCGCGGGAATCAACCTGGCGCGGCTCGACATGTGGGCCTTCGGCATCGGCGTGGGGTTGGCGGGGGTCGCCGGAGCCTTGCTCGCGCCGGTGTTCCTCGTCTTTCCCCAGAGCGGCGCCCTCAGCACCGTCAAGGGCTTCGAGATCATCGTCATCGGGGGCCTCGGCTCGCTCCCGGGGAGCATCGTGGGCGGGCTGCTCCTCGGGCTGGTGGAGAGCCTGGGCTCGGTCTTCCTCTCGCCCTCCTTTCGCGACGTCTACGGGTTCGGGCTCCTGTTGGCCATCC
>DATEHM010000280.1:0-6441 GCA_035279545.1 bacterium | reverse complement strand
AGCGGATGGGGGAACCGCCCGAAGCCAGCTGTTCTTGGATGGCGGGCATCGAGCGGATGGGGGAACCGCCCGAAGCCAGCTGTTCTTGGATGGCGGGCATCCGCCCGTTTCCGGCGCAGGCCGGACAGGCGTAGATCCCCTCGCCGGACACCGCCTGCGAGGACGCAAAAATCACCTTCCGAACCGGGAAGCGCTTCCGGTCGGCGATCGCCAATTCCAGCAGCAACGCGGTGCTCTCGGCGTTCGTGTGGATGAATCGGGAGAAATCCGGCATATAGTCCTGGTAGGCGGCGAGATGGAACACGTACGAGACGCCCTGCAGGGCCCGGCTCATGTCCTCTCGCCGCGACACGTCGCCGTGGACAAACTCCGCATCGGCGGAGACAAAACTCGGCTTTCCCTGCGGATGCACACGAGGCTGCAGGCTGTCCAGAATGCGGACCGCGTGTCCTTTCTTCAGCAGATGATCGACCGTGTGCGAGCCGATGAACCCCGCGCCGCCGGTCACAAGGCAGAGGGACATGCCTACGCGCCCCCTCCCGTCATCCCGGCGAGGCGACCGCGCATGCCGTTAGGCCTTCGACCCCGCGCGAGCGGGCAGGGTGTAGCCGGCCCTGAGGGCATCGTTCCGAAACATCTTCACGGTGTCCAGCGAGTATTCGTGCAAGTCCCGGCCGACGAGATCCAGCTTCTTCAAAATCTCGTTGGTCACCGTGATAATGTGGCACCCCATCGCATCCGCCTGGTAGATGTTCAGGAGCTCCCGCGGACTCGCCCAGATCAGCTCGGCGTTCGGGGCACACGCCAGCAACTCCACGGCGGCCGCCATCAGCGGCACGGGATCCCGGCCCGTGTCCGCCACGCGACCGGCAAACACGGAGACATAGGCGGAGCTCCCGCCGGCGAGGGCGGCCGCGACGTCCCGCACCTGATCGAGGGCCAACAGGGCCGTCACGTTCACCTTGATCCCGGCGACGGTCAAGGCGTGAATCAGGTCGATCGATGACTCCCGCCTGGTATTGGTCACCGGAATCTTGACGTACACATGACCGCCCCACGTCGCGATCTCTCGCGCCTGATGGGCCATCTCTTCAAACTCGTCCGAGAAGACCTCAAACGAGATCGGGCGATCGGGGATGGCCTTGAGGACGTTCATGGCAAACGCCCGGTAATCTGACACACCGGCCTTCCGCATCAACGTCGGGTTCGTGGTGAACCCCTTGATCCAGGGTTTCCGGGCCATGTCCATCATGCCCTGGAGGTCAGCCCCATCCGCGTAGATCTTCACGCGCAGCTCCGATACCGGCCTCATGCACGTCCTCCTCTGGGGGCACAGTGGTTCACGATCCAGGTTGCCGCGTCCAGAAGCGATCGCGTACGATAATCGGGAGAAACGGTCGGGCTCTCTTCCGCATGATTCCCCGCCAGGTGGATCGTCACACACCCGGCCCGCCGGCCGGCCTCGATGTCCCTCCATCGATCCCCGATCATCACGCTGCGGGAGAGATCGATGTGACGTTCCCTGGCCGCCTCGATCAGTAGCCCCGGTTGGGGCTTCCGGCAGGCGCATCGGTCCGCGTCATCATGATAGCAAACGTAGATTCCCTCCAGCGGCAGTGCCGCCAGCAACACGGCGTTGATCGCCTCGACCACCTCGCGCCGCTGAGTCCCCCGCGCGACGTCGGGCTGGTTCGTCACGCCCACCAGGGCGAACCCCTTCGCCTTCAACCCGCGCAGGGCGGCGTCCGCCTCTTCCACGATCCTCAGCTCCCCCACGCTGGGCGGAGGCAGGGCCTTGCCGTCCCTGACGATCACCTCGTTGAGCACGCCGTCGCGATCGAGGAAGACGCCCGGTCGCAAGGTCGGGGCGCTCATCGCTGCGACTCCCACTTCGTGGGGGCGCCTTTCAACCGCGGGTGCGACACCATCAGGTGCCAGATGATCGATTGAAACGCCTCCGCGTGGGGCGTCACGCGATCTGCATTCACCGACGGGACCAAGATGCACACATCGGCCACGCGTGGGGTAAACCCTTCAGGACGACCGATGATGCCGACAATCCCCGCCCCCTGCTGCTTGGCATACCGCAAGGCATGGACAAGATTCGCGCTGATGTTCCGTTCGAGGTCTCCGCCGCCCACCGAAAAGACGAGCACCAGATCGGCCGGCCGCACGCGGCTGACGCGAAGCCAGCCTTCAAACACGGACGCCCACCCGTCATCGTTCACCCGGGCCGTCAGCTCGGGAATATTGTCGGTTGGGCAGTACGCTTCGAGGCCCGCGAGCTTCCGGAAGTCGTTGACGGCGTGCGAAGCGTTCGCGGCACTTCCGCCGACGCCCAGCACGAAGAGCCGGCCCCCGCGGTCGCGCGTCTCCGCCAAGAGCTCTACGGCGCTGTCGATGGTGCCGGTGTCGAGTTGCTGGAGAATCCGGGAGACCTCACCGAGGTACTCCCGAGAAAAGCTCACCGCGCGCTCCGACACGCCATTTACCTTCCTAGGTTAGCCACGGACGACCACTTTACCTTCTCACGCCTCCGCGGCCGAGAGCCGGGCGCCGCTGCCGCGCCATCCTAATCCGGCCAAAAACGCCCCGCCCCGGGTCGCGCACACACCCTGCCGAAGAAGCCCAGCGCCCACGAGATGTGCATGCAGGGAAAGACCGCCGCGAGGCGCGGCCAGAGGAGCGATCTGCGGCGAGCCCACGCCAGGTACCCGCAGATCCCCAGATCGCACGCGCCATAGCCGGCCAGCAGTACGGCCAATCCCGGCAGGAACGCCCGGTGCACCAGCGAGACCCCCCCCAGGGCGAGGAGCGCCACCAAGAACAGCGGTGGAACGGCCTGCCGCCACGACGTCAGGTTCCCGTGCTTGATCAAGTTGCCCGCGCGCGCTCCTCCATACCGGAAGTAGAGCTTGCAGAGATCGCGCAACGTCTCCCGCGGATAGTACTGGACGCGGATATCGATGTTCAGGTAGACTTTCCCTCCGCGCTCACGGATCCGCTGATTGATATCCGAATCTTCGCTGAGGATCGGCGCGACGTCATCGAAGAGCCCGACCCGGTCAAAGATCTCGCGGCGGAAGCTTCCCAGATACACGCTGTCCACAAACCCGCTCTTCCGGCCGAGCCGGAACTGGGCGTTCCCGATCCCAAACGGATGCGCCATGGCGATCCCGATGGCCTCCTGCATCGGGGCGTCGGCCAGGGGCTGCTGGATCCCGCCGACGTTGTCCGCTCCGGTGTCCAGGAGCGTCCGCACGCACTGTCCCACATAGGTTCGCTGGATCACGGATCTGGCATCCACCCTGACCACGACATCGCCGGTGGAGGCGCGGATCCCGGCGTTCAACGCCGACGCCCTCTGCCCCGTGGGGTTGTCGATCAGCCGAATGACGGAAGCCGCACCCCCCGCCCCCGCGGCCCGGACCCGTTCCACGATCTCGCGCGTCCCGTCCTGGCTCATGCCGTCGACGACGAGAATCTCCAGGCGCTCCCGCGGGTACTCCTGGTCGAGCAGCCGCCCGAGGCAGGCCTCGATGTATCTCGCCTCGTTGCGGACGGGAACCACCGCGGACACTCGCGGCCATCGCTCCGGCGGCTCCGCCGACGGGCCCCCCGTCGCCTGGCTCCGTTCATTCCGCGCGTGCACTCTGCCCGCCCCCCCGGCAGAGGGTGCTCAACAAACGGCGCACCTGCTCGACGCGATTGGTGGACATGTGCGCGCGCAGTGCCCGCGCCGTTCCCCGCATCTGCGTCTGCCTCCGCTCATCTTCCCGGTCCAGGAAGTAGGCGATCGTCCGCATCCATTCCGCCTCGTCGAGCGGGACCATGACGAGCTCATCCGCTCCAAAATACTTCCGGATCGCCGGCACCTCGTCACAGATCTCGAACCCCCCGCACGCCGGAATCTTGAACGTCCGCTGGTTCACGATATAGTGCGGCTGCGATCCATCGGGTTCCCGCTCGTGAAAGTTCAAACAGATCTTGGCCGACGAGTACAGCAGCCGTTCCTCCTCCGGGGGGATCGTCAGCCGATGCCGGTCGATCACCCGGGCCAGGGAAAACACCCCGGCGGTCTTGCAGGCTTTGCTGCTGGCCCTGAGGATGGTGTCCCGCATCCCCCACCCGGGCCCGAACACACCGACCCGATAGGTTCTCCGCAACGGGGCCAGCACGTGCTCGGCGAACCACCGCTTCTTCGGCAGATTGGCGCCGAGGTAGACGATGTCATACCGGTAACGCCCCACCGGGGTCACCGGAAAGTGTTCGTGGGGATCGGCCGCGTTCGGGATCACGTGGTACCTCTTCCCGGTCTGTCGCTCGAAGGCTGCCATCTGCTCGGGCTCTCGCTCCCCAAAGTAAATATCCGCCACGTCTTCGGACCTGAGGATCTCGGCCCGCCGCGGATCGATCCGGGGCTCGAGGGGCCAATGGACCCAAAGCAGCACCCGGGTCCCCTGGTGTCGCAGGGCTCTGAGCGTCTCGCGCTCCCGCTCGATATCCAGGAGGTTCACGGCGGTGAAGAACACGTCGGGCTTGACGGCGCTCGCCCTCTCCGCCAGGCGTTCTCCCGCCCTCAGCAGAAAAAACTGATCGCCGCAGGTGAGGAATCCCGCCATCCACCCCTGACAGATCCACCTATCCGCCCCCAGCCCGTCGGGGTACGGAATATGGTAGAGGATCCTCACGGCGTCATCCTAGCCGGAGACCCAACGTCGGCACCGCCGGTGGATGCGTTCGTAGGCACGTCCCCCCAGCAGCGAAATCCCGTATTGCACGTAGGCGAGGGGGTGCAGCGGGGCCAGCCCGATGGCCTCGAGAATGCGCGCGCGTCCCTGCCGCATCGCGCCGGTCCGGCACAACTTCCCACCGATCTTCCGAAGGTAGAACCCCCTCAGGCCGCGGCGCATACGCTGTCCGTAGCGAGCCAGCACCAGCTCCTCGACCCGGCGGGCCTCGTCGATCCGGTCGCCGAGGCGGACCCCCCGATGGGTGCGAATCCGGACGACGATCTCCGGCACAAAGTCGACCTCAAAGTGTTCGGCCAATCGAAGATAGAGCTCCCAGTCCTCGGAGGTGGCGAGGTCCTCATTGAACCCTCCCAGTTCCCGCACCGCCGACGTCCGCATCAGGGGGTTGGAGGCGGAGCCCGTAAAGGCATCCCGCTGCCGCAACAGATCGTCGAACACGCGCCCGCGCAGCACCGGTCGGTGGGCACCGGACTCGCGCCCCTCGGGAGTGATGCGGACGAAGCCGCCGTACACCAGCGCGAGGGTGGCCGGACCCCGCTCGAACACCCGGAGCTGGTGGTCGAGTTTCGCCTGAAGCCACTCGTCATCGTCGTCGAGAAAGGCGACGAACTCCCCCCGGGCCTCCCGCAGTCCGAGGTTCCGCGCGGCCGAGATGCCCAGGCGAGGGTGCACGATCAGCCGAAGGCGCGGGTCGGGAAACCTCGTGACGACCGCGTGCGTGTCGTCGGCGGAGGAGTTGTCCAGCACGAGGAGCTCGAGCTCCTCGAACGATTGCGCCAGGACGCTTTGGATGGCGGCGCGCAGGTAGCCCGCTCTGTTGAACGTGGTGATGATCGCCGACACCTTACACAAGCTAGCGCACCCGGTTCGCCTGCACGGTGTCCCGAAGCCCGGCGCCCAACGACCGCTGGGGGGTCCACCCCAGCTCTCGCGCCGCCTTGGAATGATCGAGGCAGTATCTCATCTGCTCGCCGGGACGATCGGGATGATAGACCGGCTCCGCCGGTACTCCCAGCAGCACGGCGATGCGCCCGTACAGATCGTTCAGGGTCGTCTCGACGCCCGTGCCGATATTGTAGATGGGCGCGGGATGGTCGTGCGGAACGGTCAGGGCCAGCAGATTCGCGTTGACCACGTCGTCGATGTGCACGTAGTCCCGAGTCTTTGTCCCGTTCCCCCAGATCTCGGCCTGCCCGCCTGAGGAGAGCCGCCGGATATAGTCGGCCATGGCTCCGGTGCGCTGCCCCGGCCCGTAGACCGCCGAATACCGCAGCACCACAGAGGGGACCCCGTACGTCCGATGGTAAAATCGCAGGTACCCCTCGATCGCCTGCTTCGCCACGACGTAGGGGGAGACCGGGTCGATCGGACAGGTCTCCGCCACAGGCAACGGGGCGGCGTTCCCGTAGAGGAACCCCGACGAGGCGAACACGATCTTCTGGACGCCGATCTCCTTGGCCTTCTGCAGCAGGCGGATCGACCCGACGATGGCGTCCACGTCCAACAGCGGATCGTTGACCGACTTCGGCACCAGGACGTAGAAGGCGAAGTGATAGATGATGCCGGGTCGTTCGCGCTCCAGGGTCTCGCCGAAGCGCTCGTCGGCAATATTCAGGTCATAGCACCTCACCCCCGGGGGGACGTTGGCCCGGCTGCCCGTGGAGAGGTTGTCGACGACGACGACCGT
>DATEHM010000279.1:0-13962 GCA_035279545.1 bacterium | reverse complement strand
CCGGTCCCCCTGCCGGCACCGGCCGCCCCCCGCCCGCCGGAGGGGAGAGGACTTGCCGGGAACCTGAAGGAACCTGTACGGGCACGCCTCGCCGAGCCCGAGGATCGCCGGGCGGCGGTGCGATGTGTCTGCGCGACCGTGGCGGTGATGCGGGGTGGGGTATCTCAGCCGGAACGTCTTCCAGGATCGTCTTGCGCGGATCCGCCAGGCGCTCGAGGCGGCGGACCTGGCCGCACTGGTGGTGCTGACCCCGGAGAACTTCCTGTACGTCTCGGGACACTTCCTGGACGTGCAGCCCTGGGAGCGGCCCGTCGCCGCCGTCGTCCCGCGCGAGGACAGCCCGTTCCTGGTGATGCACGAGCTGTCCTCGAACCACGTGCGGTACGCCGCCGAACACGCCTCGATGTGGATCTCCGAGGTGCATTTCTACGCCGAACACTACCGGATGCAGCGCCGGACGTGGATGACCCCGCAGTGGCCGCAGATGGTGGCGGATCTGCTCCGGCGCAAAGGGCTGGCGCGGGGACGGGTGGGGGTGGACAGCGCGGCCGGGCCGATCGCGGCCGTTCCCGCGCTCCTGCCTGAGCTGCAGCTGGCGAACGCCGGCCGGATCCTGCGGGAGATGCGCATGGTGAAGGGCGAGGAGGAGCTCACGCTGATTCGCCAGGGGGCCGAGCTGAGCGACTGGGGCCAGGCCCGCTACCGGGAGTACCTCGAGCCGGGCCGGCCGCTCGCCGAGATCGACACCCTGGTCCTGCACGAGATGGCCGGGGAGGCCGCGCGCCGCTTCCGGGATTACAAGGTGGAACTCAGGGTCTCCGGGCTGACCGGGCCCAACTCGGCCTGCCCCCACGGGATCAGCGGAGACTACGGCCAGGTGGTCGAGCAGGGGCACGGCCTCGTCAACATTATCATCCCGCGGCTCAACGGGTACGTCTGCGAGAACGAGCGGACCTTCTTCGTCGGGTCGCCGAGCAAGGAGCAGGCCACGGCCTTTGAGGCCGCGGTCGAGGCGCAGGCCGCCGCCGCGGCGGCGCTGGTCTCCGGGGCGACGATGGCCGACGTGGACGCCGCGGCTCAACGGGTCTTCGAGCGATGCGGGTTCGCCGACCGGATCATCCATCGGACCGGGCACGGCATCGGGCTCGCCGGCCACGAGTATCCGGATGACATCGCCTTCAACTACCGGCCGCTGCTGGAGCACGAGGTGTTCAGTTGCGAGCCGGGGATCTACCTGTACGGCGTCGGGGGGTTCCGGCACGATGACACGGTGATCGTGAAAAAGGGAAGCGCCGAGATCACGACCAAGTTTCCCCGGGACCTGGAGTCGCAGACGGTCCCGGTCAAGGGGGGCGGTAGCCGATGAAGCGTTGCGGGGTCATCCTCCTGCTGTTTGGGCTGGGGGCGTTGCTCCTCCCGCCGGGGCTGCTCGCGCAGGCGAAGCCGACCCAGGTGACGATCGGGATCGGCGCCGAGCCGTTGACGCTGATGGGATCGACCGTGGTCGATTGGACCACCAACGCCCAGCTCGAGAACGTCTACGACCTCCTCTTCAACCGCGACCCGAAGACCGAGAAGATCATCCCGTGGCTGGCGACGGGGTACAAAGTCATCGACGACCGTACGTGGGAGTTCACGCTTCGCCACGACGTGCGGTTCCACGACGGCGAGCGCTTCACCGCCGATGCCGTGAAGTTCACGTTCGAGTACATCCTCGAACCGAAGAACAAAACCCACTACCTGCCGCGCTTCAAGCCGATCACCAGCGTGGACGTGGTCAACGACTATACGGTGCGGGTGCACACCTCGGAGCCGTTCCCCGTGCTGCTGAGCTACCTCTCGCTGCCCGGCCCATTCATCTTGGCCCCGGTCTACGTCTCCAAGGTCGGGATCGACTACGCGTCGACCCACCCGATCGGCACCGGGCCGTACAAGTTCAAGGAGTGGGTGCGGGGCGAACGGCTCGTCCTGGTGAAGAACCCGAACTACTGGGCGGGCTCGGTGAAAATCGACACGGTGGTGTTCCGAGTCATCCCCGAGTTCAGCGCCCGCCTGGCGGCGCTGCTCTCCGGCGAGATCGACATCATGAAGGACGTCCCGGCCCAGGCGGTAGAGACGGTGAACCGCAGCGGCCGGGCGACGGTGCGGTCCACGGTGAGCTCGCGCATCAACTACCTGGCGCTGGAGACACTCCACCCCGGCCCGATGCAGAACGTCAAGGTCCGCCAGGCGATGAACTACGCGATCAACGTGGACGAGTTGATCAAGACCGTGCTGGCCGGCCAGTCCTCCAAGATCTGCGGCTACGTCAGCCGCTACGACTCCGCCTACGACTCCGCGCTGAACTGTTACGGGTACAATCCCGACAAGGCCAAGCAGCTGCTGGTGGAGGCGGGGTTCGATCCCGGCAAGCTCACCCTCCAGCTCGACACCCCAACGGGGCGGTACCCGCTGGACAAAGAAGTGTCCGAGGCGATCGCCGCGCAGCTCGGCCGGCTGGGGATCACGGTTCACGTCCAGGTGAACGAGTGGCGGAGCCACCTGGACAAGGTGATCAACCGGAAGGTCGGCGACATGTTCTTCCTGGGCTGGGGGCCGGACCTCGAGCCGATCGGAACGGTGGGGCAGCTGTTCGTCGGCAGCCTGACCTACAGCAGCTTCGGCGATCCCAAGATCGAAGACATGATCCACAAAGCCGAGATCATCGTCAACCCCGACCGGAGCAACGCGGCGTTCCGGCGGGTGCAAGAGACGCTGCACGACATGGCGCCCTGGGTGCCGCTGTGGCAGCAGCACGACCTCTACGGGGTCGCCAACTGGATCGTCTGGCAGCCGCGGCCGGATGAGAAAGTCTGGATGTGGGAGGCGGGGGCGAAGTAGCCTCGGCGCGACCGAGTCCCCGCAGCGGGGCCGCGCCGCGTCGCGTCCCGGCGGTCTCGCGCCCGGGCGCGTGAGCTGATCCGCGCATGTCGAAATACCTGGCGGCCCGCGTGGTTCAGGCGGTGATCGCGGTCTTCCTCGCGCTCACCGCCGTGTTCTTTCTGGTGCACATCACCGGCGATCCGGTGATCCTGTTCCTCCCCCTGGACGTCCAGCCCAAAGACATCGCCGCGTTCCGGCACCTCCTGGGGTTCGACCGGCCGGTGTGGGTGCAGTACCTCGACTTCCTCGGCCACGTGGGGCGGGGGGATTTCGGGGCGTCGCTCCGCTATCGCGCGGCGGCGCTCCCGCTGGTGCTGCAGCGCTTCCCGGCGACGCTCGAACTGGCGGTGGTGTCGCTCGCGCTCGTCGCGGGGCTGGCGGTCCCGATCGGCATCGTGTCCGCGGCGCGGCGGGGCACCGTCGTGGATACGCTCGGGATCGCGGCGACCGCGCTGGGTCAGGCGGTCCCGGGGTTCTGGCTGGGGTTGATGCTGATCTGGATCTTCGGCGTGTGGCTGCGCTGGTTCCCCGTGAGCGGGTACGGCGATTGGACCCACTTCGTGCTCCCGGCGGTCACGCTGGCCGCCTTCTACGCCGCCCAGATCGCGCGCGTCACGCGGTCCGCCGTCCTGGACGCGCTGGGGCAGGACTATGTCCGGACGGCGCGGGCCAAGGGGATCCGCGAGCCGGCCGTGCTCATCCGGCACGTGCTGAAGAACGCGGCGATCCCCATCGTCACCGTGTTCGGGCTGAACGCCGGCCAGCTTTTGGGAGGCGCAGTTGTCACCGAGACGATCTTCGCCTGGCCGGGGCTGGGGCGGTACATCTTGGATGCGCTGCTGGGCCGGGACTTTCCCGTGGTGATGGTCGGCGTGTTCTTCACCTCGTTCCTCTACGTCACGATGAACTTCCTCGTCGACCTGTCCTATCTCTGGCTGAACCCGCAGGTGCGCTATCGATAAGCCCGCGGCGCTGCGGGCGCCGGGCGCGGCGGTCCGATCCCGCGCGCGCTGGCGGCGGCTCTGGCACAGCCGCACCGGCCTGTTGGGGCTCACCATCGTCGCGGCGGCGGCGGCGTGCGCCTTGCTCGCGCCGTCCCTCGCGCCGTATGATCCCACCGCCGCGTCGTTCGCGGTCGTGCTCCGTCCGCCGGATCACGCGCATCCGTTCGGGACCGACCAGTTGGGGCGGGACGTGCTGTCCCGCGTGATCTTCGGCGCACGGATCGCGCTCCTCGTGGGGACCGCCACCGTGATCGTGGCGGGGTGGGTCGGCTGCACCTTGGGGCTCCTCTCCGGGTACTTCGGGGGGTGGGGTGACGCGGTGATCATGCGGATCGCCGACATCCAGCTGAGCTTCCCCTTCATCCTGCTGGCCCTGACCATCAACGCGATCATCGGGGCGGGGCTGCGGAACATCATTCTCAGTCTCGTCATCGCGGGGTGGCCGCTCTACGTCCGAGTGGTCCGCGGCGAGGTGCTGGCGCTGCGGCACCGCGAGTACGTGCAGGCGGCGGTGGCGACGGGGGCGCCGGTGGGGCGGATCATCGTCCGGCACATCCTGCCGAACGTGATCACCCCGATCATCGTCATCAGCACGCTGCAGGTCTCCCAGTTCATCATCGCCGAGGCGACGATCAGCTTTCTGGGGTTCGGGATTCAGCCCCCGGCGCCGGCGTGGGGGACGATGGTGAGCGATGGGCGGAACTACATCTTCTTCGCCTGGTGGCTCGCGGCGTTTCCGGGCGCGGCGCTGGCGTTGACCGCGCTGGGCGTGAACCTGACCGGCGATTGGCTGCGGGACGCGCTCGATCCGCGCCTCCGCACCTGATGACGCCCGCGGGGGTGGACCGGCCGGTCCGCGCCGTCCTGTTCGACCTCGACGGCACCCTCATCGACTCGTACACCTTGATCGCCTCGGCCTTCCGTCACGCCGCGAGCGCCGTGCTCGCCCGGGACCTGGCGGACGACGAGGTGACGGCGCGCTGGGGGGAGCCCCTCCCGGCGCGCTGCGCTCACCTCGCCCCGGCCCGCGTCCCCGCGCTGATCGCCGCCTACACCGCCTACTACGATGCGCACCACGACCGGCTCTGCGCGCTCTTCCCGGGCGTCGTGGAGATGCTGGTCCGACTCGACGGCCGCGCCTCCATGGGGATCGTCACCTCCAAGCGGCGGCGGTCCACCACGCTGGCGCTCCGGGCCTTCGGGCTGGAGCGGTGGATTCGGGCGGCCGTCAGCGCGGAGGACAGCCCGGCGCCGAAGCCGGCGCCCGACCCGATCCTGGAAGCGGCGCGTCGGCTGGGGGCGGCGCCGCGGGATGTGCTCGTTGTCGGCGATGGCGTCTTCGACATCCGGGCCGCGCGCGCCGCCGGCGCCCGGAGCGCGGCGGCGATGTGGGGGACCCGCGAAGGGCCGGCCCTGCTCGCGGCGGGACCGGATTACGTCGTGGCCACCCCCGACCAGGTCGTGCCGCTCGCCGGCGCGGGATAAGCCACCGCCCGCGTGACCCTCAGCCTCACCGCCTCCCCGGCGGGGCGGCCGGCGCCGGACCCTCCCTCGACGCGCACGGTCAGGCTGCCGATCCGGATGGCGTAGTCCACGCGGCTGCCGAGGTAGGTGGCGCGCACGATCGTGCCGCGCAGGGCCCCCTCCGGGTCGAACTCCAGATCCTCGGGGCGGATGCAGAGCAGCACCCGGTCCCCCTCGGTCGCCCCCGGCACGTCGATGACCTGTCCGTCCGCGCCGTCCGGCAGTCGCACGCGAAGCCAACCCGCGCTTCGCCCGACGACGGCCCCGGGGACGAAGTTCGCCGCGCCCACGAAGGCGGCCACGAACGGGTCGGCGGGGCGTTCGTAGAGGTCCCGCGGGGTCGCGGTCTGGATGATCCGCCCCTCCCGCAACACCGCGATCCGGCCCGAGAGCGCCATCGCCTCGGCTTGGTCGTGGGTGACGTAGACCACCGTGATCCCCAGCCGCTCCTGGAGGTCTGTGATCTCGGTGCGCATCTCCTCGCGCAGCTTCGCGTCCAGGTTGCTGAGGGGCTCGTCGAGGAGGAGGACGGAGGGCTCCATCACCAGGGCCCGCGCCAGGGCGACACGCTGCTGCTGGCCGCCGGAGAGCTCTTGGGGGTGGCGGTCGCCCAGGGCGTCGAGGTGGACGAGGCTCATGGCGCGGCGGGTTCGGGCCTCGATCTCCGCGCGCGGCAGGCGGGAGCGGTGGAGGGGGTAGGCGACGTTCGCCCGCGCGGTCATGTGAGGCCACACCGCGTAGCTCTGAAAGACCATGCCCATGCCGCGTCGCTCCGGGGGGACCGCGGCGCCCGTCGACGCGGACGAGAGCACGCGCCCGCCGAGCGCGATCTGCCCCGCGGTGGGGGCGACGAACCCGGCGATCATCCGCAGCGTCGTGGTTTTCCCGCACCCCGATGGGCCGAGCAGCGTCACGAACTCCCCGTCCCGGACGACGAGGGAGAGATCGCGCACCGCCCAGCGCGTCCCGAACGCTTTTCCCAGCCCGTCGAGGGCGAGTTCGGCCACCTCACACCTTCAGCCGGTCCGCGAGCGGAACCCGGGTGAGCAGGTTGATCCCGATCAGCAGACCCGTCACCAGGACCGCCAGCGCGGCGGAGGGGGCGATCTTGCCCTCGTCGTGGAGTCCGAAGATGACGACCCCGAGCGTTTCGTTGCCGACCGAGAAGAGCAGGATGGACAGCGTCAGCTCGGCCACGGCCGGGATGAACGCCAGCGACCACCCGGAGACGAGGCTCGGGCGGATCAGGGGCAGCCCGACGTCCCGAAAGGCCTCCAGGGGCCCGGCGCCGCTAATGCGCGCGGCCTCGTCCAATGATCCGTGGATCTGCCTCAGACCGGCGAGGGCGGTGCGGACCCCAAAGACGAGAAATCGAGCGACGTAGGCAAGCAGGATGAGCCAGAACGTGTCGTAGAGGCGCAGGCCGATCACGGGGACGGGGCGCAGCCAGGCCAGGATCATCGCCAGCGCCACGATCGTCCCCGGCACGGCGTAGGGGATGGTGATGAGCAGGTCGAGCAGCCCCGCCGCCACGACTCGCCCTCGCCCCAGCAGGTAGGCGATCGCCACGGAGAGGACGACGATGAGGGTGGCCGAGCCCGCCGCCAACCCCACGCTGTTGACGAGGGCCCGCCGGACTTTGGGCACTCCGAACAGCACCGTCGCGTAATGCTGGAGCGTCAGATTCGCCGGCACCGGAGGAAGCCCATACGCGCGCACCAGCGAGGTGAGGAGGATCGCGGCCAGCGGGAGGGCAACGCCGACCGTGAGCAGGGCCGCGAGGGCCAGCGTGGCCGGACGGCGCCACCCCCCCAGGGCCACGAGCGAGGCGGGGGTCGACGCCCCTGCGCCGACCGTGGCGAAGCGGCCCCGGCGCAGGGCCAGGCGCTCCGCCTGGAGCACGAGCGCGGCCAGCCCCACCAGCCACATGGAAAGGGCGGCCGCGGCCTGGAGATGATCCGGCTGGTCGAAGTTAAGGATCAGGCTGTAGATCTTCGTCGTCAGCACGACGTAGCGCGCCGGGAACCCAATGATCGCCGGGATGCCAAAGTTCCCGAGCGACGCCATGAGCACGAGCAGCGCCCCGGCCAGGATCCCCGGGAGGGCCAGGGGGACGGTGACGTCCCACAGCACGCGCCAGGGTCCGGCGCGGGCCATTCGGCCGGCCTCCTCCAGGGCGGGGCTCATCCGTTGGAGCACGCCCAGGGTGGCGAGATACGCGATGGGGTACTCGTAGAGGATCATCACGAAGATGATCCCATTCCGTCCGTAGATGACGGCCAGCGGATCGGGCGATCCGGTGAACGCCATCCAGGCCTGGTTCAGGTACCCGACCGGGTTCAGGAGGTCCACCCAGGCGATCGCGCCGATGAAGGGCGGGATCATGTACGGGATCGCCAGCGCCGTGCGCCAGAGCTCCCGACCCGGGAGATCAGTCCGCGACACCAGCCAGGCGAGGATGACCCCCAGCCCGGTCGCGCCCGCCGTCGCCCAGGCGGAGACCACCAAGCTGTTGGCGAGCGCGGTGTAGGTCGAGCCGTCGGCGGCGATCCGGGCGTAATGGTCGAGCGAGAACCGTCCGTTAACGAGCACCGACTGCAGCACGAGCGTCGCGGTAGGGTAGACGATCAGGAGCGCCAGCGTCCCAATCGCGATGCCACCGACCAGCAGCAGGGAGCGGCGGAGCGCGCCCGGCCGCCTCGCGCCCGCGGCGTCGGTCACGGTGGGGAACGCCACGAGGCTACTGCGTGCCGAACAGGGCGGTGAACCGCGTCTTGATCTCTTCCCGGTGCTGATCGATGTAGCTCAAGTTTGGCTGGATGATCTTCATCTGGGCGGCCTCGGGCGTCCCGGGAGGGAGGGGGATCCCCGGCACGACCGGGATGTACGCGCGCGAGGCGAACAGCCGCTGGGCCTCGGGGGTGTAGAGGTAGTTGATGAACGCCTCCGCCGCGGGCCGATTGGCCGTGGCCTTGATGATCCCGACCGGGGTCGGCACCAGCACCGCGCCCTCCTTCGGCACGATGTAGTCCACGGGCGAGCCCTGCGCCCGGAGCGCCCGGACAAAGAAGTCCACCACTTGGCCGATGCTGATCTCTCCGGAGGCGAGTTTTTGAATCACGTCCCCGTTGCTGCGGAAGACCAGCGCATGGTTCTCCGCCAGTTTTTGGTAGAAGGTCCACCCAAACTCCGGCATCGCCGCGAAGGTCCCCACGTGGGCGAAGGCGGCCCCGGAGACGAACGGGCTCGGCATCCCCGCGCGTCCGCGGTACCGAGGCAGGGCGAGATCCCACCAGCTGGTGGGGTGAAACTTCACCTGCTGGGTGTTGAACGCCACCACATTGAAGATCAGCCGCACCTCGTGGTAGCGGTCTCCGTCGTAGTGGAACTGGGAGGAGACCCGCCCGGCGGCGGGGGGGCGGTAGGCCAGGAGCAATCCCTTGCGGGCGAGGTTTTGGAAGAAGGTGATGTCGGCGAACCAGAGGACGTCGGCCTGGATCGCCCCGGCCTGCATCTCGGCCTCGATCTTCGCCTCCACCGGCCCGGAGCCCGCGCGGAAGATCTTGACCGCCGCGCCGGGGGTCCGGCGCATGAAGTCCTGGGCCAGAAGGTTGACGTCATCCTCGGACTCCGAGGTGTACAGGGTGATGGCGCCCGCGGCCGGGGCCGCCCCGGCGGTGGGATAGCCTATGGCCGCGGTGGCCAGCAGGACGATCACGCTCAGCGCAGCGATTCGCATGCGACGCTCCCTTCTCGACTTAGCGCATCAGATGAAACCGTTCCGGCAGGAGCCCGGCCACCTCCACGTCGATGGCCCGCTGCCGCACCGTCACCGCGGCAAACGTGCCGCACGGCCGGCCGTGCGTGAACCCCCCGTCGACGAGCGACCCCAGCGTCACATACGGGATCCCCCCGATCGTGGTCACGCGCGTCCAGTGGATGTGTCCCGAAAACACCGCCAGGACGCGTCCCGATCGTTCGATGGCCCACCGCACCGCCTCCCGGCCGCGCGCGTAAGCGTGGGCGGGATGAGCGGCAAAGTACCAGTGCCCGTCGAGTCGCTGTTCGTCGAGCGGGTGCAGCCACTCCCGCTGGCCGGATCCGACGGTCCCCCCGATCCGCTCAAACGGCGGGTCCTGGCTGTCCAGCAAGACGAGCCCGAGCCCGTTTTGGTTCACCGTCTCGTACGACCCCCGTTTGCTCAGGAGATCGGCGAGGTCGGCCTTCGACAGGTTGGCGACGTCGTGGTTGCCCAGGACATGGTAGACCGGCACGCCGAGTGCCGCAAGCGTCTTGCGCACCCACGCCGTCCGCTGGCGGTCCTGCGCGCGGGCGACGTCGTTGATCCGGTCGCCGAGGTCGATGATGCAGTCGGGCCGAAACGCCTGCATCGCCTCGCCGAACGCCTCCAGCAGCGTCGGCGACCGGCTCCCCAGGCGGGTGTCGGCGTCCGGGCCGCAGTGGATATCGCTCACGATCCCGAGTTTCACCCCTCGTGGCTCCCGTCCCGGGCTCCTCAGCCGGGCCCCCTCCGTGGATGTCCGACCGCCTAGGATGTACGGAGCTTTTGGCATCGCCGCGGCCGCCTCCTGCCCTCGCGCGCGGGCCGGGCGCGACGATCACCGTCAATCGCGCGGGGCCGCCGGCGCCGGCGGGGGCTACTGATGCAAGGGAGGCCCCGGCGCGATCTCTCCGCTCAGCGCAGCCGCCTCCCGCCAGAGCTCCTCGAAGCGCGCCTTGTTCCAACGGGCCAAGTCGGTCCCGGCCTCGATCGAGTACCCCTCCAGCGCCATCGCCCCCCGGAAGTTGCGCAGGGCGGCGAGGAGGCGGGCCAGGTTGCGCGCGCCCTGGCCCAGCGGCAGGTGGAGCCGCGACTCATCCGCATCGCTCAGGTGGACGTGGACGATGTGGGTGAGCGCGCCGATAAACGCGGACTCGTCCTCTCCCCAGGGGATGTGTGCGGTGTCGAGGACCGTCCCGAGGTTCGGGCGGTCCACCTCGGCCACGAGCCGGTTGGCGTGTTCGGGGGTGATCACGAACTCGCCCTGGCGCGGCTCCATGTGCTCGACGCCCACTTGGACGTTGCGGGTGGCCGCGTCGTCGGCCACATCCCTCAGGCTGACGACCAGCCGTGGCCAATAGGTCTCGGCTTCTTCGAAGGGCACCGTGATCCGCCCCGGATGGACGACGACGAGATGCGCTCCCAGTTGGCCGGCGAGCGCGACCGACCGGTGGACGGTGTCCAGGGAGGCCGTTCGGATCTGGTCGAGGTGCGAGGAGAGGTTGAGATCCCAGCTGTGCGCGTGCAGGGTGAGCAGGAGGCCCAACGATTGGGCCTGCGCCCTGATGGCCGCGGGATCGCTGCCATCCTCGGCGAGCTGGTAGGCCCACAACTCCACACCGTCGTACCCAAGGTCGTGCGCGCTGGCGATCACCTCCTCGGCGGGGTGCGCCCACATTAGCGGCGCGCTGAGCAGGACCCGACACCGCCGTTCCACGGTGGGGAGTTCGCCGGGGCCGGTCGGGAGCGGCCCCGGCGTGGGCGTGGAGGGCGCCGGCCGCCGCCGCCGCAGGCGGACGATGTCCATGGTCGTTCGCAGCTCGGCGGCGACCCGAAACGGTTTGGTCAACATGCGGCTGGGCAGCGACGTGATGAAGGCGCGCGGGCTGCGCGTGAACTCGGTCGTGATCTCAAACGGCTTTGCCACGAGCCGGCGCATGACGCTGTCCACGTACTGCTCCATGAACTGAAGGGTGTCCACGACCACCACCCGACCGCAGGCGATGCATAGGACGCGCGAGAGAGATCGTTCACCGACGGCGACTAGATGCGATGTGGTGCGGCGGCAGCGACCGCAGTGGAGTTCGATTTCGTACCGTTCATGGGGCGTCGGCACGGGTGGATCCTCCTCCCGGCGACGACTGTTGTCCCGCGGCCGGCGCGGGGCGGATGCGCATCATCCCCGAGCCTCCTGCTCCACTCGCCGGCCCGCCGGTCGGGTCGGCCGCGCCCGCAGGACTGCTTGGGCGGCCAAGTGGTCGGTGACCAGGACGGTGACCAGGCCGCCGCGCAGGGCTCCGAGAATCGCCTCCGCCTTTTCCAGGCCCCCCGCCACGCCGATCACCGTCCGGATCCGCCTGAGATCGTCGAGATCCACCGCCATGATGCGGGCATCGAGCGTGCCGCCGATCCGCGCTCCCTCCGCGGTGAAGGACCGGGTGCAGATATCTCCCACGGCACCGCGGCGGCGCAGGGCCGCGAGTTCTTGGGCGCTGAGATAGCCGCTGTGAATCAGCGTGGATGAGGGCACCAGCGCTCCGACCCCAACCAGCGCGATGTCGACCCGACATGCCAGATCGAGCACCCGGCGGATGCCGGGGTCGGTGAGGAGGGCTGTCCGCACGCCGCTGGTGGCGACGATGGCGGGGGCGTGGAGGAGGTGGGCCGTTCCCTGATGCGCTTCGGCGAGCCGCCGGGCCAACTCGTTGGCGTGGATTCCCGGCGCCGCCTGTCCAAGCCCGCCGACGAGCGGGATCACCGCCGTGCGCACCCTCCGCGGGCGCACGTGATCGACGACCGAGGCGAGGGTCGTTCCCCAGGAGATGCCGACCCGTTCCCCGCCGGCGAGCAGCCGGTCGAGATGGGCGGCCGCGGCTTCGCCGAGCGCCCGGCGGGTCAAGGTCGGGGATTCGGGCCGGCCGCGGATGACGACCGCCTCGCGGAGGCGAAAGCGGTCTTCGAGGTTCCGCTCCAGCTCGTGTCGGTGGCCATCTGGGAGGGTCACCTCGATCTTCACGATGCCCTCCGCGCGCGACCGGCGGAGGAGTCGCGACACGGTGGGGCGGGACACGCCCAGCCGGTCGGCAATCTCCTGCTGCGTGAGATGCCGGAGGTAGTAGAGGTCGGCGACCTTAGCGATCATCGTCCGGTCGGCGCTCATGGCCCCGTCACGTCCGCGTCGAGGTGCCCCTGACAGGTGAGCGTTTCCTGCAGACGGCGCAGCTGGACGATGGTAAGCGTTTCATCCAGGGCCACGTCGCCGTCGGTCAAGACCGACCCCGCGGTGATGTGGCGAAGGACCCGCGCGCCCTGGGCGACGCCGATCGGCACGGCGCGGGCGGCGGTCGCCCGGGCGGCGGGTTCCGCCAGCCCGTAGACTGTCTGGCCGCCGATCCCGTCAAGAGATTCCCCGGGCTGCAGGTCCCGCTTCGCGACCGCAACGCACTCGGCCCGGGCCGCGCCCGCGGCGGCCATCGTCGTTTCTCCGGAGAGCATGGCGCGCGCGACCGAGAGCGGGGCCTCCAGGCTCGCCAGATGGTACGGCCGGTAGAGGAGGTAGTAGGGTCCCTCACCCATCTTGAGGTAGGCGAGATCCCGCCGGATGGGGCCGCTCGCCGAGGTGACGATGAGGAACACGCCCGGGGCGACGTCGCCGATCGCGTACTCCACCACGCCCGTGCGCCGGAGGATGCCGCCGTCGGCCTCGGGGACGAAGGTGCGGAGGAGATCGGCAAGGTTGGCCTGAGGGCCGTGCATGCCGGGGAGATCGGGGGCGAGCCCGGTCGCGTTGGCCAGCGACGCCATCTCGGCCATCGTCTTCGTCCCGTCGACAAACGCCGCCAGCATCCGCGGACTCATGCCCCTGGCGTCGGCCTCGGTGCGCACCGCCTCCGCCGTGGCCGTCCGGTCGAGCCGGTTGTTCTTGCCCTTGCCGGCGCACACCACGTCGAGGCCGATCGCCCGAGCAAAGTCCACCATCTCACAGAGGACCGAGGGCTCATCGCCTCCCGCGACCGTGTAGACGGTGTGGGATCGCCGGGCCAGCCACGCCAGGATGGGCCCGACCGTCACGTCCGCTTCGACGTTCATGGTGATGAACGGTTTACGCCGGGTGATTGACGCGAACGCCAAGCGAGCGCCGGTCTCCGGGTCCCCCGTCGCATCCAGCACCGCGTCGACGGAAGGGGCGTCGACCAGCCAGTCGGCTTGGGAGACGACGCAGGTGCGTTCTTCGGCCAGAAGCCGTTCGGCGTCCGTCCGGGCCCCCGCCACGCCCGCCGAGAGTCCGGCGTGGCCCGCCGCCGCCACCGCCCGCTCCCCCACCAGGTCGCAGATGCCGGCGACCCGCATGCCGGGCAGGCGAGCCAGTTGGTGGACCAGACCGCTACCCATCTGGCCGGCGCCGATCACGGCCACCCGGATGGGGTGCCGTTCCCGGTCCAGTCGGGACAAGCGATCGAACAGCCTCATGAACGGATGTTCATGGGGGATTCCAATGTGCTCTCCCCTTCCTCGGGGGGCGGGGGGCTTCCTGCTCACGCGCACACCTCGCCGCGGCCCGCATGCGGATCATGCGGCATGGCGCAGGCTCGGCGAGCCCGGATCGACGTTTTCGGCGGCGCGACTGCGGTCGGTGCCGACTCAAGCGGAGGAGAATGATCGTCCGGGCGGCGGAGCCTGCCCGCGCGGAGCGGTGCGCGTTTGACGCTCGCAATTTGACAATCCTCGGAG
>DATEHM010000278.1:0-8898 GCA_035279545.1 bacterium | reverse complement strand
GCCCGGAGGACCTGCGGCGGCTCTCCGAGCGGCGGCTCGTCATCATTGACTGATCGAGGTCGAGGGGGCCGCCGCAAGGGAACTTTTTAGCCCGCCGAGAACGTAAGAGGCCAAGGCCCGGACCCCTAGCGAGCCGGCCGCGCCGTTAGCGGCGGGCGGCGTCCGCACGGGGCCCAATGCCCGAGGCGGCTCGTGACGGCTTTCCGGATGAGGGACGGTCGGGCTGAAGGGGGTGAGCGGGGCGAAGCTTATCCTGAAGCCCGCTTGAGGTCCATGCTCCTGTACCGAGGCAGGCACCACAACCGAATCTCTGAGAGGGAGGGACGAACGCCTATGGTGCGCTTGAGCAAGACGATCATGCTGGTGTTGTGTGCGGTCCTCGCCACCGGTGCGCTCTTCGTCACGTCCGTGCCGGCGGCGCAGATGGGCCCGGTGAACGACCCGATCGGGGTCGTGAAGGTCGGGCCGGGCGAACCGATTACGATCGCCTACTGGCTGGTGACCTCGGGGTCCGATGGCTCGCTGGGCACCGACAGCAAGCGAGGCATCGAGATCGCCATCGATGACCTGCACGGGAAGTTCATGGGACATGACATCAAGTTGATCGGCGAGGACAGCGGGTGCAACGCCGAGGGCGGGCAGACCGCAGCGACGAAGATCGCGGCGAATGCGTCGGTGGTCGTGGCGATCGGGTCGAGTTGCTCGAGCGAGGCCGTGCCCGGCGCGCCCATTCTCTGGAAGGCCGGGATCGCGACGGTGTCCCCGTCGAACACGGCGCCGCTGCTCACCGATCCGAAACGCGGCCCGGATTTCGATGGATACCTGCGGGTCGTGCACAACGACAAGGTCCAGGGAGCTGCCGCCGCGACGTTCGTGCGGACGGTGCTGAAGCTGAATCGGGTGGCGACGATCCACGACGGGAGCCCGTACGCGGAGGGCCTCACGACCGTTTTTGCGGAGAGCTTCAAGAAGCAGGGCGGGACGATCACGGCGCAGGAGGCGGTCGCGCCGACCGACACGGATATGCGGCCGTTGCTGACCCGGATCGCCTCGACCAAACCGGACATGCTGTACTACCCGATCTTCATCGCGGCCGGCGGGTTCATCACACGACAGTCGCGTGAGATCGAGGGGCTGAAGACCGTGACGCTGATGGGCGCGGACGGGCTGGATTCGCCGGACTTCGCCAAGGCGGCGGGAGATGCGGCCAAGGGGATGTACCTGAGCAGCCCCGACCTGACCCCTGCGGCGCTGGGGCCCAGGTACGGCACGGAGTTCCTGCCGAAGTATCAGAAGAAGTACGGGCAGAAGCCGATCTCCGGATTCCACGCGCACGCCTACGATGCGACGATGGTCATATTCGCGGCGATCAAGAAGGTAGCGAAGGCCGACGGCGGATCGTTGTACATCGGGCGGAAGGCGCTGCGCGACGCGCTGTTCGCCACGAAGGGGTTTAAGGGCATTACCGGGACGCTGACGTGCAACCCATACGGAGACTGTGGGGATCCGCACATCGCCGTCTACCAGGTCGTCTCCGCGAATCCCGCGACGTGGAGCCTGGGGACGGACCCCAAGAAGATCTGGCCGCTCAAGTAGACAGAGCCCATTTGACGACATAGCCTAGAAGCGTAGATGACGGGGATGAGCCGGGGGCGCGTGACGTCTTCGGCTCATCCTCGTGCTATTCCGATGGGGCGCGGAGGGCGGCGATGCGGGTGAAACGCCGGCGGATCACCTACGTGGACGTCTTCCTGTGGGGGTTCCGCATCGCCGTCGTCTTCATCGTGGTGGTCGGGTCGATCGCCACATTGAAAGAGGGACGCTACACGGGACGGCAGTGGGCGGACTTCGTGGAGTTCGGGTTGGCGCAGGGCGGGATCTACGCGCTGATTGCCCTGGGGTACACGATGGTGTACGGGGTCCTGAACATGATCAACTTTGCCCACGGCGAGGTGTTCATGTCAGGCGCGTACATCGCGTACTACGTGGCGGTCCCGCTGGGAACGTCCGGGTTCCTTAATCGCTACGTGCTGGTGTCGCTGCTCCTCCTGGCGGCGGTGGCGATCGCGGTGTCGACGACCGTCGCCCTGCTGGTCGAGCGCATCGCCTACCGGCCCCTCCGGCGGGCGCCGCGGATGATCCCGCTGATCACGTCGATCGGCGCGTCGTTCTTCCTCCAGTACACTTTTCGCAGCTTGTTCGGCGCCGGCGTGCAGGCGTACCCGGACATCCGGGTGCTGACCGGCGAGTGGCAGATCGGGCCGGTGCACATCCTCCGCACGCAGGCCATCGTGCTGGTGGCCGCGGTCGCGGCGATGCTCGCGCTGTACGCGGTCGTGATGCGGACCAAGCTCGGCAAGGCGATGCGGGCGGTGTCGGAGGATCGGGACGCGGCCGCGTTGATGGGAATCGACGTGGACCGGGTGATCGTGTTCACCTTCGCGCTCGGCGGGGCGATGGCGGGGGTGGGGGGGGTGCTGTACGCGCTGGTGTTCAAGCAGGTGTACTTCTTCACGGGGTTCGTCCCGGGGATCAAGGCCTTCACGGCGGCCGTGCTGGGCGGAATCGGCAACATCCCCGGGGCCATGTTGGGTGGGATCTTCCTTGGGATCGTGGAGTCGGTGGGTCCGGCGCTGTTTCTGGACGGGCTGGGAGTCCGGGCGCCGTACCAGCTGCGCGACGTGATCGCGTTCACGATGCTGCTGATCATGCTGATCTTCCGGCCGTCGGGGTTCCTCGGGGAGCGCCTTGCGACCAAGCGGGCCTAACGCCATCGTCCGGATCGGCCTGATCTTCGGGGTGATCGCGGTCTACCTGTGCCTGACGGGCATCGTCGAGACCTTCAAAGGGCGCTGGATCATCAGCGACGTGCTGGGCCTGGGGTGGATGGTGCTGCTGATCACCGGGGCGGCGGGCGGATACATCGCCGCGCGCCGCAGCAGGCCGGCGGCGGCGGTTGCCGCGGGGGGCGGGGCGGGGCTCATCGTCGGGGCGTCGCTCGCGCTGCTGCTGCTGATCGGCACCTGGGTCGACCTCCGCGTGGTGTTGGTGAACGCCTCGCCGGGGCTCTACGCACTGTTGATGTTCGACCGGGATGTCCGCACCGGGGTGGGCCTGCAGCTTCTGAGCGAGGCGGCGGCGGGGGTGTGCGGAGCGCTGCTGTATCTGATGCCGCAGCGAGCCCGCCGGGCCCTCCTGGTGGGCCCGCTGGCGATGCTGACCCTCAGCGTGTTCCAGGATCTCCTGCAGTTGCTCCTCCAGGGGCCGGGGCTTCCGGTGACGGTCCGCGGGTTTCTCTTTGGCATCAATGGGCCGTCGCTGCGCGGGGCGGTCACGGTCTGCGCGGCGACCTGGGTCATCACCGGGGCCTGGCGCCACTGGCGGAAGAGGGTCCACGCGAGGATCGACGCGCTCCCCCCCGCGGGCCGGCGCGGGCTGCGGTGGTCGGGGATCGCGCTCGGCGTCGTCTGCCTCCTGTTTGTCCCCGTAGCCGGGGGGCCGTTCGTAGCGCAGGTCATGGTGACGGTGGGTCTATTCACCCTGATGGCCCTGGGGCTCAATCTGGAGGTCGGGTTCGCCGGGCTGCTCGACCTCGGCTTCGTAGCTTTCTTCGCGATCGGCGCGTACACCGTCGGGCTGCTCACCTCGCGCGGCGAGTACGGGATCGCGCATTTGTCGTTCTGGGCCGCGGTCCCGTTCGCCGTCGTCGTCTCGCTGGTCTCGGGGGTGATCTTCGGGATCCCCGTCCTTCGCGTGCGGGGCGACTATCTCGCGATCGCCACGCTGGGGCTTGGGGAGATCGTGCGCCTACTCGTGCTATCCGACGCGCTGCGGCCGTGGCTCGGCGGGTCGTTCGGCATCCTCTCGATCCCCAGACCGGTCATCCTCGGCCTGGAGCTGTCCGGGCCGCGCCAGCTCTATTACCTGACGCTCGCCGCGTCGGCGCTGGTGGCGTACGTCGCCTGGCGGCTGCAATTCTCGCGGCTGGGGCGGGCGTGGGGGGCGATCCGGGAGGACGAGGACGTCGCCCAGGCGATCGGCATCGACCTGGTGATCACCAAGCTCCTGGCGTACGGCCTGGGAGCGGCGTTCGCCGGGGTGGGGGGGGCGATCTTCGCGGTGATGCTGGGATCAATCTTCCCGCAGAGCTTTCAGTTGCTGATCTCGATCAACGTCCTGGTCCTGATCATCCTGGGCGGGATCGGAAGCCTCTGGGGGGTCATCGTCGGCGCCTTCGTGCTCGTGGGCCTGCCGGAGCTGCTCCGGGAGTTCGGGGAGTTCCGGTTTCTCGTGTACGGCGCGGTGCTGGTAGCGATGATGCTGGTGCGGCCCGAAGGGTTGGTGCCGTCGGCGGTCCGCCAGCGAGAGCTGCACGTGGACGAAGACCGCCCGGCGGGCGGCGTCATCCCGGTGCCTGCGGGATCGGGGGTGGGCGCAGAGGGTGCGGTGGGAGGGTAAGGCGGCGCGATGAACATTCTGGTCACCCGGAGGATGACGAAGCGGTTCGGCGGGCTCGTGGCCGTCGGCGGGCTCAATCTGGAGGCGGCCGACCGGGCGATTCACAGCATCATCGGGCCCAACGGCGCCGGCAAGACCACGGTGTTCAATTGCGTGACGGGCTTCTATCGACCGGAGGAGGGGGAGATCCTCTTCCGGGGTGAGCCGGTCAATGGGCTCGATCCCGACCAGATCGCCCGCCTGGGGGTTGCGCGCACGTACCAGAACATCCGGCTCTTCGGCAACATGACCGTGCTCGAGAACGTCCTGGTCGGCGAGCACATCCACCTCAAGTCGACGTGGGTGGGCGCGATCTTGAACACCCGGGAGACCCAGCGGTTGGAGGCCGAGGCGGTGGAGGAGGGGCGCCGGCTGCTCCGGTTCGTGGGGTTGGACGGGAAACGGGAGTTCCTGGCGAAGAACCTCCCGTACGGGGAGCAGCGGCGGCTGGAGATCGGACGGGCGCTGGCCACGCGGCCGGCCTTGCTGCTGCTCGACGAGCCGGCCGCCGGGATGAATCCCCGCGAGAGCCTGGAGACGATGGCGTTCATCGGCCGGCTGCGCGATGAATTGGGCCTCGCGATTCTGCTGATCGAACACCAGATGCGGGTGGTGATGGGGATCTCCGATCGGGTGACCGTCCTCGATTACGGGGTGAAGATCGCCGAGGGCACCCCGCGGGAGATCCAGTCCGACCCCCGGGTGATCGAAGCGTACCTGGGCAAGAAGGCGACGATGGGAACCACCAGGTGAGCGAAAAGCCGTCTGCGGCCCTGCTGGAGATCGAGGACCTCCACGTATCGTACGGAGCGATCCACGCGCTGCGCGGCGTGTCGTTCGACGTGGCGGCGGGCAAGATCGTCACCCTGATCGGGGCCAACGGCGCCGGCAAGAGCACGACCCTGAACACCATCAGCGGGCTGCTGCGCCCGCACCAGGGCCGGGTGCGGCTGGGGGGGGAGGACTTGACGGCGGTCCCTCCGCACGAGATCGTCCTCAAGGGGATCGTCCAGGTGCCGGAAGGGCGCCGCATCTTCGGGCGGCTCACCGTCCTGGAAAACCTGGAGATGGGCGCGTTTACGCGGACGGACGCCGCGGAGATCCGGGAGGGGCTGGCGCGCGTGTTCGCCCTCTTCCCGCGCCTGAAGGAGCGGATGCATCAGGTCGCCGGAACGCTTTCCGGGGGGGAGCAGCAGATGCTCGCCATCGGCCGGGCGCTGATGGCTCGGCCCCGGGTGCTGCTGATGGACGAGCCGTCGATGGGGCTGGCCCCGGTCCTGGTCGAGCAGATTTTCGAGGCGATCCTCGACATCAACCGCCAGGGCACGACGATCCTGCTCGTCGAGCAGAACGCGTACATGGCGCTGACCATCGCCGACCGCGGCTACGTCCTGCAGACCGGCGGCATCGTCCTCCAAGGCGCCGCGTCGGAGCTCGCGGCCAATGAGGAGGTCAAGCGTGCCTACCTGGGGGAGTAAGGGCGGGGCGGTGCTGACGTTCCGGGGACGCCTGAGGAGGTGGGGTGCGTGTCGGCCACAGAGACGCGGCAAGGGACGGTGACGCGGTTGACGGGCGGCCAGGCCCTCGTGGCCTGCCTCAAGGCGCAAGGGGTCGAGGTGGTGTTCGGCCTGCCCGGGGTGCAACTGGACTGGCTGTTCGACGCCCTCTACCTCGAGCGCGAAGCGATCGCGATGGTGCACACGCGGCACGAGCAGGCGACGTCCTACATGGCCGACGGCTACGCCCGCACCACCGGCCGCGTGGGCGTCTGCGCGATGGTGCCCGGACCGGGCGTGTTGAACGCCACGGCCGGGCTGGCGACCGCCTATGCCTGCTCGTCCCCGGTCCTGTGCCTGACCGGGCAGATTCCGTCCAAGCTCATCGGCGTCGGCCGGGGGTTGCTGCACGAAATCCGAGACCAGCTGGGGGCGCTGCGGTCGGTGACGAAGTGGGCGGCCCGGGCGAGCACGCCGCAGGAGATCCCGGGGGTGGTGCAGGAGGCCTTTCGGCAGCTGCACAGCGGGCACGTGCGGCCGGTGGCGATCGAGGTCCCGCTGGACACGCTAGCGGCCACGGGCGAGGTCACCCTGATCGGCCGCGTCCAGGGGGAACGTCAGGCGGGGGACGCCGACGCGGTGGAACGTGCGGCCAAGGTGTTGGGCGCCGCCGAGCGACCGGTCATCTTTGTCGGCGGCGGCGTGATTCGCGCCGAGGCCTGGGAGCCGCTGCAGCAGCTGGCGGAGATGCTGCAGGCGCCGGTGGTGATGTCCAGCAACGGCAAGGGGGCGCTCTCCGATCGGTCCTACCTCGCCCACACCATGGTCGCCGCGCCAGACCTGCTGCCGCAGGCCGACGCGGTGCTGATCTGCGGGACGCGCTTCCTGCAGCCGGCGAACTCCACCTGGGGGCCGACGTGGAGCCCGCGCGACGGGCAGACGCTGATCCAGATCGACATCGACCCCGAGGAGCTCGGCCGCAACTGCGCGCCCGCGATCGGGATCGAGGCCGACGCGCGGTGGGGACTCGCGGAGCTCGTCGCGCGGGTGCCGCGCCACAACCGGAAGCGGGGATCCCGTCGCGACGAGCTGCTGGCGGTGAAACAGCAGGCCGACGCGTGCCTCCAAGCCGTGCAGCCCCAGGCCGCGTACGCCGCCGTCATTCGCGAGGCACTGCCCGAGGACGGGATCCTGGTGAGCGAGAGCACCCAGGTCGGCTACTGGGCGCAGTTCGGCGGGTTCCCCGTCTACCGCCCCCGGACGTTCCTGACCTCCGGATACCAGGGGACGCTGGGGTACGGGTTTGCCACCGCGCTCGGCGCGCAGGTGGGCGCCCCCGGCCGCAAGGTCGTGTCGATCAACGGCGACGGTGGCTTCATGTACACGATGCAGGAGCTGTCGACGATGGTCCGCCACCGGATCAACGTCGTCGCAATCGTCTTCAACGACAATGCCTTCGGCAACGTCCGCCGCATTCAGCGGGAGTCCTTCGGCGGCCGCCTGATCGCGTCGGACCTCGTCAACCCGGACTTCTTGAAGCTCGCCGAGGCGTTTGGGATCGACGGCTACCGGGCGGAGGGGCCGGAGGGTCTGCGCCCCGTGCTGCGGCGCGCGCTCGGCAACGATCGTCCGGCGCTGATCGAGGTGCCGGTCGGGGAGATGCCCAACATCTGGCCGGTGATCCGGGCGGGTTACCGGGGGTAGCGCCGGACTCAGTCGGCGGAGGACCGCGCGGCCTGCCGCGGCGCCGGCGCGGGGAGCCGGGGGGCGGTGGGGAGCGTGAACGTAAACGTGCTCCCCGCATTCACCCGGCTCACCGCCCAGATGCGACCGCCGTGGGCCTCGACGATGTGCCTGGCGATCGCCAGGCCCAGCCCCGTTCCCCCGGCCTCGCGTGAGCGCGAGCGCTCGACGCGGTAGAATCGGTCGAACACCCGGGGGAGATCGTCGGCGGGGATCCCGCGGCCGGTGTCCGAAACCGAGACGGTAACGTCGGTGACCGCCCCGCGCAGCGCGACCTCCACCGTGCCGCCCTCGGGCGTGAATTTGATCGAGTTGTCGAGCAGGTTGGTCAGCACCTGAAGGATCCGGTCCCGGTCGGCCAGGGCGAGGACGGCCCCCGCGGTCGTGGAGCGGAGCGCGACCCGGTGCCGATCGGCCTGGGGGCGCATCCGGCTCAGCGCCTCGCCGACGAGTTCGTCGAGCCGGACCGCGGCGGGTTCGAGGGACACCGTCTTGGACTCCAGACGCGAGAGATCCATCAGGTCGTCGACGAGCTTCATCAGGCGGGTCGCCTCGCTGTCGATGATCGCGAGGAAGCGACGGGAGGTCGCTTCATCGGCGATCGCCCCGGCCAGCAGCGTCTCGGTGAATCCCTTGATCGACGTCAAGGGCGTGCGCAGCTCGTGGGAGACGTTCGCGGTGAGCTCCCGCCGCAGCCGTTCCGTCCGGCGGAGTTCGGTGGCGTCCCGCACGACCGCGACCGCCCCGGACGCCTCGCCTTCGGGACCTCCTAGCGGCGTCGCGTGCAGGTCCAGGATCCGCTCGCCGCGGGGGTCGGGGGTGAATTCCTCGGCGACGTCGCGCCGTTCGGTCGCCGCGGCTTCGATCCACCGGCAGCTGGGGTGATCGCCCAGCACGTCCCGCAGCCGGCGCCCGCGGGCATCGGCGGTGAGCCCAAGCAGCTCCTCGGCGGCGCGGTTGAAGAGGAGAATCGTGCCCCTCGCGTCGACGGCGACCACGGCATCGCTCATGCTCGAGATGATCGCTTCCACCTTGTGGCGTTCCTCGGTCACCGCCGCCAACTTGAGGCGCAGTTCCTCCGCCATCGCGTTGAAGGTGGTGGCGAGGTGGCCGATCTCGTCCCGGCTGCGGATCGTTGCCCGCGCGGACAGATCGCCCGCAG
>DATEHM010000277.1:0-19917 GCA_035279545.1 bacterium | reverse complement strand
AGGCGTTCGGCACCCTCACCCAGGGCGTCGAGCTTCGGTGCGACGCGTCGGAGATGCAAAACATCGAACGGCTCCTAGGGGGGTTGGGGCTCTACCGGAACCCGCTGCGCGGCATCTGGCAGCTGGACTACCGCTACTACGCCGAGGCCCGCACGCGTCTGCGGGCGGCCGGCTACAAGGTGGAGGGCCGAGACTATCTCGGCCGCCCGCTCGAACAGTGGAATCCGCACGCCCGCGGGTGGACGCGGCTCGCCCCCTAGGGCCGAGCAGCGCTCACAGCAACAGCATCGCGTCTCCGAAGCTGTAAAACCGGTAGCGCGCCAGGATCGCCTCGTCGTACGCCGCGAGGATGCGCTCGCGCCCCGCGAACGCGCTGACCAGCATGAGCAGGGTCGAACGCGGCAGGTGGAAGTTGGTCATCAGCGCGTCGGTGGCGCGGAAGCGGTATCCCGGGGTGATGAACAGCGTGGCGCGCCCGCACCCGGGGCGCACGAGCCCGTCCTCGTCGGCCGCCGACTCCAGGGCGCGCACGCAGGTCGTGCCGACGGCGACGATCCGCCCTCCTTGCGCCCGCGCCCCGTTGATCGTCTCCGCCGTCTCGCGGCTCAGCTCGTAGGCTTCGGCGTCCATCCGATGACGCATCACATCGTCCACCTTGACCGGACGGAACGTCCCGAGACCGACGTGGAGCGTCAGGAACGCGGTTCGCACGCCCAGCCGGCGAACGCGGGCCAGCAGCGCGTCCGTGAAGTGCAACCCGGCGGTCGGCGCCGCGACGGCGCCGACCGTCCGCGCGTACACCGTCTGATAGTCCCCCCCTTCCGGGACGCGCCGGATGTACGGGGGCGTGGGCATCTCCCCGATCCGCTCGAGGATCGCGAGCAGATCCCCTTGGTGTTCCAGGGCGATCAGGCGGGTGCCGGTGGCGGTCCGCTCCCCGGCCACACCTTCCAGCACCCCGCGCGCGAAGACGAGGCGGGCGCCCGGACGGACCCGGCGGGCCGGCTTGATCAGCGCCTCCCACACGCTGCCGGACGTCGGGCGCAGCAGCACCACCTCAACCGCGCCCCCGGTGGGCCGCCGGGCCCGGAGCCGCGCGGGCAGGACCTTCGTCTCGTTCAACACCAAGGCGTCGGCTGGCCGGAGGTACTCGGGGAGATCGCGGACCACCCGGTGCGCAAGCGTGGAGGTCCGCCGATCCAGCACGAGAAGACGCGAACTATCGCGCGGTCGCGCCGGGACCTGGGCGATCAAACCGCGGGGCAGGACGAAGTCGAAGTCGGAGAGCCTCATGGAATCCGGACCGGAGGAACGATGGGCGCGGCTAGTACCGTCGTTCCACCGAGATCCCGGTGTAGTAGTAGCTCAGGATCTGCTCAAAGGTAAATCCTTGGAGGGCCATCGCCCGGGCGCCCCACTGATCGAGCCCGACGCCGTGCCCGGAGCCCCGGCCGGTGAAGCTGATCTCCCCGCCGTCGCGGGTCACGGTGAACATCGTGCTGCGAATCAGACCGGCGCCCAGCAGGAGGCGGAATTGATTGGCGCTCACCTCCTCGCTCTTCCCGCCCTCTTCCACCAGGCGCACTGTGACGGCCCGGCCCCAGGGGGTCACCCGGGCCGGTTCGACGCCCACCAGGCCGGCGACCGCCACCCCCCGGTGGCGGAGGTCCTCCTCGATCGTCGAGAGCGGCAGCCGGGCCGCCCACTGGCTCCCCGGTGCCTGGAGGGCGAACGGGTCCGGTACCCCGCGCAGGTAGGGGTGAGAGGTTCCCCAGACGTTCTCGCTGTCCTCCGTATGCCCGCCCGAGTTGGAGTGGTAGGCGGCGAAGATCGGCGCCCCGTGGAACGTCGCCACCAGTCCCCGCGTCGCCTCGACCGCGGCGGTCGCCGCCGGATCTTCTCCCGCCACGCCCAAGTAGACTTGGGAGTCGGTCGTCGCGCGCAGCTGATAGCCCTCGGCCGGATACTTCGCGTGCGGCGACGCGAGGTTCTCCAATGCCAGCGTCCGCGCGGCCACCGCCTGGGCCTTCACCGCTTCGGGCGGCCAGTGCGGGTCGATCTCGCCCTTGATGACACCGTAGAGATACCACTCGATGTCCACCTCGTTGATCGCGGTCAACCGGCCCGCGGCCGTGCGGCGGAGCTCGATCACCCCCCGGTACGGCGTGCCGTTCACCCGGAGAAACCCCGTCTGGGCCGTGAGCCGCACGGCGGGCCCAAACGTCGCCCCGGCGATGCCCATCCCCGAGGCCATCGGCTGAAACACCCAGGGACCGCCGATCAGCACCGCGGGGCTCTCCGCGAGGAGGTCCAGGGCGGCGATCGGGCCGTCGCCTTCGATGCGAACCGCGGGCTGTTCGACCGCGACCCCGACCCGAACGAGAGGGGTCTCGGTCGCCGATGCCGGGAGCCGCATGCCGCCCCCCAGGCCGAGGAGCGCCAGCGCCACCCCCGCGGCGATCACCCGGCTCCTCATCGGCGCGCGAAGAAAAGGTTCAGCACGAGCGTGAGGAAGAGGCTGAGCACGATGCTCGTCACGATGGGGATGTACAGCGTCCATCCCTTCCGCTGCACGATGATGTCCCCCGGCAAGCGCGGGATCCCCCCCACCAACCACACCACCGCGCCGGCCGCGGCGATGAGCAGGCCGAGACTCACCAGCAGGCGCCCCATCTGTGGGACCGTCATGCGAACAGCGGGCCCGGGCTGCGCGGGCCCCGCTCCGGGGCCGGGACGCCCAGGTGGTCGCACGCCTGCGGCGTGACGCGCCGGCCGGCTTGGGTGCGGGTCAGGAATCCGATCTTCAGCAGGAACGGTTCGACCATCTCCACGAGGCTGTCGACCTCCTCGTTGAGGGTCGCGGCGATCGCCTCGATCCCCACGGGCCCGCCGTTGTAGACCTGGATGATCGTGCGCAGCAACTCGCGGTCCTGGACCGTCAGCCCGAGCGCGTCGACCCCCTCGAACTCAAGGGCCTCGTGCGCCACGTCGAGCGTGATCCGTCCCTCGGCCCTCACCTGCGCATAGTCCCGCGACCGCCGCAGCAGCCGGTTCGCGATCCGTGGCGTCCCACGCGCCCGCCGCGCGATCTCCGCGGCCCCATCCTCAAGCACCTTGACGCCCAGGATCGAAGCGGAGCGCGTGACCACCCGGGTGAGCTCATCCACCGGGTAGAAATCCAGATGGTGGGCGATGCCGAACCGCTCGCGCAGCGGCGACGAGAGCAGCCCCGCGCGGGTCGTCGCCCCCACCAGCGTGAAGGGCTTCAGCGCGTAGCGGAGCGTCCGGGCGTGGGCGCCCTTCTCGATGGTGAAGTTGACGCAGAAATCCTCCATCGCCGGGTAGAGAAACTCCTCCACCGCCCGCGGCAGCCGGTGGATCTCGTCGATAAACAGCACATCGCCCCGGGCCAGATTCGTCAGGATCCCCATCAGGTCGCCGCCGCGCTCCACAGCGGGCCCGGAGGTGGTGACGATGCTCGTCCCCATCTCCGCCGCGATCACATTGGCGAAGGTGGTCTTGCCGAGGCCCGGCGGCCCGTGGAGCAGCACGTGGTCCAGCGCCTCCCCCCGCTCGCGGGCAGCCTGGAGGCTGATGCGGAGGCCGCTCACCACGCGCGACTGCCCGATGCACTCGCCCAGGGTTTGGGGCCTGAGGCTACGGATGAACTGCTCGTCTTCCGCGGGGCCGGGCTCCCGCCTCACCGCCACGGGCTCCGGCGACGGCTCGCCCCGCGGTCCCACCACACGCTCCCGAGTCAAACCGGCGCCCCCCGCTCGGCACGATAGACTTCCTGGAACAACTCCTCGGCCGAGGTGATGCCGGGGCTCCGCTTCAGCGCCTGCTCGACCATCTGGCGCGCCTCCGCGGCGCGGTGTCCGAGTTGGCGGGTCAAGACCTCCAGGACCTCCTCCCGGAAGTCCACGTCGGCGGCCTCGGGGACCGTCGGCGCCTCGGAGCGGAGCAGCGCGTACTTCGCCATCTTGCCGCGCAACGCCGCAACGATCTTCTCCGCCGTCCGTTCGCCGATCCCGGGCAGCCGCCGCAGGAACTCGGTGTCTTTCCGCTCGATCGCGTCGGCGATGGCCTCGATCGGGTGGACGATCGCCTTCATCGCCTTCGTCGGGCCCAGCCCGTCGACGGTGATGAACCGCTCGAAGAATTCCTGCTCCACCTCCCGCAGGAATCCGACGAGGAGGGGACGCGGCTGGTTCGCGGAGACGTGATAGGAAATGTGGAGCTCAATGGTGTCGCCCGATCCGTCGGCTTGCCCGCGGAGCGCGTCCCGCATAAACCCGGGGAGGTGCACCTCGTACCCCACCCCGCCACACTCGATGACGAGCATCTGCTCGAGGCGGCGCAGCACCCGACCGCGGAGAAACGCGATCACGCCGACCCTCGCACGGCCAGTGGCCGCGCGAGCAAGTGCCCGCGGCGGGAGAGGGCAACGAGCGCCACCGCCAGCGCGTCCGCGACATGCGTGCCCGGGTCCTCGGCCATCTCCAGAAGGATCCGGACCATCCGCTGCATCTGCCGCTTCCCCGCCTGGCCGGAAGCGATCATGGCGCGTTTGACCGATGCGGGGGGAATGGTGTCGATCGGGACTCCCGCCTGGGCGGCCGCCAGACAGATCACCCCGCACACGTGCCCCATCACGATGGCCGTGCGGGGGAACCCCGGGTGGGCGAAGACGTCCTCGAGCGCCAGGAGGTGAGGATGCCCATCTCCCACCACGCCGGTGAGCCCCGCGTAAAGCTCGCGAAGGCGGGCGGGCAGACGCTGGGTCCCATCGGTGCGGATGAGCCCCGCATCGATGACGGTGGGCCCGTCGGGGGACCCCTCGACCAGACCGTATCCGGTCAACCGCAGGCCCGGATCAATCCCAAGGATGCGCATGCCCTGCTCCGTCCGGATCGTCGGTGGAAGAGATGAACCAGCGGTCATGGGAGATCCGAACCAGTGTTCGCCGCTTCCCGCCCCCGCTCCTCTCGGCCCTGGACGCTCCGCCGGGGGGACTGACAACGCCGCCCGGGCAGCACCCGGCACGGCGTTTGGGATCGCGGGGGAACACCGGGGCTACCTCACCAGAAAGAGCGGCTTCACCCCCCGCATCCTGAGGTACACGGCCAGCTGGCCGTTATGATAGAACATGTGCGGCACTTCGGCCGCGACGACCACCCCCTGCGGCATTTCGGCCCCCCAGGGGACCCGCACGATTCGGGCGGCCTCCTCATCGGTCAGCCGGCTGAGCGCCGCGAGAAACCGGTCCCCCGCCTGCGACAGCGCCGTCAGCACCTGCGCCTTGGTGGTGTGCCGCTCGGGGGGAAACGGCATCAGCCGCTCCCACGCCGCCTTCCCGATGTTCTCGCCGAAGCTCACGGTGACGTTCGCCATGTGCAGCGCGATCTCGCGGAACGATCGGGTCTCCAACCCCTCCGGTTTGAACTCCAGCCCGTCGCCGGGCATCGCCTCGACGTTCTTCCGCGCCGCCCCCCACACGAGGTGAAACCCCGGCGGTACCGACTCGCGGATTCCCATCGGCCCGGTCGTCCCTCACCCCACCTGCTGGAGCACTTCGTCGGGGATGTCGAAGTTCGCGTAGACGTTCTGAACGTCGTCGTGGTCTTCGAGGGCTTCCATCAGCCGCAGCACCCGCTGCGCCTCCTTGCCCTCCAGCGGCACCGTCGACTTCGGCACGAGCGTGACCTCCGCAGAGGTCAGCGTGTACCCGGCCCCCTCAAGCGCCTGGCGGACGGCGGCGAAGGTTTCCGGGGTCGTCGTGATCTCGTACTCGTCGGAGGTCGTCTTCATGTCCTCGGCGCCGGCGTCCACGGCCTTGGTGAGGATCTCCTCTTCCGATGCCGCCTGCTTGCTGAGGGTGATCAGGCCTTTCTTCTCAAACAGCCACCCCACCGACGCGCCCATCCCGCCCTCCGCCTTGGCGAAGATGTTTCGGATTTCCGATGCGGTGCGATTCTTGTTGTCGGTTTGGGCGACGACGAGGACCGCGACCCCGCCGGGGGCCATCCCCTCGTAGGTGACCTCCTCGAAGGTGACCCCCTCGCCCCCACCCGTCCCGCGTTGGATGGCCCGCTGGATGTTGTCGTTGGGCATGCTGGCCTCGCGCGCCCGTTCGACCGCGGCCCGAAGACGCATGTTGCCGCTCGGATCGCCCCCGCCTTCCTTGGCGGCGATGATGATCTCGCGGGCCAGCTTGCTGAACAGCTTGCCCCGCTGCTGATCGACCTTCGATTTCTTGATCTTAATGTTGTGCCACTTAGAGTGTCCGGACACGGCCGCTCCCCCGCTTCCGCGCTACCGCATACGAGCCGCAGGCAACGCCTGCAACCCTAACTATAGTCCGGCGCCCTTCGGGGCGCAAGCGGGCGAATCGCGCCGCCGACGGGGCGTGAGTTCGGTGGCCATGTCACTGCGCACCGCCGCCTCCCCGATCCCCCCGCCTGAGGAGGCGACCGGAAGCGGCCGCGCTGCGGGGGAAGGAGTGGAGGTTACTGCTCCTCGACGGCGAGGCTCGCGGTGGCCGTGTCCTGGCCGTCGACGGCGGACACCGTGATTATGAACGTGGAGCCATACGGCTTGATCGTCGGGCTCACCAGGTACGAGAAGTTGCCGGCGGTGTCCGCCGGGATGTAGACGTCGGCCGCCACCACGTCCAGGAACCCACCCTTGACGTGGACGATGATGTGAACATTCGTCCCCGGCCGGGTGCTGCCCCGAATCTCGAACGGCGCCGTGACCTGGGCGCCGTTCGCCGGGGAGGTCACGGAGAGGGGCAGCGACGCCCCGCTCGACGATGGTCGCACCGGCCCCGGCGCGTTGGCGGGGACGGCGGATGTGGCCGGCGTCCCGGGTGCGGATGCAGCCGGCGCCCCGGATGGAGCGGCGGTCGTGACCGGCGCCCCGGGCGGGGCGGGAGCCTCGGGCTCCGTGCCCTTCATGAACAACTCGGGCCGGGAGTCCAGGCAGTCGGGGGTCACCGGTCCGCCGGTCGACCCGCAGATCGTCGCCGTGACCACCCCATCCGGACGCACCCAGTCGGTCTTCGGCAGCTTCGCGGTCACCGGCTTCATGAACGACGCCCAGATCTGAGCGGGCAGTCCCCCTCCCACGACGCGGTTCATCGCGGAGTCGTCATCGTTCCCCACCCAGACCGCCGTGACCATCGACGGCGTGAACCCAATGAACCAGGCGTTGCGGTAGTCGTCGGCGGTTCCGGTCTTCCCGGCCTGAGGAATCCCGATGTTGGCCGCGGTGCCCGTCCCCCGTTGAACCACGCCCTTCAGGAGGTCGGTCATCATGTAGGCAACCTCGGGGCTGAGGACGACCGCGCGCTGCGGCACGTTGTCCTCGAGGACCTTCCCCTTCGAGTCGGTCACCCGAAGAACGGCCAGGGGGGCCGCCCGGATCCCCCCGCTGGCAAACACCCCGTACGCGGACGCCATCTCCAGCAGGGTGACGTCTGAGGATCCGAGCGTCAGCGAAAGGTTGGGTTGGAGCGTGCTCTGGATCCCCATGCGGTGGGCCACGGCCACGATCGCCTGGGGGCCGACCCGCTCCTCCAGCCGAATCGCGGCCACGTTGATGGAGTTCTCCAGGGCGTACCGCATCGGGATCAACCCGTGCCACGTGTGGTCGAAGTCCTTGGGCTCCCACGTCTTCCCGTTGGGAAGCGGGAACGAGATAGGATCGTCGTCGAGCAGGGTCGTGAGCGGGATGCCACGCAGCAACGCGGTCGTGTACGTGAATGGCTTGAACGCCGAACCGGGCTGACGACGCGCCTGCCACGCCCGGTTGAACTGGCTGGCGTGGAAGTCATACCCGCCGATCATGGCCCGAATGTACCCGGTCCGGGGATCCAGGACGACCATCGCACCCTGGTGCGCGTTGAGATGATCGTGTGCCGCGCGGTCGATCCCCGCGCGGACGGCCGCCTCGGCCTGCGCCTGCAGGGAGAGGTCGAGGGTCGTGTAAATCCTGAGCCCGCCCTTGTACAGCACGTCCTCGCCGTATTTTGCCAGCAGCCCGGGGAGGATATAGCTGACGAAGTACGGCGCGCGGATTCCGATGAACCCGGCGTTCCCCTTCTCGATCAGATGGATCGGCGCGACCCCGGCGGCCCGCATCTGCGCGGGTGTGATGTCCCCAAGATCGACCATCCGCTGCAGGACCTCGCCCCGGCGCGTCTTGGCCTGGTCCAGGTGCTCGTAGGGTGAGTAATAGGAAGGGGCGCGAATCAGCCCCGCCAGCAGGGCGCTCTCCGGGAGCGTCAGATCCCGGGCCGTTTTCCCGAAGTAAACCTCCGAGGCCGCCTCCACTCCGTAGGCGCCTTGCCCGAGGTAGACCTGGTTGAGGTAGCGTTCCAGGATCTCATCCTTGGTCAGCCGCCGCTCGATCTGGATCGCCAGCAGCATCTCGGCGATCTTGCGGCTGAGGGCCTTCTCATTGGTCAGGAACAGATTCCGGGCGAGCTGCTGGGTGATCGTGCTTCCGCCCTCGGCAAACCCCTTCTCGCGGACGTTTCGGAAGGAGGCGCGCAGCACCCCCCGCAGCGAGATCCCGTGGTGCTGGTAGAACCCCGCGTCCTCGGTATCGATCACGGCGCGCTGCAGGACCCGGGGGATCTTCGAAAGCGGGATGTTGGCGCGGTTCTCCTGATACAAACTGGCGATGAGTTCGCCGTCGACGGCATAGATGCGTGTCGCCTCGCTGGGAGGGGTGTAGAGGGCGTCGACCGAAGGCAGGTGGCCGCCGATCGCCAGCGCGGTCCCGACGAGCACCCCCGCGCCGGTAAGGAGCACCGCCAGGCCAACCAGCAACGCCGTGATCAACGAGGGGACGAGCCACGCGGGGGCCCCGGGGGACTGACGCGTGGCGGCGCGACCTCCAGGACTGGAGGCCGCGCGGGTGGGTCGTTCCGGGGGTCTGTTCACAGGGGGCACCTTTCCATGATCAAGGCGACGATGCGCTCAGAGGTACACGATGCCGGCGGATCGACGACGCCGCCCGCCGGCATGCCGCGGTCGCCGGCCTCAGTATACCCTACCCCGGCCGAGGGCAGCAAGGACAGGAACGGCCGCCGATGCGGGAGAATCCGTCCGTATCCACACCTCGGAGGCCGGCCATGCCCCTCGCCGCATCTCATTTGGCGACGTTCGTCGCGACCGTGTTCCGCGAGATCGGGGTCCCCGACCCCGACGCGCGCCTGGTCGCCGACACGCTCGTCGAGGCCGATCTGCGCGGTGTCCACTCGCACGGCGTGATGCGGCTCCCCATCTACGTCAAGCGCATCCAGGCGGGGCTGATCCGCGCTCGGGCCAGCGTCACCACCACCGCGGATGGACCCGCGTTTGCCCAACTCGACGCCCACAATAGCCTCGGCCAGGTGGCGGGGGTCCGGGCGATCGATCTGGCCATCCACAAAGCCCGCGAGGCGGGGGTCGGGGTGGTGGGGGTGGCGCACTCTACACACTTCGGCGCGGCGGCGTACTACGCCATGCGCGCGGCCGCCGAGCAAATGGTCGGCATCGCGATCACCAACACCCTCGCGCTGATGCCCCCGGTGGGCGGCGCGGCGCCCGTCGTGGGCAATAACCCGATCGCCTACGCGATTCCGGCCGACCGGCACCGCCCGGTCGTCTTGGACATCGCCACCAGCGTCGTGGCGCGGGGCAAGGTCCAGCGGGCACAGGGCCGGGGTGACCGGATCCCGTTGGATTGGGGCGTCAACCGTCAGGGAGAGCCCACCGACCGTCCCGAGGAAATCATGGAGGGGGGCATGCTTCTCCCCTTCGGCGGCCATAAGGGATTTGGCCTGGCGATGATCTTCGATCTGTTGTGCGGACCCCTCGTCGGCGGCGCGTGCTCCGCGGGAATCGCGGGGTTGGCGCTTCCCGAACACAACCGTCCGCAGGACGTGGGGCACCTGTTCGCCGCCGTTGACGTTGCGCGGTTCCGGCCCCTCCCCGACTTTTTGGCGGAGGTCGACCGCTACATCGACATGGTGCACGCCACGCCGCGCGCGCCCGGAGTGGAGCGCTTGTACGTCCCGGGGGAAATCGAGTTCGAGTTGGCAGACGCACGCCGGGACGGCGTCCCGCTGGACGCCCACGTGGTGAAGGGCCTGGCCGCGCTTGCGGAGGAATTTTCGTTGGATCCGGTCCGATAGCCGTTCGACGTCACATGCCGGCCGGGGTCCGTTTGCGGGGCCGCGCATCGCCACTCCCCGGGAGTACCCCGCATCTGCCCGCCGGGGCCGATCCCTCATCGAGTTTACCCCGGGCCCATCCTTTAAAACGACCCCGCCGGGATGGGATCGGAAGGTCGACGATGTTTAAGCCGGCCGCGGTGCGGGGAGAAATATTGTGGGGTATCTCCAGGGGCGCCTGCCGGAATTCCCCCCTTCCCCGACTAGGATAGCTCCGGGAGATGCCCCGGCCTCATTTCTCCAATCCCTTCATCCCTCTGTGACGCGCACCGTGCCGGCCCGGATGGGGGTTCCAGCGAACCCGGGCGGGATCCCGTGTGGGAAAGCGTTTTCGGCAGGAGGCCCCCCGCGCCAGGGTCGAAGTGTGACGACCCGCGCGCGCCGAGCGGTCGCGTGAGGTCGGCGACGCGCGCCGCGCGGGCCAGGGGAGCTGCCTCGATGAGGTGTCTCGTCCGCCGAGGAACCGCTCACGACCGACCGTGGGTCGAAGCCGTTCTCCGCGAACATTGGGGCGGGACCACGATCGTGGGTCGCGGCATCGCACATGACGCGCTCAGCCTGCCCGCGCTGGTGGCCGAACGCGGCGGAACCCGCTGCGGGATCCTGACCTATCGGGTGGACGATGCCGGGTGTGAGATCGTGACGTTGAATGCCGTCCCCCGCCACCAGGGGACGGGCAGCACGCTGATCGAAGCGGTCGCCGACGAGGCGAGACGCGCCGGGGGTCGGCGCCTCTGGCTCATCACGACGAACGACAATCTCGACGCGCTGCGCTTCTATCAAAGGCGGGGCTTTGCCCTAGCGGCGATTCATGTGAACGCGGTCGCCGACGCCCGAAAGCTCAAGCCGAGCATCGCGGCGATCGGGCACTACGGCATTCCCATCCGCGACGAGATCGAGTTGGAGCGGATCCCAGCCCCGGTCCAACCGAGGCCGACCTGAATCCTGCCGGCGTCTCAGCGGATCTTATAGGAGACCAACTCGGTCGACTTGCCCGATAATCCCCCCCAGTAGGCTGCCGACGCCCACGAAAGCTTCACGTAGGTCTTCGTCTGCGCAGCATACCAGATCAGGAAATCGCCGCAACTCTTCCTGGTGATGTTGCACTGCCTCCCCTTGATCCGGTACGCGTCAAATGTGCCGGCCGGCACCGTCACGGGTCCGTACGCGTCAACGGTTGACGTGGTCGTATAGTCATCGGTCTCCGCCCCGTTATTGCCGGGCCGGGCTTTGCTGTTCGAACTCCACTGCTTCTGCATCTGCAGCGGCCACTGGAAGTGGGAGAACACGTTAAGGGAGAGATCAAGGTCGACCTGAGCCACGCTGACGTTCGCCCCCCTCTTATCTTCCACCGAATACTGGCGGGGGGTCACCCCGCGCACCGTCAAGGTGAAGGGTGTCCCGTCAACACCCCGGTAGGTCCACGTGTCCCCCATCGCCCAGGTGGGCTGCGGGAGCACCGGGGGGGGCGTTTGTCCAAACGATGCCGGGGCCAGTACGCCCAGCACCGCCGTCAGGACGAGGGCCATCACGACGAATCTCATCAAGGGCTCACCTCTCTTGTTCCGAGAGCATATCACGTTTCCAGGGGGTTCCGCGGGAGTCATCCGAACGAATCTCCTCATCCCATCTGATGAATGGCCTAACCTCGCTTACGCGCAAGTCGTCCCGGATCCGAAACGTCCGGGCTCCAAGAAGGAACTGCCGATGCCATCAGTGGCCAGCATGCTGATTAATGACAAGACGATAGGATGCCCGGTAACACCTGCTTTTGCGTCGACAGGATGAGCGAATCGTTCGGGTGTCTGATCCACAAGAAGCAAGGGCATAAATGAACCGTGGTCAATCAATTGCACGTTTCTGCACTACAGATCTTCTTCTCGGAGCGCTCGTCATGCAGCGCGTAACCTTGCCTCGGTGGGAGTGGCTGCGCTCGCGCGTCACCCCTGAGTTGCTGCTCCTCGCGGGAATCGTGTATCTGGCGACGTTCCTGAGGTTCTTTGCCCTCGGAGAAAAGAGCTTCTGGCTGGACGAGGCGACAAGCATCGCCATAGCCCGGTTGGATTGGGCCTCCTTGTTCGCGGTCGTCATGCATCAAGAGCCAAACATGAGCTTATATTATGGCCTTCTCCACCTCTGGCGCCATCTGGGGGAGCACGAGGCGACGATCAGGAGCCTCTCCGCCATCGCCGCTGTAGCCACTATCCCGACCGTATACGCCATCGGACGCCGCATGTTCGACGCGAAGGTCGGGTTGCTCGCGGCGCTATTCCTGGCGGTCAACGCATTCGACATCCGCTATGCTCAGGAGGCTCGCAGCTACGCGCTGCTGGTCTTCCTCACGACCCTTGCCACGTTGGCGTTGGCGCGGAGTGTCGAGCGCCCGTCTCGGGCCTCATGGACCGGGTATGTGGTTATCTCTGTCGCCTCCGTGTATAGCCATTTTTTCGCGGCCCCAGTCCTCCTCGCCCACGTCGCCTCGTTGGCATTCCTCCGGCGTCGCCTCCTCCCCGCCCAAGCCCTCATCTGTTGAGGGCTCGTCGTCCTCCTGACGGTGCCCTTAGGGATCGCCGCGAGTCACGCTACCGGCGCGATCGCAGGGATTCCCAAGCCGAGCCTGCCTGGCGTCTATTACACTCTCTTGGCGATCACCGGGGCCGGCGGAGGGCTGCTCCTCCTCGCTTACGCCCTCGCCTGCCTCCTCGCCTGCGGGCCAATCTGGAAGGCATGGGCATCTGCCTCAACCTCGGTCGAGGCGTGGGGTTATGGCGTCGTTGTCGCTTGGCTACTCGTACCAATCTTCGCGGCGTTAGGCATATCGGTGATCAAACCCGTCTTCAGCGCACGCTACTTAGTGGTCTGCCTGCCGCCCCTCAGCATCCTTGCCGCAATTGGGGTCACACGAATGCGCCCCCGATGGGCATCGATCGGTGCAGCGGTGGCCATCGTGGCCTTATCCGCCCACGGCATCCAGAGCTATTTCGACTACTTCCCGAAGGAGAACTGGCGGAAGGCCACCCAGTTCATCATCGCGCAATCACGCCCAACCGACGCCGTGCTCTTCTATCCGCCCTACGTACGGCAACCGTTTGATTACTACCGCGATGACACCAAGCGTACCGGCCCCACCGTTGTGTTTCCGGAGCGCCCTTTTCTGCGCGCGCTTCCCGGCGCCGTCACCGTGCCACAACAACCGGCCGAGGCCGTGATCGACAATCTCCCGACGCATTATGATAGAGTTTGGCTCGTGCTGGGACGCAACGAGATGGGGACTCCAAATAGCATCACCGGGGGCCGGGCACTCCTCGCCCGGCTCATTCAAAAGTACCCAGTCGTGAGAACCCGAACATTCTTCGGGATCCTCGTTCTCTTGTGTGGAAAACCCACCTCCCTCACACGAACGGGACCGTAGACCGATCTCACCCGCCAGCAGCGCCCCCGGGGTTCCACAAGGATTGACTTGGCGTCGCGGGCACGCAGAAGTAGCGGTTGGAGCATGTCCCACGTCGGCGGGAGGTCAACGTGACCTTCGGGGGGATGATTCCGTAGAACAGGCGATGCACCCGGGCCCGGCATCAACCACGAGCATTCCCGCTGAGTCTCCTCTACGAGAAAATGCAGCTCCTTCGCTGGTGTGCACACGTGTTGCCTCAAAATTAGTGGTTACCGAAGATAAGGGTGCTGCCTCAAAATAGGGGTTACCAGAGGCTATCCTTACTGTACTTGTCTTTCTCATGGGGCCGCCGCGCGCCTGCGCATCGTCGACCACCTCGTAGTGTTACGGCTCATCCCCCTCGGCCTCCTATCGTTGGGCAAGTTTCCAGAGCGCGGCCAGTCGCGCCGCGAGTTCGGTGCGGAGTTGGACGGGATTGTAGCGATGGTACTCCGCCTCGAGGGCGTCGCGCTGGGCCGGGGTGAGGACGCCGCTGGCGAGCAGCCGGCGGTACGGCGTTTGGGCCCGATCATACCGTTTGACGACGCGAGCCCCATGGCGCTCCTGCGAGATCAGTTTGCGGATGGGCTGCAAGAAGGTGACGTGGGGCCGCAGGAGCTCGTGCACGGCCGGCACCGCCTCGAACGCGGCCCGCGTGCTGTACCGGTCGTACCCGATGATGCGGCGGAGGACCGACCAGTTTTTCTGCTCGACGGACGCCTGATCGTTTTTCCGGTACGGTCGCCCGCGGGTCTGGGGGATCTTGAGGCGGCGCGCCCACCCCAGGAGCAGTTGATTCAGGAACTTGCCGCCGTTGTCGGTATGGAGGCCGTGCAGCGGCATCGGGAACGCTATGCGGATCAGGGACACTGCGGCGGCGACCCGTTTGTACCCTTTGCCCCAGACCGCCCGCGACTCGGTCCAGCCGGTCGCCACATCGACCGCCAGCAGCGACGTCAGGTAAAATCCCGCGGTGGTCTCGCCGCAATGGCCGAGCAAGTCGGCCTGCACGGTGCCCGGCGGCATGTCCACCCACTCGCCGAACGTCCGGAGGGGCACTGGGGCCCGCAAGGCCGCGACGCTGCGGCTGGTCGTGGCGAGTCCGTGGCGGCGATGGAAGCGGCGGACCGGTCGCAACAGCCGGTCGGTGGTGGCCGGGCTGATGTGCAGCAAAGCCGTCCGCTGCTGGGCCGACACCGTCAACGCATCGTGGCGCTCGAGGGCTTCCAGCACCTCCGGCAGATACGGCGCCAGGCGTTTGGAGCAGAGGAAATCGCTGGCTTCCCACAGCTCCGCCAGGACCGGGCGCAGCCTGGTCCCGTACTCCCGGGGACGCCCGGCGCGCGTGGCGGAGCGTTTCGGCCGGCGCAGCAAGATCCGGATGGCGACTTTCCGATGGCGGCCGGTGGCGCGGCAGAACTCATCCAGCAGACGGCTTTTGTCACGGCGGGACGCGAAACGGTAGCGCGGACGAAGGGCTGCGGCGTATTCGCGGACACTGTGCGGACCCACGTTGCCTCCTGGGCGCCGGTAACCGGCATTTTGAGGCAACGGTTCGCCGTTCGGTAACGATAATTTTGAGGCATATCGGTGCATTGACTAACCGCCGTCGAGTATGCTATGACCATCGGTAAGTCGAGCGGGACAAGAGAATTGGCCATGACCGTAGCACCCGTTCGCGCACTCCTCGAGAAATTCCACAAGTCGACAGAGCAGTTCCCGGGGGAGTTCAAGTCATCTGCGGGTAAGGGGAGTGTGAGGCGATGATACAGGCGTGTGGCGCATTTTGGCCGAGCGGCAACCGGAAACTCAGCCTGATGAACACCGCGTTCGCCAGCCTGGTCAGACGGATGCGGTGCTGTGAGCGGTGCAAGCGCTACATCGTCACCCATCGGACCGACCCCAATCAGCGCCTGTGCGAGGGCTGCCGGAGCGGAGAGAATCAACAAGGAGCCGAAGTGTAGCGGTCTCTGGATCGTGCGGGAAGGACCAGAAAGGCGCGCGTGCGCGCGGTAGCCGAATGCGGGCGACAGGACCCCTCGGCAATTTCAGGTATGGTGGGCCCTCGTGGACTCGAACCACGGACCTCACCCTTATCAGGGGTGCGCTCTAACCACCTGAGCTAAGGGCCCGCCAAATCCCATACTACTAGGAAGCCGTTCCGCGCGTCAATGCGGGCTCTCCGGTGGGGCGTGCGTCTGCCCCCGCCCGCGGACGGGTGCGCCCACGCCGCGGGGGCGATCTGGACGTAGCGATGGCGCGCCAGCCGCGCGCGCAGGGCATCGTCGATCGGATAATAGGGCGGCTGGGAATGCCAGTAATCGTTGAGCAGGATGTAATCGAAGGTCTCCCGGTCGATCGCCCTCCTCACGTCGCCGTCCCCCCCGACGAGGGTCACCCACGCCGGATCCCCCCCCGCGTAGAACATCGTCTGGGGGGCATCGACCACCGTGCGCCCCCGTGGGAGGCGGGCCACGACCTTCGCCGAGTAGAAAGGCACCGGATCGAGCGGGGCCGGATGCGCGGTCATCATCCGGCTCACACGATCGGTCGTCGGATCCCAAAGCACGTAGGCCGCGTTGACCCCGACGACGATCGCGAGTCCGACCAGCACCGCACGACCGAGCGCGTCGCCCGAACGGCGCCCGGCCAGCGCCGCCCACAGCCCCAACGCCGCCACCACCACAAGGAGGTAGGTCGCCGGGAGATCATAGTAGCGATTGACCACGCTGGAATACGGAAACACCAGGAACAACAGGACCCACGGCCAGCACCAGATGCCGAGCCAGCGAAGGCGGGCGCGCCAGCGCCAAGCGACCGGGATCCCCGCCAGGAGGAGCGCGCCGATGGGAACGAACAGGTGCGACATCACGATCAGCGGGATCTCGATCAGCGCCTGCTCGACCCCCCGCAGCGTCCAGTCGCGATGGTAGAAGCTCGCCGCCGTCCGCCCCGTCCATGCGCCGTACAGCACCCACGCCGCGCTCGGCAGGACGGTCAGGGCGACAAACGCCGCGGCCGCGACCGCGGGCGGAAGCGGTCGGCGGGGACGGGCGGCCCACCACCAGGCGAGGAGCGCCGGATAGATGAGCGCCGTGGTGAATTTGAACCACACGGCCAGGGCGACCCACGCCCCGGCCCCGACGAGCGGCCACGCACGCCCGGAGTCGCGGTGCCGCAGCATGGCCACCGCGGCGGCCAGCGCGCAGGTGATGCTGGGAGTGTCCAGCTGAGCGTTTTGGGCATAGTAGACGATCCCGGGAGCGGTCGCAACAAACCCCGCGGCGGTGAGGGCGACCTGTTCGCTCCCGAGCCGCCGCCGCAGGAGCGCGGCGACGAGGACGATCGCCGCGACGCCGAAGAGGACCCCCGGCAGCCGCGCCGCCCACTCCTGCGGGCCGAACAGCCGGAACGCCAGCCAGATCAGCCAGGGCACCCCGGGGGAGAACGTGTAGTCCGCCCCGAGATCGTCGTGCTGGGACCAGAGCCCGTACCGATCAAAGTTGAGGGCGATCAGCGCGTAATGTCCCTCGTTCCACCCGGTGGCGCCGAAGCCGTTGAACGGACGGCCGAGATCGGCGAGGCGGAGCGCGGCCCCCAACGCGGCGATGAGGACGAGGCCCCAGCGATAGACGCCGGGGGAGAGGTGGCGTCCCTCCCACGGCGGAGGACCGGCGTCGACGGGGGCGGACCGGCCGCCCCCCTCACGCATCGTCACGTCAGCCGTTACTCGCCGAGGCGAACGCGGGCGAACCGACGCCGGCCGACGCGGATGAGCAATCCGTCCTGCACCGCCACGTCGACGTCCCGGTTGATGCGCTCGCCGTTTAGGCTGACGCCCCCCTGGCTGATCAACCGGCGGGCCTCGCCGTTCGAATCGGCCAACCCGGTCTCCACGAGGAGGCGGACCAGCCGGATGACCCCCCCGCGGAGCCGGTCGGGCGGGAGGTCCACGTCGGGGATCTCTTCCGGCAGCTCGTGGGAGGCAAACACCCGTGCAAACTCGGCCGCCGCCGCCTGGGCCGCCGGCTCCCCGTGGTACCGGGTGGTGATCTCCCGAGCCAACCGCGCCTTCACATCCCGGGGGTGGGCCCGGCCGGCCGCCAGGTCGTCCTCCAGCTCGCGGACCTTGGGGAGCGGCACCAGGGTGCAGTACTCGAAATACGGGAGCATCAGGGCATCCGCGAGCGACATCACCTTGCCGTACATCTCCGTCGGCGGATCGGTGATCCCGATCGCGTTGCCCAGGCTTTTGCTCATCTTCTGCACGCCGTCGAGTCCGGGCAGCAGCGGGGTGAGCAGGACCACCTGGGGGTCCTGGCCGAGATCGCGTTGGAGCTCGCGCCCCATTAAGTTGTTGAACTTCTGGTCGGTGCCGCCGAGCTCGACGTCGGCTTCGATCGCCACCGAGTCGTACGCCTGACACAGCGGGTAGAGCAGCTCGTGCAGATGGATCGGCAGGCGCTCCGCGTACCGCTTGGCAAAGTCGTCGCGCTCGAGGATCCGGTGCACGGTGGTGCGGCTGGCCAGTCTGATCACGTCGTAGAACTTCATCGCCCCCAACCACTGGCTGTTGAAGACGACGCGCGTGCGCACCGGGTCGAGAATCAGGCCGTACTGGTCACGGTAGGTCCGGGCGTTCTCCTCGACCTGGGTGGGGGTGAGCGCCGGACGGGTCTCGGATTTTCCCGATGGATCGCCGATCAACCCCGTGAAATCGCCAATGACCAGGATCGCCTCGTGGCCCAGATCCTGAAACTGCCGCAGCTTCTGCAGCACGATGGCGTTGCCGATGTGAATGTCGGGAGCGGTGGGGTCCAACCCGAGCTTGATCCGGAGCGGTCGCCCCTGGGCCAGCTTTTGCAGCAGCGCGTCCTCGGTAATGATCTCGACGGTCCCCCGCCTGAGCTGCTCGAGTTGGGCGGCGGGGTTGAGTGGGCTCACGCGTGTGATTATAACATCCTCACCCGAACGTTGTCCCCGCGCGCGGCGTGCAGTTCGGGTGCCCGGAGTCGAGGAACGCCTCGTCTTCCACCTGCAACGTGACGTGCCCCAGGCCGTAGCGCGTGTTCAGCAGCCGGCAGAGGTCCGCGAGCACCCGCTGGCTCTCCCGCCCATCGGCGATCAAGACGTGACCGCTCACCGCCTCGACGCCGGAGGTCAGCGACCAGATGTGGAGGTCGTGGACGTTCACCACCCCCGACACCCCCCGCATCGCCTCCTCCACCTCGAACAGCGAGAGCCGATGGGGGGTCCCCTCCATGAGGATCTGCACCGCCTCCCGCAACAACGGCCACGATCCGGCGAAGATCAGCGCCGCGATCGCCACGCCCGCCACCGCGTCGGCCCGCGTCCATCCGGTGGTGAGGATCACCAGGCTTGCGGCGATCGTCCCGACCGCGGCGGCGGCATCGGCGAGGATGTGGGTGAACGCCACACGGAGGTTGAGGTTCTCCTCCCGCCCGGGGGCCAGCACCGCGCTCGCCGCCAGGTTGCCGGCCAGCCCGAGCAGCGCCACCACGAGCATGCCGGGGGCGGAGACGGCGTGCGGCGTCCTCAACCGAGCGATGGCCTCGTAGACGATCGCGCCGGCCACGGCCCAGAGCGCCACGCCGTTGGTGACGGCGGCGAGGATCTCCGCCCGCCGGTAGCCGTAGGACATCCGCGCGGTCGCCGGCCGCGCGGCGAGCCAACTGGCGACGCACCCGAGCCCCAGCGTGCCCACGTCCACCAGCAGGTGCCCAGCATCCGCCACCAGCGCCAGGCTGCCGGTCAGCCACCCGCCGATGGCTTCGACGGCCATCAGGCCGATCGTCACGGCGAGCGCCGCGACGAAGGGCTGGCGGGGGTCTCCCCGCCCGATCGGACGGCCGCGCGGACCGTGCGCGTGGAGCCCCGCGCTCACCGGCGTGCCAGCTCCACGATCGTCGCTCCGGTTCCCCCCTCGCCGTCCCCGCCCAGCCGGAACGCGGCGACCTCGGGGTGCCGGGAGAGGTGGACGCGGACGGCATGGCGGAGGGCACCGGTGCCCTTGCCATGGATCACGATTACCCGCTCCAGCCCGGCCAGGACCGCGTCGTCGAGGTACTTGTCCAGCTCCAAGATCGCGTCATCGGCGGCGAGCCCGCGCAGGTCCACCGAGGTCGCCACCTGGAGCGCTTTCTCGAGCCCCGGGGACGCCTGCGAGACGGGCTCGGGATCGGCCGTCTCCGCGGCGGGCAACCGCCTGAGATCGGCGATCGGTACCCGTACCCTCATG
>DATEHM010000276.1:0-17673 GCA_035279545.1 bacterium | reverse complement strand
CCCGGCGGGCGCACGAGCTCCTGGAGCGGGCGGGGGCCGAAGTGCTCTACCACGAGTCGCCGATCCCGCACACGATCGATCCGGCTTTCCTCGACGTGCTCGCAGCCTGGCTGGAGCGGGTCCTCACGGGGAAGCCTACTCCCGACGGACGATGAGCCCTGCCGAGGGGTTTTGTCCGTACTTCCAGCAGGCGGCCGAGTTGATCGGCCGCCGCTGGACGGGCGCCGTTCTGCGCGCGCTACTGGCGGGCCCGCTGCGCTTCTCGCAGCTGGAGCGCGCGGTGCCGGCCATCTCTGCGCGCGCGCTCGTCCAGCGCCTGCGCGAGCTGGGGGAGGCGGGCCTCGTCGTGCGGGGGGTGGAGACCGGCACCCCCATCCATGTGACCTACGTGCTGACGGAGAAGGGCAGGTCGCTCGAGGACGTCGTCAAGCGCCTGGAGCACTGGGCGCACCACTGGCTGGTCCCGCACGGGATCGACCCGCACCGCCCGGCGGCGGGAGCCGCGCCGGACGCGTCCCGGGGTCTCCGGCGGCGGGTGAGTTCCTGACCGCTTATGCCGGGTCAGGCCGGATGTTCTGGTTGAGGCGGAAGAAATTGGTCGGCTCGTACCGGCGCTTCAGGGCCACCAGCCGCGCGTACTTTTTGACGCCGTGATCGACGTGAAGTGCAAAAAGAGAACTGGTCGGCCCATCCCGGCGGTGGTAGAGTGGGGTCGTGACCTCCTACGGGCAGTACTGTCCGGGCATCCAGGGGGATCGGTTAGGCTGCCGGCGGTGCCATCCATGGAGCACCGGTTGTTCGGGAAGACGGGCCTGCGCGTCCCCGCGGTTGGCATGGGCACGTGGCGGACATTCGACGTGCGTGGGGAGGAGCCCGAGCAGCGCTCGCACGCGATCGTCGACGAAGCGCTAGCCGTCGGCGCCGGCTTCATCGACAGCTCGCCGATGTACGGGGAAGCTGAGCGGGTGCTCGGAAGCGCCTTGCGGGGGCGCCGCGCCGCGGCGTTGGTCGCGACGAAGATCTGGGCGCAGACCCCGGCGGAGGGGCGGAGCCAGGCCGAGCGTGCGCTCGCCTTTTTCGGAAACCGTGTCGACCTGTACCAGGTCCACAATCTGGTATTGTGGCGGGAGCACCTCTCGATGCTGGAGCGCCTGCGGGACGAGGGCCGGGTTGCCGCGATCGGCGCTACCCACTGGAACGCCGCGGCCTTCGGCGAGTTACGCCAGGTGATGCGGACCGGGCGCGTGGCCGCGATCCAGGTGCCGTACAATCCTCTGCAGCGCGAAGTGGAGCGCGAGGTCCTCCCCCTGGCCGCCGATCTGGGCCTGGGGGTCATGGTCATGCGCCCGTTCGCCGAGGGCGGGCTGATGCGCCGCCCTCCGACCGCTGCGGACCTGACGCCCCTTCGGCCCTTCGGAGTCGAGACGTGGGCTCAGGCCCTGCTGAAGTGGGTGCTCAGCGACCCGCGCTGCCACGTGGCGATTCCCGCCACTTCCCTGCCGGGGCGGATGACGGAAAACGCCGCGGCGGGCAGTCCTCCGTGGTTCGGCGGGGAGGAGCGGGCGCTCGTTGCCCGGCTCGCGGCGCGGTCCTGAGTGGGTCGTCTCCAGGCGAAGGAACGCGAACCCGGTTCGTGAGGAGGGATGTCCGCCATGGCCAGCCAAGCGGCGCTGCGTGAGGAGGTGGTGTGGTTGCTGCGCGGCGGCAACGCGCACGTCGGGTTCAAGAAGGCGGTCGCCAGGATGCCGGAGGGGCTGCAGGGGAAGAAGCCCCGCGGCGCCCCCTACAGCCCGTGGCAGCAACTGGAGCACCTGCGGATCTGCCAGTGGGATATCCTCGAATACATCCAAAATCCCGAGCACGTTTCACCGGCGTGGCCGGGCGGCTACTGGCCGGCCGCGGTGCCGCCGGCCGGAGGGAGTTGGGCGAGGAGCGTACGGGGGTTCGAGGCGGACCTCAAGGCGCTCGAGGCGATGGCCGCTGCTCCCGCGACGGATCTCCTGGCGAGGGTGCCGACCGATCCCGATGGGCCGACCCTGCTCCACGAGCTCCTGCTCGTCGCGGACCACAACGCCTACCATCTGGGACAGCTGCTCGTGCTGCGCCGCCTCCTCGGCGCCTGGGACGATTAGCCCGGCCGTTTCTCCGCCTGCGGTCTGGGATCTGGAGGCGGCCCGTTCACGAAAGGCTTGAGGGCCGCGTAGATCGCGAAGTTGATCGGGCTGGGCACCTTGCGGGCCCGGCCGCGCCGGACCACCGTCCCGTTCAGGCTCTCCACTTCGATGCGTCGGCCGAGCGACAGGTCGTGCGCCATCGACCCCGTGGCCCACGGCTCCAGGTTGGCCGAAAACTTGATCGACTGGTCGGCGATGCCCTGGGCCAGCGCGACGCCCGAGGCCTGGGCGAGCGCCTCAACCTCAAGCATCGCGCCCCGAAACAGCTCCCGGGTCTCCTCGCAGGCCAGGATCGGGCCGATGGTGAGCCGCGTCAGCGCGGTCACGCCGCTGAACCCGCAGATGAAGAGATACTTGCTCCACAGCACGACGTTGATGTCGGGTTGGAGTTCGGCGGCGATCCCGGCCTTCATGAACCGCTGGTACAGGCTCTCCACCCGCGCGCCAAGGCCGCCCGCGTTGGCTCCAAAGATCAGCCTTCCCGGTCCGGCAGGCTGCCCGACGACGCCCGGCGCCTCGACGTGGGCGTTGACCTGGGCCGCGGCGGAGATCGCCGTCCCCCGCCCGACCACCCGTGTGATCCGCTCGTCGTTGTCGATCCCGTTCTGCACGGACAGGATCACGGTGTTCGGCCCGACGATCGGCCGGATCAAAGCCGCCGCGGGCTCGGTGTCGTAAGTCTTCACGCAGAACAGGACGAGGTCGACCGGCGGGATGGTCTTGGGATCGTCCGTCGCGTTGGCGCGCACCGTGAACTCGCCCGCCAGGCGGGACTTCACCACGAGGCCGCGGGTGCGGATCGCTTCGAGGTGCGCCCCCCTGGCGATGAAGGTGACCTCCTCCCCCGCCCGTGCGAGGAGGCCTCCGTAGAAGCCCCCGGTTCCCCCGGTACCCATCACCGCGACCCGCATCCCCTGCCTCCTTCTCCGGCAAACGTGTACGGGGGGCTGCGCTGACCCCGCTGCCTCCCGTAGTCCATCGCCTAAGTAACTTACGCGCGGGCCGGCTCTGCCCTGCTTGAGACACCCGAACAGAGGTTCCTTCGAGAAGGCGGATCCAGAGGTAATTTCCCCTGGAGTTCCTCGGTTCGAGAGAGTACGCTAAGGGCAGTTCTGTGAACGCGCGCGACGCTCTCGGGAGAATCAGTCGGAGGTGGGGCACTTATGAAGATGTACGTCGGGACCGAATGGATCGATAAGCCCAAGACGATCGCCGTGACCAATCCGTTCGACGGTTCCCAGGTCGACACCGTCCCCAAGGCCGACGCGGACGACGTCGAGCGGGCGCTGGCGACCGCGGCGCGCGGCGCGCGCGCGATGCGCCGGCTGACCGGATACGAGCGCTACCAGATCCTGCGGAAGGCCGCGGACCTGATGACCCAGCGCACCGAGGATCTCGCGCGCACGATTACCCTGGAGGAAGGCAAGATCATTGGAGAGGCGCGGTTCGAGGTCTCGCGGGCCATCGAGATCATCGTCCTGTCGGCCGAGGAAGCGAAGCGGCTCTACGGCGAGACGATCGCGCTCGACGGGGCGCCGGGCGTCACCCAGCAGAAGTTCGGGTTCACCGTCCGGGTCCCCTGCGGCGTCGTTCTGGGCATCAGTCCCTTCAACTTTCCCCTCCACCTGGTCTGCCACAAGGTGGGCCCGGCGCTCGCCGCCGGCAACAGCGTGATCGTGAAGCCCGCGACCGACACCCCGCTCAGCGCGCTCAAGCTCACCCAGATCATGCTCGAGGCCGGTGTGCCCCCGGAGGGCATTCAGTGCATCACCGGGAGCGGGGGGGAGATCGGCGAGGCGCTCTGCCGGGATCCCCGGGTGCGCAAGATCACATTCACCGGGAGCCGGGACGTCGGCGAGCGGATTTGTCAGGTGGCCGGCCTGAAGAAGGTGACGATGGAGTTGGGCAGCAACTCGCCGCTCATCGTGATGCCCGACGCCGACCTGGAGAAGGTCGCCGCCGCGGTCGCCGCGACCGGGTTCAGCAACGCCGGCCAGGTCTGCATCAGCGCTCAGCGGATCCTCCCGCTCAAGCCGATCTACAACGACTTCCTGAACGCGCTCAAGCCCAAGGTGGCCGCGCTGGCGACCGGGAACCCCCTCGACGAGAAGACCAAGATGGGACCGATGGTGCGGGAGCGGGATGCGCAGCGGGTCGACGAATGGGTGCGCGAGGCCGTGGCATCGGGGGCCAAGCTCGTCACCGGTGGAGAGCGTCACGGGGCGATTTACGCGCCCACGGTGTTGGCGGACGTCAAGCCCGATATGCGCGTATCCAGAAGCGAAGTGTTCGGCCCGACGGTCGCGGTGACCCCCGTCGGCACCATCGATGAAGCGATCGCGATGGCGAACGACACGAACTACGGCCTGTCCGCGGGGATCTTCACGCAGAACATCGATTGGGCGATGAAATTCGTGCAGCAGGTCGAGTCGGGCAACCTCCACATCAACTGGGGCCCGCAGTGGCGGGCCGACCTGATGCCCTACGGTGGGCTCAAGGACAGCGGGTTCGGCAAGGAGGGGCCGAAGTACGCGGTGCAGGAGATGACCGAACTGAAGATGGTCGTGATGCACCTCGCCTAGGTCTCCTTTCGATCGTACGGCAGCGCCGCCGCTCCCGGCCCGGGCTTTCCGGGCCGGGAGTTCGCTTGACCGATGCGGATGTACCCTGCGGGACAGCGCGCGCAGCCAACAGGGTCTGGGTGCCGGCGCACCAGATCCCAACCCCGCTCAGCCGCGCCCCCCCGGGCACGGGGGGTGTATACTAGCGGGCGAGAGGGGGGAGTATGCCAAGCGTCCTGGCACAGGTTCCTCTCTTTGCGGGGTTTTCCCGAAGCGAACTCGACGCTCTCGCCACGTTTATCCGCATTCGTCGATATCCCAAGGGGTCAATCGTCTTTCACCAAGGCGACCCGGGGACGACCCTCTACCTCATCGAGAAGGGCGAGGTGAAGCTGACCGTCATGTCGGGGAGGGGGAAGGAAGCCACACTCGCTCTCCTGGGGCACGGGGCGTTCTTCGGTGAGCTCAGCCTCTTGGACGGCGAGCCCCGCTCCGCCACCGCGGTGGCCAGGGTCGACTGCACACTGGGGGCGCTCGATCGGGACCATCTGCTCCGGTTTCTCGCCGAACATCCGCGCGCCACGGCCAGCCTGCTGTCTGTTCTCGCCCGTCGCCTGCGGCGGACAACCGACCAGGTGCACGATGCCGTCTTTCTGGACATCCCTGCCCGATTGGCTAAAGTGCTCCTCCAATTCGCCGAGGCGCAGACCGAGGGTCCCGATGGACTGCTCAGCCCCCCCAAGCTGACCCAAGAGGAATTGGCGGAGTTGGTCGGCGGAACCCGGGAGAGCATCAACAAATGCCTGGGGGTCTTTGCCCGGCAGGGATGGGTCCGTCGCCATCGGGGAATGGTCACCGTGCTCAAACCCGAGGAGCTGCGAAAGCAGATCTACTGAATGACCCTAAGAGCGTAGACGGGCCGGCGCCCCCGGCGGATGAGCACGGATTCCCACTGGCCCGGGGGCACGTCTCTCGCACCCCATCGCACGCCCGCGCGGCTCGCATGGAGCGTTCGGGGGCGGGGCGCCGCGGGCAACCTGTCCGATCCGCCCCGGACGGTCTCCGCATTGTCGGTTCCTCCGTCTGGCAAGCTGTCCTCGGGATCTCTCGGTCCGCCGGGACGATGACAGGCACCACGCTGTCTCCGGTCGGTGGAATGGGGAGCGGCCGAGGTCGTGACGCGGCGGCCAGGGAGGCAAGAGGCCTGACAGCAGGGGCGCGGGGGCATCCACCGAATGGCTGAGCCAATGCTCCGCGGCGGGCTGGACGGCACGACCCCGGGGCTTCGGCACGGCCAGTCGGACATTGATCGAACACGGAGCGCAGTCGGTTCTCCGGAGGCCCGTCCTTCTCGTCTTCGTTCGCGTGGACCGGGCGCCATCGCGGCGCCCGCGGACGAGGTTGCGGGGTCTGGGCGAGCAAGGCGCGACAGGAGGAGGGCGATGGACCGCATCTGGCTGCGGAGTTATGAGGCGGGGGTGCCGGCCACCCTATCGTATCCGAAGGTGCCGGTGCACCATTTTCTCGAGAACTACGCGCGGCAGTCCCCGCGCCACCCCGCAATTCTCCTCGCGGCGCCGACCTTTTCCTCGGTGCTCTCCTACCATCGGTTGGACCAGCTTGCCGACCGGTTCGCGAACGCGCTGATCTGGCTCGGGGTCAAGCCGGGCGACCGCGTGGCGATCCAGCTCCCCAACTTCCCACAGTTCGTCATCGGCTTCTACGGGGCGCTTAAGGCGGGCGCGGTGGTCGTCCCCATCAACCCCCTGTACAAGGCCCGCGACCTCGCGACGGTGCTCCGGAACTCTGGGGCGAAGGTCATCCTCACGCTCTCGCGGTTCGTCCCCGGGCTGACCGAGGTCATGGCCGAGACCCGCATCGAGTCTCTGATCGTGACCGAGCCCTACGACTTCTTCCCATTTCCGTGGAAGCAGCTGGCGTGGTACAAGCTGCGGGGCACCTCCAAGGCCGGGGAGGGACTTCGGCTCACGCAGCTGCTCCGGAGCGCGTCCCCCCGCGCGCCCGGGGTGCGGGTGACCCCGGACGATCTGGCGGTCCTCCAGTACACCGGCGGCACAACCGGGACTCCCAAAGGGGCGATGCTCACCCACCGCAACCTCGTCACGAACTGCATCCAGATGCGGCACTGGTTGACGACTCTCGAGGAGGGCAAGGAGCGGTTCCTCGCGGTCGCGCCGTTCTTCCACGTCTACGGGCTGACGGTTGCGCTCAACACCGCGATCAGTGTGGGTGCGACCGTGATCTGCGTCGTCATGGGCCTGTTCGACACTCGGGTCGTCGCCGAGATGATCGCGCGCCACCGGCCGACGATCTTCCCCGGGGTGCCGGCGATGTACCTCGCGATCAATCACCTGAAGGACGTCCAGCGATACAACCTCCATTCGATCAAGGTCTGCGTCAGCGGATCGGCGCCGCTTCCGGGGGAGGTGCAGGCCGAGTTCGAACGGCTGACCGGGGCCACGGTGCTGGAGGGGTATGGGCTGAGCGAGGCCTCGCCCGGGACCCACGTCAACCCGGTGCACGGGCAGCACAAGGCGGGGAGCATCGGCCTGCCGCTGCCGGACACCGAGGCGCGGATCGTCGACCTCGAGACCGGGGAGCGTGAGCTGCCGCCGGGCGAGAGCGGGGAGCTCGTCGTTCGCGGTCCGCAGGTGATGCGGGGATACTGGAATGCCCCGGAGGAGACCGCCGAGACGCTGCGGGGCGGCTGGCTGCACACGGGGGACATCGCCCGGGTGGACGAGGAGGGGTACTTTTTCATCGTCGACCGCAAGAAGGATCTCGTCAACGTCGGCGGACTCAAGGTGTACCCGCGTGAGATCGAGGAACTGCTCCACGAACACCCCAAAGTGAAGGAGGCGGCGGTCACCGGCGTGACGCACAAGGTGCGGGGCGAGCTCCTGGTGGCGCAGGTCGTGCTGAAGGACGGCGTCGCCGGCGATCCCCAGCAGGTGCGGCGCGAGCTGCTGGAGTTTTGCCGGAGCCGGCTCGCGCCGTTCAAGGTGCCGCGCCGGATCGAGATCGTCACCGAGCTCCCCAAGAGCGCCATCGGGAAGGTGCTGCGGCGCGAGATTCGCGAGACGGTGGCGGCGAAGGCCGACGACGACGTCTAGATGATCCCCGCGGCCGGCCCCGGGGTTCCCACCCGCTCCGTCCGCTCCGCGGAGTTCGGTTGGCTGGGCCTGTACTGGTTCGCGGTCAGCTTCCACTGGGGTGCGCTGCTTACCGTGGTCATCCCGGCGGAGGTCCTCCGCTTCGTCCCCGAGTCGCAGAAGGGCGCCTACCTGGGGCTGTTGTTCGCCGCCGGGGCGGTCATGGCGATGGTGATCTCGCCGATCTCCGGGGCGCTGAGCGACCGCTCCACCCTGCCGATGGGGCGGCGCCGGCCGTTCGTCATCGCCGGCACGCTCGTCAGCTGTCTGGGCCTCTTGGGGATGCGCTACGCGCCCGGCTACGGATGGTACGTCGGCGCCGTCGTGGTCGTCCAGACCGCGACGAACTTCGCCGGGGGGGCGTTCAACGGCCTCATCCCGGACAAGATCCCTCCCTGGCAGCGGGGGGTGACGTCCGGCGTGATGGGGTTCATGATGATGATCGGCACGATCTCGGCGGTGTTGGTTGCCGGCGATCTCGTCGGGCGGGGGCACACGCCCCTGGTATACGGCATCGACATCGGCGTGTTGGTGGTGTGCACCGCGATCATGGTGTCGCAGATCCGGGAGGAGCGGCTGCCCGCGCCCCCGCCGATTCTGCTGCCGGCTTTCCTGCGTTCCTTCTGGATCGACCCGCGGCGCTACCCCGACTTCGGGTGGCTGTTCCTGACGCGGGGGCTCGTCATGCTCGGCTTTTACACCTTGATCAGCTTCCTCCAGTTCTTTGTGAAGGACACGCTGCACCTGTCGGTGCGCGAGGCCGCGCGCACCACGAGCGTCCTCAGCGCGATCACGATCGCGGCCGCGATGCTCGTCGCCCTCGTCGCCGGGGTGCTCTCGGACCGGATTGGGCGGAAGGGGATCGTCTCGATCGCCGGCTTCTTCCTTGCCCTGACGAGCTTTGGGCTCCTGATGCAGCCGCCGCTCTCCGCGCTCGAGGTGATCGCCGTCCTGTTTGGGATCGGGTACGGCGCGTATACGAGCGTCGACTGGGCGCTGGCGATCGACGTGCTACCGTCGACCCGGTCCGCGGCGAAGGATCTCGGGATCTGGGCCATCGCCAACACGCTGCCGCAGGTGGTGGCGCCGATTCTCGCGGGGCCGGTGATCGACGCCTTCAACCGCCGTGCGCCAAACCTCGGCTACACCGTCGTGTTCGCCCTCGCGATCGGCTACGTCACCCTCGGCTCGGTCTTCGTCTGGAAGATCCGGGGAGCGCGGTAGAGCCGCCGCCCGCCGGGGGGTCCGGGCTGGTCCCCTGATCAATGTCCGGCGCGGCCGCGGCACCGCGGGTCTTAGCGGGCGGTGAGCACCGGTTCCTGGTCGGCGAGTCCCACCGACGTCAGGGTGGCGTCGAGCTCGGCCAGCGTGTCCGTGTCCAGCGGCTGGGCCGGCGGTCGGACCACCGCCGTGCGCAGCGCCCCGCGACGGCGGAGGATCTCCTTCCGCAGGGCGAGCCCGATCCCTGGCTGAGCTTCGTAGCGGATGAGGGGGAGGTAGCGTTCGAACACCGACCGGGCCCCCGGCGCGTCTCCGGCCGTGAACCGGGTGTAGATCGCCACCAGGATCTCGGCGTAGGCGAACCCCGTCATCGTCCCGACCGCCCCGCGCCCCAACTCCTCGAGGAAAAACATCCCCCCCAGTCCGCCGAAGATCTCAGCCTTGTCGCCGAGGATCCGACGGATCTGCGTGAGCTTCGCCGGCGTCGGAGGGTCCTCCAACTTGATCACTCCCGCGGTCGGCACGGTCTCCACGATGCGGGCGAGCAGGGCCGGCGGCATCGCCACCCCGCTGGACACCGGCTCGTCGTAGACGACGATGGGGAGCGGTGTGCCACCCCCGACGCGGCGGTAGTGGTCCACGATCGCCTCCTGCCCCCGCACCCCGGCCGGCGGCGCCACCATCACCGCGGCGGCACCCGCCCTGACGGCGCGCCGCGCGTGGTGCAGGGTGGCGTGCGCCCCGCTGAACCCCATCCCGACGATGACCGGGGCCCGCCCGGCGACCTGCGCGATCGTCGTTTCGATTACCGCGTCCCGCTCGGCGTCGGTCAGGTAACGGACCTCGCCCAAGTTTCCGAGAATGTTGAGGCCGGTGACCCCCCGCGCCAACTGGAAGTCCACCAGGAGGCGCAGGCCGGCCAGGTCCAGCTCGCCGGACGCATCGAGCGGCGTGGCCATGATGTTGTACACGCCGGGGGCGACGTGCGGCATGATCGACTTCCTCCGTTGCGGTACGGGGTCCCCCGCGACCGCGCAGCGCATTGTTCGGTGCGGGCCCGCCACGAGTCCTCCGATCCGCCTGCCGGTGCGGCCGGGCGCTGCTAGCCCGAGGCCAGCCACACCCCGGCAAACGTCAGGAGCGCCCCCGCGATCTGGATCGGGTGCAGCGTCTCGCCGAGCAGCGCGGCGGCGATCGCGACGGCGGATACCGGCTCCAGATAGACGTAGACCATCGTCTGTCGCGGTCCCAGCCGCCGGACCGATCTGCTCCACAGCGCCATCGCGACGACCATCCCCGCGGTTGCGCTGTAGACGAGGCCCGCCCACGCTGGCCACGACACCGCCTGCCATCGAAGGTGGCCGGCTCCCGCCACCGCGAACGGGGTGAGGAAAACCGCCGAGGCGGCCATCGCGCCTCCGGTCGCACGCATCGCGCCGAGCTCACCGACCAGGGGACCGATCGCGAGACTGTACCACACCCACGCGCCGGCGGCGCCGAGCGCGAGCACATCACCGGTCGCGTGCACCGGGTCCAGCCCGCTCATCCCCCCCCGCACGACCAGCGCCACGCCGACGAATCCGACGAGCAGGCTGGCCCACTGGCGCCCCGCGATCCCCTCCCGGCCGGCGATCCCGAGCCACCCGACGGTCATGAGCGGGGCCGCCGCGAGGAGGATCGCGCTGGTTCCGGCGGTCGTCCGCTGAAGGCCCGCAATCAGCATAAGCTGGAATGCTGTCTGCGCTAGGCTGGCCCCGAGGAGCGATTTCCATACAGCCGGTCGGGTGAGGGCTGTCCACCCACGAACGACGGTGGCGAAAACGAGCGCCGCCAGCAGGACCCGGAGGAACGTAAAGGTCAGGGTCGGGATCTCCGCCAACCCGAGTTTGGCGCCCGTGTAGATCCCGCCCCAGAGGACGACCGCGACCAGGGGTTCAAGTTGCACCCAGCCCGCTGGCCTCCCTCGGGGCTGCGCGGCGCCGACGATCATGACGAGGAGTTGGACCGATCTCGCGGTGAGTCCTGCCCGGTCCGCCGGGAGCGTGGGAGATTCTCGGATCGCTCGACGCTGGTCGGCGCATGTTCTGCGCCGCCATTGGGATCGGGGTTGCCGATCCAGAGCGACGGGCGGAGGTTTCGGCGGGAACGAACGAGCCAGGGTGAGGGTTAGGCGGCCGGGTGCGGGTTTAGAACCCGCTGAGGTGACCCCGGGCGAATGAATTCGCCCCCGTTGATCCTATCCTGGCACCCAAAGTGTCGCTAAGCAGGATGCACAAAGTAGGAATCGGTGAAGGCCAACCGGTTCCCGAGCCGCCAGATAGAAGTATGCCCCAAGTCGGGGAGCGGTGAGACATCGCGGCGCGCGCCGGCGCGTCAGTCTCGATCGTGGGGATCGGTTTGCCTCGATGATGTTGGGTGCCGTCCAATCCGCGTTGGGATCCCGCGGTCCCTTGGCCGATCCGAGTTGGCGATAGCGGCGATCGAGGCGTCCCGGCCGGCAGGAGTCCGCCGCCCAAGGTCGGAAAATCTGCACCTGCGGGTATCCCATGAGAGATGCCCGCACATCCATCGATCTCGTCCGTGACCTTCGCTTGCCTCGACGAGGCACGGGAGGCGCCGGCAATGACCACGAACGGCATCAGGGTTCGGTGTGGACGCGGCGGCCGAGCGCTTGGGTCGGTGCTCCTGGCGCTGTTCGTGACCTGCGCCGGCGCGCGGACGGTTTCGTCGGCCGTGTCTCCTCCCGTTATTCAAATCGACGTTCCCAATGCCGGGAATACGGTCGTGACCGGGCTCAACGACTTGAACCAGGTTGTGGGGTTCTCTATCGACAGCTCGGGCAAATGGACCGGGTTTGTGCTCACGCAGGGAGTCTTCAGCACGGTTGCGATCCCAGGCCCCACCCTGAGGGAGGCGGCGTTCGGGGTCAATAATAACGGGCGGATCGTGGGTGGCTATTCGGACGCGAAGGGGGCGCACGGCTTCGCCGTGAGTGGGATTGGCTTCGGCACGATTGACGTCCCCGGCGCCGCCCAGACCCTCGCCCACGGGATCAATGATCGCGGCGATATCGTGGGATGGTATGATGATGGCAAGCGCCACGGCTTTGTGCTTGTCGGGGGAACTATCAGCGCCATCAACGTCCCCGGCGCCACGGAAACGGAAGCCATGGGGATCAATGCCAAGGGCGATATCGTTGGGTATTACACGGACCCCTCGCGCAGGGAGCACGGCTTCGTCCTCTCCGCCGGCACGTTCAAGACGATCGACATCGCCGGCGCCGCCAGAACGGAGGTCCTCGGGATCAACAACCGTGGACAGATCGTGGGGTACAATGTGGACGCGTCTGGGAAGGAGCATGCCTTTGTGTTTGACGGGGGAGCCGTTTCGTCGATTGACGTCCCCAACGCCGCCGGAGTGGAGGCTGCCGGGATCAATAACAGTGGGCAGATTGCCGGTGGCTATCGAGACGGCGCAAACAAGCAGCATGGCTTCATCAGGCTGTGACGTGGCCCGCGCTGCTCTTGCGGCCAGCGGCACCGCACCACCACACGGTGAAGCGCCGTGTCGAGTCCATGATCGGGTCCGCGGACTAAATGCGGGCGGCGCCCTGAGCGGTCCGCCCCTGGCCGGCTCAACGGTGGTCGCATGACGATGAGGAGGGTGACGATGGGAGGACGGAGATTCGACAAGCGTATCGTGTGGGCACTGTGTGTCCTTCTGCTGGGGAACTTGATCGTCCCAAGCGCGTCCCACGCCAAGACGGCGCAGGAGATTGACGCAAGTGTCAATGCGGCGTTGGATCGGTTCATGCAGCAGGTGAAAGGATCCCGGGAGTTCCTCCAAGACGCCAAGGGCGTCCTCGTGTTTGCCGGGGTTATACAGGCCGGTCTGGGAATCGGGGGAGAATACGGCGAGGGCGCGCTGCGCATCCACGGCGGGACCGCGGCCTACTACAGCATCGCGGCCGCCTCAATCGGCCTCCAGTTCGGGGCCCAGAAGAAGGACATCATCCTCGTATTCCTCCAGGACAAAGCGCTGAGGGACTTCCGGGCCAAGAAGGGGTGGCAGGTGGGCGTTGACGGATCGGTTGTCCTCGTGAACCTGGGGGCCCAGGCGTCCATAGACTCCACGAAGTACCATGAGCCTATCGTGGGGTTCGTGGTCGGGCAGAAGGGTCTCATGTACAATCTGACTCTGGAGGGGTCAAAGATCTCGAAGCTTCAGAAATAGGCATCGTGGGCCCCGGCCCCTTTCGGAGAAGAACGGGTTGCGACCCTGGACCCGGCACGCCTCGCACCCATCCGGGTGGTCCTCCCGATGGCTGCTCTCCATAGTCGAGCCACGACAAGGCAGGGGACGCACCACCGCCGGAGCCGGGGTTTGAGCAGCCACCCCACCACCTGAGTCAAATGAAGGGTCTTGCTTCTGAGTTGAGGTTCAGGGTCAAGTTCTTCCTGGGGTTATTGATCATCAGCTACATCCTCATGAAGATCATTCTTTACTTTACGCGAATCATGGCGTTCTACTTCGTGTACGGAGTATGGAAGTTCTTCTGAGGTGCTGTATTCCTCTGCCAACGTCATGTGAGTGAGAGCCACACCAGCGGGGGTTCCCAATCCGTTTTTCACGAAGACGGGGATTTCTTTCAACGCCGCTTGAAAGTCCTCAGCCGGTTGAAAATTCCTCTTGTCAAAACCGAGACGGATGAAGGTTCAAATCCGGGCCCCGCCACAAACTGTGCGCCCCTTGTCTCGCCGGATCAGATTGACAGCACCTTCTTCAAGTAGTGCTTCTGGTGTCCAATGGGGTATTCGTCGAGAACTCCGATTTTTTCATAGCCGAGTTTTTCATAGAAACCCGGCGCCTGAAAGCTATGTGTCTCAAGAGTGGCGATGTGGCAACCTCTGCGGATCGCCTCGTGTTCCACGGCGTGCATCAATTTCGATCCAAGCCCCGCTCCACGGAAATCCTCGCGCACCCACAACAATCGAATGTCGACGCAAAACCCCCCCATGTTCGCGCGTAGATTCCGGCGATCAGCTGCTTCATGGAATTTCGCAAGAAGATTGAAAGTTCTTTGAAGTCGTGTATTCTTGTTCGTTCGACATTGAATGTGTCCACACGGTCCTTGAGAGACTCAACTTCCTGGGCATCGGGGTTGACATCAATGTCAAATTGAAACTGCTCCATGGCTGCCCCCCCAGATCGAGTCCGAGTCGCAGTTACAATCTAGGGCCCCGGGATTCGACCTTCGGCTTTGGAGTAAACAATGAGGCCAGGAGTGCGTCAGGTGAGACGCCCCCTAGACAATTGGAGAGTTCTGCGCCTCAGGGAAAAGTGCTTTAGGCAATACGGCACGGCAGCTAGTTCTTATATGCGAACAAATGATCGCCGGCGTTGGTATTGGGAATCATGGCGTGTAATTGAGGCATATAAAATTCGTTCTGGTCGCCCCCGCTATTTGTACCACACGGCCACCCCACCGTGATGAGAACAAGCCCCTTGGTGGTGGGCCGCGTAGCTGTAAGTCCCATCGTTACATATTGCCGTTGGCCCAGAGTCCTGAGCGTGCACTTGGGCAAGAGGCATAAACGCCAACACGATTCCGGTAATCAGCGTGGCAGCCAACCGACGCATCTATTCTCTCCTATGACGGATTGACGAACGAGGAATCACGCTACGCTTCCTCAACCCTGGAATGTGCCCGCCTCCGCACCGCGCTAGACAATCTTGAACAAGGGGGGCGCTTCAGTGGCTTAGTCCGAGTTGGATAGGGGGGCGTTTAGGAGGGTCTTATCTCCTATTCCCTTATCTTGCTTGACTCCAATCCGTCTCATGCTATAGTAGAAACCAAACTTCATACCGTGTCGGTTGGGTGCTCCCGGTTCGCCGGGAGTAAAAGGGAAGTCCGGTGCGCGGTCCGTGGATATCCACGGTGCCGCAACGCCGGCGCGGTCCCGCCACTGTAACGGGGAGCTGCTCAAGCCAGATCGCCACTGGGATAACCGGGAAGGCGCGGAGCGGCGAGGATCCGGAGCCAGGAAACCTGCCCAATCGATCGCGTACGGTGACCTTCGGCTGAGAGGAAGGTACGCTTGCGGCCCTGCGCCGTTTCGGTCCCCGTTTCCCATGGGGGCCGGTTTTTTTGGACCTGGAGCCGTAGACGGGGGGATGAACTCATGCTGGCTCGGCTGTTCCGCTCGGTGCCCGCCCGGGTTGCGGGTTGGAGAGTGATTCCGCAGGTTCTGGTTCTTACGCTCATCTCCGCTTCCCCCGGACGGGCCCAGGAGCCACCGCCCGCACCGCCGACCTTCGAGCTGCCAGAAATCGAAGTGGCCGGCAAGCGGCCGCAACTCCCCACCACAACGCCGGCCTCCATCAGCGTCATTACCGCCAACGAGATCGCGGCGATGGGCGCCCTCAGCGTCGCCGACGCCCTCCGGGTATTGCCTGAGGTCCGGATCAAGAACAGCGGCGGCCCCGGCTCGCTCACCACGGTGAGCGTCCGCGGTTCATCATCGACGCAGGTGCTCATCCTCCTCGATGGCGTCCCAATCAACCGCCCCGACCAGGCAAGCGTCGATCTCAGCACGCTGCCGATCCAAAACGTCGATCATATCGAGGTCCTCCGCGGGCCCTTCTCGGCGATCTACGGCAGCGCGGCGCTCGGGGGGGTGATCAACATCGTGACAAAGTCGACCCCGGAGACGGTGCTCTCCTCCCGAGCCGGCTCATACGGCCTCACCGCCAACCTCCTTTCGCTAGGCGGTCAGGTGGCGGGCCTGACCTACCTCGTCCAAGGCATCCTCAACTCCGGCGCCGGGTTCGTCCCTGACACGGATTTCTCCGATTTCACCACGATGGCCAAGCTGCGCTGGTCGACCGCCGATGATGCCGGGGTGACGCTCACGCTCAACCGGTTCTCCCACAACGTCGGGACCCCCGGGCCGCTGCCGGCGGCGTTTCAGGATCTTCTCGCCCGCACCCTCGAGGGCCGAACGCTTGTGGACCTGTCCTGGCGTCGGGGACGGGCCGATGGTCCGGGGGCGATGTTGCGGCTGTACTTTCTCGATGACGATGTGAACTTCAATAGTCCGGGGTTCGCGTTTCAGTCCGACGACACGGCAAGCCTGTGGGGATTGCAGGGCCAGGTCGTCACCGTGCCGGGCGCCGGCCATCTCCTCACGGTGGGGGCAGAGTACCAGGGGCAGTCCATCGCGCACACCGACAACACCCCGACCCTCTTCACCAACACCGGCAGCGACCTCGGCCTCTACGTCCAGGACGACTGGCAGGTCTCCCCGGGCGTGCTGCTCTCTTTCGGGGTCCGAGATGATTTCTATCAATCGTACGGAAACCAAGTGGATCCGCGGATTGGGGTGGTGGTGCTGCTGACCGACCGCCTGGCGCTCCGCGCCGGCGTGGGCCGGACGTTCCGAGCGCCGAGCTTCGACGAGCTGGCGCCCGCGTTCTCCGGAAATCCCGGGCTGCAGCCGGAGACCGCGTGGTCCTACGACCTCGGCGTGGAGTACACGCTGGTGCAGGGCCTCGCCCTCCATCTTACAGGCTACTACACGGATGCCACAAATCTCATCACCTCTTCGCCGCCGCTCTTTGTCCCGATGAACGTGGGCCATGCGATCGTGGATGGCGCGTCGATCGAGCTCGTGGGGAGGCTGGCCGACCGGTGGTTCGTTCGCCTCAATTTCACCGACCAGCTCGCGCGCGACGCGAATACCGGGCTCGATGTCATCTATATCCCGCGGCAGCAGGCGAACGTCGAACTCACCTATCAGTGGGCTCGCGGCAACACCGTGACCGCGCTCTTGAGCTACGTCGGCGATCGGTTTGCCGATCCCGCGAACACAAGCAAGGTCCCGGGGTACTGGCTGACCGGGATCACCGCGTCGTGGGCGCTGGACAATGGGTACACGCTGCAAGTTGGTGTCGAAAACCTCTTCGACGTGCAGTACCAGGAGTCGCTCGGCTTCCCCGAGCCGGGCAGGAGTGTCTTCTTGGGGCTCTCGAAGAACTTTTAGGGGTGTGCCGTTGGTGAGTTCTGTGCGCGGGCGCCAGGTTCTGATCGTTGCATGCACCGCGGCCGTCGCCGCGGCTGCGGGATGGGGGGGATGGGTGCGCTTCCATCCGCCGGCGGCTCCACCTACCCAACGCTCCACGAGCGCGAGAAGCGGAGAGGTCCCCGGCCCGACCGCCGTGCAGGAGGGGCTCCCGTCGATTGCGGGGACGGCGACGGCGCCACTGGGGTCGCAGTCGGCATCCCGTCGACCATCCCGCCTTGCCGAACCCGCCCGGAGCGGGGTTCGCCGGATGCCGCTACCCCAGACCCCCCGGCGAGGCGGTGCACCCGCGCGCACGAGCTCGGCACACGCGGGATCTCCCGCGCGGGCGCTGTCCTCTCCGCAGGTCGGGCATCCCCCCGCGGAGGCGACCCCCGCCTCGCCGCAGGCCGCGGGTGTCCCTGATGCCGCCCCGGCCACTCCGGCGACGCGGCCCGCCGGGCGGGTGATCAATGAAGGAGGG
>DATEHM010000275.1:0-30831 GCA_035279545.1 bacterium | reverse complement strand
TGCCGCGACACAGATTCACCGGCTGGTCACGTTGCGGTTGCGGGATCTCAAGCCGGGGATGCGGATCAGCGTCCGGGGGACCGGCAATGCGGACGGGAGCATCAAGGCGTCGACGATCGTCCTTGACCGGCCTGGCCCGGCCTAAACGTGTGCGGGAAGACCGCGGGCCTGGCCTCGCGCAAGGGCGCCGGTTGGGATCTGCCGAAGTGGGGTGGTCGGATGGCCTTCGAGGTCGCGGCTGAGGAGTCGGGATGATGCGGAGGACGGCGGCGATCGCCGCGTTCGTGGCGCTGCTGGCGGGATTCGGCGGGGCACTTTCGCAGGCCCGGGCGGCGTACGCCGATGCGACCTCCCCCGCTGGGACAGTGGGGGGAACGATCATCATCTTCTCCCCCTCAAGCGTCCCCCCCGTGGGCCCGCCTACCCCATCGATCTTGGTGCCGAAGGGTCCGGGTGTAACGGTTTTTCAGGCGCCGGGCGCCAATAGGCCCACGCCGATCCTTCCGAGCATCCTCGTGCTCACGCCGACGCCTGCCACCGGCTCGCTGGTGATCCCCCTGCGCGTGGCGCCGGCTTTCGGAGGGGGGCCCTCGTTTCTGCAGCTGCACCTGGTGATCCCCGGGCCAAATCCGGCGCAGAATACCACGGTCAATCTGGCGCAGCTCCTGAACACGCTCCTCGCGTCCACGCAGTCCGCCGGCATCTCGGGGGCTCCCCTGGCGGTCCCCGGATCGTTCCCTGTGAGCGTTCTCGCAACCTCATCGAGATGATGGTGGGGAGAGCGGCACGCCTCCAATCTCGATCGGCCTGAACGCGAGCCGCCCCTCAAGTCTACTGGAGTTCGGCACCGGAGGGGTCGGCAGATCCTCTGCAGGAGCCCGCATTCACAATCTCCGCTGGTCACCCATTTGCAGCCGCCGAAGGCTCACCATAAGCGAGCGCACCTGGCCGAGTCCCTCCTCATTTTGAATCCCCCTAGGTATCGCTTTACCACGGAAGCGATGATGGGTGGCCTGGAGGCCGGAAGTTAATGTGCTGTCGGCTTGGCCTCCGGAGAGGATCGCATGCCGGTTTCTCCACTTCCTCTTGTCCCTCGCTTCTTCTGGGGTGGCGGCGTGAGCGCCGTTCAGGACAGGCTCCTCCGGTGGGGATCTCCTCCACGACTGGCGGAAGAGACCCCCGGCCTCCCGTGAAGGTTTCCTGATCCGCCGTCCGCGAGGACCCCTGTATGCTCCACGCACCACCCACCCCTGGCGATCGCACGTATGGGGGGAACGCCATTTCGACGTCTCTCTGATGATCCCGTTACGCCTCCTTCATATGGTGAGGGAGAATCCACCAAGCGGATTGTCCCTTTGATGATGGTACGCCTCCTCATATGGCGAGGGCGAATCCGTTAAGCGAAGGAAGGGACTAGCGGCGCGAAATCAATATCCATCTATCGATAGAAACGCTAGAATTGGGTCTTAGGGGATAGAGGGGTACATGCTCACCGGGACGAGCGTAGCCACCGCCGAGAAGACGCCGCAACAGGTTCGAGTGATCCTGGCTATTGACTTGGTGCTGATGCGCCAGGGAATCAGCTGGGTGCTGAATGCTTTTGAGGATATCAAGGTGATCGGCGAGGCCGACAGCGCCGACGAGGCGATTCGCGTGGCCCTGGAACTCAAACCCAACGTGGTCCTGATGGATCAAGAGCTCGGTGAGGAGGATGGTCTCGGCGCCACCCGGATGATTAAGCAGGCGATGCCGCAGATCGAGGTGATCGTGATGACCGACCATCTCGACGATGCGAAGGCGCTTGAGGCCATCGAGGCCGGGGCGACCGGCTACATCCTCAAGGACATCCCGGGCACCAACCTCGCGACCGCCGTGCGCTCGGTGTGTCATGGGCGCGCCTTCTTCCACCCGGAGATCACGCGCAAGCTGATGGAGCGTCTGGGCCGGCTGGCCCGGGAGCGGCGGGGAGCCCAACGGCCTGAGTCCGGGGGGCTCACCCCCCGCGAACTCGACATCCTGGTGGAGGTCGCCAAGGGGCGGACGGACCAAGAGATCGCCACCCGCTTCGTGGTCGCGGAGGGCACGGTCAAGACGCACATCCGCCACATTCTCCGGAAGCTCCCCGCCCGGAACCGCGCCCAGGCCGTCGCCTACGTCCTGCGGAAAGGCCTGATCAAGTAGCGGCCGGCGTCCCGCCCCTGCGGAGACCTCGGTCCGCTAACCAGATGGCCCCCGGACCGCAGACGTCCTACTCCCTCGCCGCAAGAGTCTATCGTTCGAATTAGCACGCTTCCGCCGCCTGATATATCGACGTCCGCCCCCTCGCGCGGTACAAAGTAATGTAAGCCACTTGATAGTGTTCCAACCTGGAAACAGCGGGGCGGCGGAATCGAGCTGGACAGGGCAATAGTCAATGCACGGGCGGACGAGTGCGCCGCGGCTGGCACGGACCGCGGGGAACGCACCGTCCGCTATCAGGGCGGCCAGTACGTAGTGATCGGGCTGTACTTCGCAAGCGGCCACAACGGACAGCGGGAGTTGTGCTACATCTTGCGGCACGCATCTGACCACGGCAATGGCCGACGCTTCAGCTGATCCCCGGCTAGAGATATCGGCGATGCGCCGACCGTTGGCCCCGGCTGCGGCGCGAGGTTTTCTCCGAAACGCGTCCCCTCCGAAACGCACGGGTTGGGGATTGTCTCGTTGCGCATCCTCAGGTGTGCCTCAAACGCAGGATCGACTGCTCTATAGGGAGTGCCCCGATGCCCCGGGTGCACGTCCGAGGTGATGGTATGGGCTGGGGAGGGTCAAGGATGATGAGGGACGGACAGAGTCTTCGGCGGGTGCAACGGTCGGCCGTGGCGCTACTGGCGGTGTTCGTGATGCTCCTGGCGGGCGTTCCGGCGAATAGCCAGACCCCTGGGACCACGTACCAGCTTGGGCCCGGGGATGTGCTGGATGTCTCCGTCTGGGGGTATGCCGACCTCACCCGCACGGTCACGATCGGGCCCGACAACCGGATCGCCCTTCCCCTGATCGGTTCCGTTCCCACGATCGGGACAACGGTCGATCGGCTGATGGCGTCCCTCACCAAGGCGTACGCCACGTACATCCTGGATCCTCATGTCACCGTCATGATCAAGGATTTCAGGAAGATCCGGGTTTCGATGCTCGGCCAGGTGGCTCACCCCGGGGTGTACGAGTTGCCGGCGGGGGCGCGCCTGCTGGATCTCATCGCGGCGGCGGGGGGCCTGACCGACTCCGCCTCAACCACGGCGGTCCAGGTCCTGCGCCCCGGGGAGGCGCCGGCGGCCGTGGACGTCGACCGGGCGCTTGCCGGAAACGTCAGCCTCAACGTGGCGCTGCACGGCGGTGAGACGCTGGTGGTGCCCGAGGATCTCACCAACATGGTGACGATCGAAGGACAGGTGGTCCATCCTGGGCGCATCCGTATCAAAGGCAACATGCGGGTCCTGGACGCCCTGCTGATGGCCGGGGGGCTCACCGACCGCGCGTCGTTGACGCAGGCCCGGTTGGTCCGGTCCACGGGCGCCTCCCAGGATCTCGTGCTGGATGATCTCCTCCTCGACCAGAACACCGGGTTCAACGTGCCGCTGAAGCCGGGCGACACGCTCTACGTCCCCGAGGAGGTCAACAACAAGTTCTACGTGCTCGGTGACGTCCGCGCCCCGGGCGCATTCACCATCAAGGGGCAGGTGACGATGCTTCAGGCGATCGCGATGGCGGGGGGTCCGCAGCCCGGACCGGGCACAGCCAAGACCGTCTATATCGTCCGGAGGCCCGGCACCGGACCGAATGTCCTGGCTGAGGTGCCCAACGGCGGCGACCTCGTCGCCGGGCCCCCGGCGACGACCACGACCCCGCTGCCAAACGGGCGCGGCGCGCTCATTTCCGCCGATCTCCAGGCAATGCTGCGGACCGGCGATATCTCACAAGATGTGCCGATCGAGCCGGGGGACGTTGTGGTCGTCCCGCAAAACAAGGTCACCGGCATCCAGACGATCGTGAGCATCCTGGCGGGCATCGCCAGCATCTTCAAGCCTTTCTAGGGAGGATGTGGAGGCCTCTCCTATGACCAAGGGTTACGAGTTGCGGCTACGAGACATCGTGGATGTGGTCTACCGTCGTCGGCAGTGGGTCCTGCGGGCTCTGCTCATCGGGCTCGGGCTGGGGGCGATGGCCGCGTTGGTCGTGCCTCCCGTGTACCGGGCGTCGACGATCATCACGCAGGACAAGGTGCCGCCGGAGGTCGTCCTCAACCAACCGGCGTTCGGCCCCACCGACCCGAACGCAGAGGCGCAAGCCATGTCTCCCGACCTCTCCACCCTCGCCGAACTGGTTCGGAGCGATACCGTCTTGCAGGGGGCCCAGGCGCGACTGGCCCCTACGCTGGGGGCTCAGCTGGCCAGCGTGGTCCTGACCACCGTGCGGGTGAATCCACTGCATCAAACACAGCTGCTCGTGATCAGCGTCGCAAACCGAAACCCTCGGGTCGCCGCGGACGCCGCGAATGCGGTGACCGCAAGCCTCATCGACATGGACCTTAGGGCGCGCAGGCTCCGCGCCGCCCAACTGCGTCAGGCCATCGAGCAGCAGCTCACGGTCGCCGCCCCGAAGCTGCGGGCGAGGGAGGAAGCGCTGGCCGCATTTAAGTCTCAGCATGGGGATGTGGCGGTTCAGGATCAAACCGTGCAGAGCCTGAACCGGCTCGGCCAGCTGCAGGCCGAGTTGGTGGACGTGCGCACGTTGCGGCAGGAAACACAGGCGAGGATTACGGCGAGCCGGGCCCGCCTCGCCTCGCAGTCCCAGGTGGCACCTACCCAGTGGATCCCCAGCCCGCTCATCACCAGCCTGCAGAATCAGCTGGCGTCCGAGGAGATCAACGTGTCCGGCATGCGCCGGCAGTTCACCCAAAAGTACCCTGGGTTGATTGCCGAGGAAGCGAAGATTCAGGAGACCAAGCGCCGCCTGGACGCCGAGCTGTCCCGGAGCCTGCAAGTCGATCACTACGGGGTGGACCCGGTCTACCAGCAGCTCGCCCAACAGCTGAGGCAGGACGAGGTGGTCAACGCCTCCTACGACGCCCGGGAGGGAGCGCTGACCGCGGCGATCCAAGAGTACGGGAACAAGCTCCGGCAGTTACCCGCGCGGGAGCTCGAGCAGGTGCGGCTGGCTCGCCAGGCCAAGGACGCCGAAACGGTCGACCAGATCCTTTCCGACAAGCTTCAGCAGGCCCGCATCGCCGAGGCGTCGATCGGAAGCGCGGTGCGCGTGGTGGATCCGGCCAAAGTCCCGCCAAAGCCGGCGAGATCGCGGTCGATGGACCTGATTCTCGGCGGTTTCCTGGGCTTGATCGTCGGCACGGGCGGTGCGCTCGTCAAGGAGCATTTCGATGATCCGATGAAGTCCGGCGAGGACGCCGCGCAGGTGCTGGGGGTGCCGATCTTAGGTCTGATCCCGCGGCTCCCTCGCCACCCGCAGCATCAGTGGGACGGGCAAGGCGGCGCACCGCCGGCGCTGACCGCCAGCCCGCTCTGGTACCTCTTCCCCCAGTGGCGCCCCTCGGCGGCATCGCTGCAGGCCGCGGCGCGTCTCCGGGCCGCCTTTGTCGAGTCGTTCCGGTATCTCCGGACGAACCTGCTCTACCTCCACAAGGAGCCGCTCCGCACCCTGCTCGTCACGAGCCCCGGGCCTGGGGAGGGGCAAGATGTCGTCGCTGCCAATCTGGCGATCGCCTTGGCCCAAATGGGTCGGCGCGTATGGTTGATGGAATGTGATCTGCGCAAGCCCGCGCTGGACCAGTGCTGGGCCTTGCGCACGGTCCGGGATGAGGCCGCGAACGGCCTCAGCGACCTCCTCACCGATGGGCTGTCGGTGCGGCAAGCGGTGGTGCGAACGGGGGTAGAAAATCTGTGGTTTCTCCCCGCCGGGCGGAGGCCTTCTCACCCGGCGGAGCTGCTGGGGAGCGACCGCATGAGGACGGTGCTTCAACAGGCCCGCGAGGAAGCGGACGTGTTGGTGCTCCTGGCTCCTCCGGTTCTCCCGGTGAGCGATGCCGCGGTGTTGGCCTCCTCCGTGGACGGGGTCCTCCTGGTGGTCAAGGTTGGCACGACGCCCCGGGAGGCCGCGTACAGGACGCAGCAGCAGCTGCAGGCCGTGGGCGCCCGCATCCTCGGGGTGGCGGTGACCGCGGTTCCGACCGGGGTCGTCGGAGGCTACGATCGCTATTACGCCAGCTACTATGAGGCGGAGCCCGAAGGGCCATGGCATTTTGGGGACACCGCCGTCGGGGCCGCCCCGGAACCGGTGCCGCCGGCCGCGGCGGTGCAGGAAGGATTCCCAGGGTGATGTGCGCCGGACGGCGAGAGCGGAGGAATCGTTTGGGGCCCGGGCCCGAGGGGCTCCGGGTGAGGCTTCCAAGGATCGCCGGGCTAGAGGGGTAGTGAGGCCAGTCCAAGATGTTTAGGCGATTCGGGCCGAACTACATGACCTTGCTGTACCTCCTGGATCTGGGGTGCGGCCTGCTCGCCCTTTCTATCGCCGTGCGCCTGCGTTTGCTCCCCTTTTCGCCACCGATCGGATGGTGGGACGCGAAGGCCCCCCTCCTCGTCCACGTGCTGATTGTCTCGCTTTTCGGGATCATCCTTCCCATGACCAACCTCTACGATGCGCGGCGGATCTACCGAGTCGTCGACGAGGCCCGGCGGGTGGTGGTGGGGGTGACGACCTCCAGCCTGGTGCTGGCGGGGGCGCTCTACCTGACGTACCGTGAGCTCCCCCGCCTGATCTTCTTGTATTTCGTCGGCGTGGCCTTGGTGTTGCTGCTGGGGCATCGCGTGCTTCTGCGGATTCTGTACCGCACAGCGCGATGGGCCCCCCAGATGCCGGTGGCGCTCATCGTCGGGGCGGGGGCCCTGGGGGTCCAGACCATGAGGAGTCTGGCCGAGGTGGGGGCGACGTTTGCCGGGTTCATCGATGATGATTCGGACAAGGCTGGGACACGGGTCGAGGGCCACGAGGTCGTCGGGAGCGTGGAGGCGATCCCCGAGATCGTGGCCCGGCGTGGCGTCACCGACATCATCTTGGCACTCCCACGGCACGAACAGTCCCGGCTGACGCACGTGCTGGTCTCGCTCTGGCGGCTGCCGCTCCGCGTGTACATGATCCCGGATTTCTTTGACCTGGGCTTCGCGCGGACCCGGGTAGAGTATCTCGGCGGGTTGACCATGATCGGGTTGCGCGAACCGGTGATCGATGGGTTTCAACGCGTCGTCAAACGGTTGCTGGACGTGTTGCTGGGCTCGCTGATTTTTCTCTGCGCCCTGCCGGTGATGGGGGTGGTCGCCATCCTCATCCGCCTTGATTCCCCTGGGTCGGTGCTGTTCAAACAACAACGCGTCGGCGAGAACGGCCGCCTGTTCACCATGTATAAGTTTCGGACGATGGTGGCGGACGCCGAGAAAGCTCAAGATGCCGTGACCGTGTACAACCAATCGGGCAAGATGATCCACAAGAGGATCGACGACCCGCGAGTGACGCGGATCGGTCGCGTATTCCGGCGCCTCAGCCTTGACGAGCTGCCGCAACTGATCAACGTCCTGCGCGGGGAGATGAGCTTGGTCGGCCCTCGCCCCGAAATGCCGTGGGTCGTCGCCCAGTACGATCCGTGGCAGTATCAGCGGCTCGCAGTTCCTCAGGGGATGACCTCATGGTACGTGGTGAACGGTCGCAGCGAAGTGCCGATGCACCTAAACACCGAACAGGATTTGCGACACATTCGCCAGTACTCGGTATTTGGCGATCTGAAGATTCTCTTGAAGTCTATGGGGGCGGTGCTGAAGGGCCGGGGGGCATTCTAGCCGAGCCCGATCCAGGATCCCCTCTCCCGAGTACGAGCCTCGGATCCTAAAGATCGTCGCCGGGGGGTGAGACTTCTCGACCGACTGCTGTCGGTGGGGGGCGGCAGCATCCGCGGCGTCTTGTCGGAGGTGACAGACGTGGACTTGCGCCCTGACCAGATCGCGTCGCAACATTTTCGGTGGAAGCTCTTTGGAGCCAATCGAAAGGAAGTCCGGCAGTCGCTCGTCGACGCGGCCACAGTGCTGGGAAGGATCCGCGAGCATCTGACCCGGGAGATGATCAAACGGGGGGACTTGGAGCGGGCCCTCGGTGTGGCGGTCCGTGACACCGAGGCGCTACAGCGAGAGCTGGCAACCGCGCAGGCGAGGCTGCGGGCCTATCAACTACTGGAATGGCCCTCCCCCGACGCCCTGGTGACCACCCAGAGGGTGTTCGAGGGCGCCCACGCCCGGGTGGAAGAGATTACCCTGGCGGCGGAACACTCCGCGAACGAGGTCGTGGCTGCGGCGCGGGCCACCGCCGCCGACATCATCGGCAGCGCCCGCGCGCTCGCGCAACAAGTTCTGCGCGCCGCCGAACGGGTGGCGAGCTTAGAGTTGAAGCGATCGGAGGATGAGACCGCCCACATTTTCGTGCGGACCGAGCATCGGGTCGCCCTGCTCGAACGGGAGATCGAGCGACAGGCGGCGGCGTTGGTCGAAGGGCTCTGCGCCCTGGTCGCTCGCCTCAAAGCGCTCACAGACGGCGTGGGCACCTCGGAGAAGGTGATCGCGGTTCGGAGCGGGACAGACCACGGGGAGATGGCAGATTTGACCCGTCTGGCACATCGCCTCAGCGACCCGCGGTTCTTCGATTCCCCGGCGATCGTCAAGAGGAGCGAGACCTCATCGACTCGTTGACCTGAGGCCGGCTTGGGGGTGGAACGGGCGGCCGCCCGATTATGCGGCCCCCCGCCATCGACCAATCGGTGTCCGCCAGAGGCACGCCCTTCGCCGGGCCCGGATTTGTGGTCCATCTGGGTGGAACTCAAGCCCAAGGCGGTCCTGATGGATCAAGACATCGGCGAGGAGGACGCTCAGATATCCTGCATGTCTTCGGAAGCTCCCTCCCCGGCCACGCTCACCCAGTCGCCTGTCTGAGGAAGGGGTGCAACAGGTCGCCCCTAGGCACGATTCCCGTCCTCGGATGATCGCTGTTCTCTAAAATCGACGCCATCCGGTGGACCGAAAGAGCTCCATCCTCCGACCCGTCCCTGAACCGAAAAGTCTATCTTTCGAATTGTGGCTTTTCCCCTGGGATATATCGACGCCCACGCGCCTGCGCAGTACAAAGATCATTAAGGCAACCTGCCATTTTTATCCACGACACGGAGGTCGGCGGAATCGAGCTCGAGGCGGCAGTCCGCGGCGCACGTTCAAACGAGTGTTCGGCGTCCGGCACGGACTGCGCACCGTACTTTCCGAGCGACCTTCGTGGGCCGCGCGTCCTGTGCGGCACTTTGCGGCGGGCGTCGGATCGCGAAATGGGTGCTGATGGGGCCGGAACGGAAGGCGAACAAGTGAGGGCCGGTCATTCGGCTCCCGCCTGGTACGCGGTTCACGTGCGGCGAAGCAATGAACACCGAGTCCAGGGGCACCTGACCCTCAGGGCGGTTCCTGCGTTTCTTCCGCTAGTTGGGGTTCCTCGATACTCTCGAACACGTCCCAGGATGGTGATCGAGCCCTTGTTCCCGGGCTACCTGTTTGCCCGATTGGAACCCATGGAGGCAAATCCAGAAGGCTGGCAGGCGGTCCGATGGGCTCCCGGGGTCAAGCGCATCCTCGGGACAGACGCCACTCCCATCCCCGTCCCCGGCGAGGCGATAGAGCTGATGCAAGCGCGAATGAATGGGGCGGGGTTCATCCGCCCCCAGGCGCAGTTCGCGCCGCAGGCTTCGGTGATCTTTCGGCGGGGTCCATTCAGGGGGTTGCGGGCCATCGTGGACAGCCCGGCGTCCCGGGCTGGACGCCTGCGGGTGCTCATGGGATTGTTGGGACAGCAGACGAGCATCGAGGTCGACGCCTATGACCTCGAGCGCGCTTGACGGTATCCAGACCGCCCGTTTCTTTCTGCGGGTGATGCGTGCATCCGGCGGGCCGGGATGCACACTGAGGGCGGAGCTATAGGTTGGGGAGGGGGCACGGCGATCTCCAGGGCTGCTCGCGCGCCGCGAAAATCAACGTGAGCGCGCTGCAGCCGTGAGAGGGGAACCGGTGCGAGAGTGGCTTAGGCGATTGTTGGTCGCGCTCGGCCGGAGGATTGTGGTCCCCCGAGTATCCACGCGGGTGGTGGTCTTATGCTACCATTCCATCCACCCCACCGGATCGTTTCGGTCGGCGACGCCAACCCTCTTTTCGCAGCACCTCAGCTGGCTGAAACAACATTGCTCGGTTGTGCAGTTTCAGCGCGCCGCCCGAGCCACCGAGCAACCCCACGGAAGTCAACCGGTCGTCGCCATCACATTTGACGATGGGTTCGCGGACAACTACGAGTACGCGTTCCCACTGCTCCAGGAGCACGGGGTTCCCGCGACGTTCTTCCTCACGGTCGGGCTGCTCGAGAAGAATCCGGTCGTGCTGGAAAGGCTCCGCAGGTTGTGGAGAGCGCCCGCCGAAGAAATCCGCCCGCTTGACTGGTCGGCGGTTCGGGAAATGTGCCGGGCGGGGATGGCGGTGGGGGCGCACACCTACAGTCACCCCAATCTGGCCCGGCTGGATCGGCACACGGCGGAACTGGAGGTGCGGCGGCCCAAGGAGATCATCGAAGACCGCCTGGGCGAGCCCGTCCGTCTGATGGCTTATCCCTTCGGCAAGCCGCGATGCGATTTTACAAGCGAAACCGTGGATGTGGTGTCGAGCGTGGGGTATGAGTATGCCGCCGCCGTGATGTGGCGGGGGATTCGGGCGTCGGACTCGCACTTCCGGATCCCACGGTTTACCTGCACCCGGAACAGCGTCCAGACACTCCGAGACCAGGTGTCCGGGGCATGGGACCTCCTGGGGGCGTGGCAGGAGCGAGCGCCGCGAGGGGTGCGCTGGTCGGCCAAAGGCCCGCCGTCTTGGTGGGCCGATGTCTCTCCGGATCTTCGCGCGCCCGACGGTGCCATCGGCCGTGACGCGGCGCACGAGGCTAGCCTGGGCGCGAGTCATCCGGTGCGGGAGCGGGGCGGTCAACCGCCCGACGGTCCGGCCGTCGGTCTACGCCCGTGAACCGGGAAATGGGTCGGAGTCGGAGGATGGTACATGGCCGGCGAGGTGGCGGTGCGACATGAGAGGCCGGTGCTGATTGATGGTCCGAGATAACATCCGGCCCCTGCGCTGCCCGCGAATGACTTCGGCGCAGTCCCGCGCGCCAAACCGCGATCGCCAGGAGGAACACGCGTGATCTCGACGTTGGGTGTACCGGGGCCGAGGCGGCCGACCGCACCCGCCTGGTTGAGCGGCCTGTGTCTGCTCGTCGCGTGCGGTGGGACCGCACTGGCGCTTGCCTGGCTGGCTCCCGGGTCCCTGATACCGGGGCTGGCCGTGATCGGGGGAGCGGGCGTGCTCTGGGTGGTCTGGGCCGGGCTCCCCATGCTGGGGAAGCTCCTGCCTCGGCTGCGCTGGTGGCATGTGCTTTGGGCCGCCCTCTTTCTGAGCGACTTCACGTTCCGCATCCGCACCGCCGAGGCGTCGGTCGAGAATCCCCTCGATCCCTGGGCGATGTACAGGGTGGTGTTGGTGGGGATCGTCGCCATGACGCTCCTGGTGCGCGTTGCCCTGAAGGCGACCAATCCGCTCACCGTCCTGACAAAGGGAACCGTTGGATGGTTGATGGTCTACGGGTTCGTAAATCTGTCCTCCGTCGCCTGGTCGGTCTACCCGGCGTGGACCGTGTATAAATCCCTGGAGTTCCTGATCGATATCGCACTCCTGGCGGCGATCGTCGCCACGGTTCGCAGCGTGCGCGAGTACAAGGCGGTCTTCGACTGGACGTGGGTCTTGTATGGGAGCCTCATTCTCGCCGTGTGGGGTGGCGTGCTGGTGTGGCCGAGTGAGGCCATGGAACACACTCGCGGTCTTCTCGGGGTCGCGATCTCCGGGGTCGTGCCGACGGTGGCCTCGAACACCGTGGGACGGCTGGGAGCCATCTTAGGGATCGTCGCCATGACGCGCCTTCTGCGCCCCGCGGGACATCGGGGGTTCTACGCGGTGGCCTTCCTGCTGAGCGTCGCCACCCTTATCTTCGCACAGAGCCGGGGGGCGCTCGCCGGCTTCCTGGTCGCCTCGTTCGTCATCCTCATCGCCATGCGCCGGCGCGGTATCTCCATGGCCATCGCGCTGGCCGTACTGATCGTGCTCCTCACCCCTGGCCTCCGCGACGTGACGTGGCAATACGTCCTGCGGGGACAGGATGCCGAATTATTCCAGTCGCTTTCGGGCCGGACCACCTGGTGGAATTACGCGTGGGACCGCTTCCAGGAGCAGCCGCTTCTGGGGTATGGCGGTTACGCCGGGCCCCGGTTCACCGTGCTCGCGAATATCGGCGAATCTGAGACATCCACGCTCCACAGTACTTGGCTGGAGGTCCTCCTGAGTACCGGCGCCCTGGGGCTGGTTCCGTTACTGGCGGCGTTGTTGGGCGTGTGTACCACGTTGTGGCGCTCCCGTTCCCTGGCGCTCCACGAGGCGGAAGGCGGCGGGCTCTGGCTCGAGGCCGCCGGAGTCCTGATCGTGCTGCTGGTGACCTCAACGGTCAGCACGGAACTCATCTGGCACCCGGCGCTGTTCTTCCTGGCGATCGTCGGCTACACACAGTATCCGCGCGGGTGATCGGGAGCGTGGGGTGGTGAAGATCCTCGGTGTCCTCTCCAGTATCAGCCGCTGGAGGCGCAGCAGGGGGGAACCGAGCCAGTCGCCTGAGGCTCCCGGTCGCCGAGCGTGGTTTCTTTTCAGTCCGTGGGGGCATTTGGCCGCTTGCACGATGTGACGACACGGCACGGGCGGCGCGCAGTGTTCCGGCGGAGCCGCGGGCCGATGTGTCTCGTCGTGCTTCTCGGGTTGGCGGCATTCGCGGCCGCCGCCCCGCCGCTGGCGGCGCGACAACCTTCCGCCGGCCCCGGCGGGGTAGTGCTCCACGTCGCCAACCGGCAGACAGATGCGTCGGACAGCAATCCCGGCACCGAGCGCTTGCCGCTGAAAACGGTCGGCAGAGCGGTCGAGATCGCCGCAGCCAAGAACGCGGCGGGTGTGGCGACCACCGTGGTGATCCATCCCGGGATCTACCGCGAAAGCGTGGCCATACGCGCGAAGAGTGCAGCGCCCGTGACCTTTCAGGCGGCGGAGGACGGTACGGTCATCCTTTCGGGCTCTGACGTGTGGTCCGGCTGGCAACTATGGCGGGCGGGAGTGTATCGCCACCCCTGGCCGTTCCGGTGGGGAGCGGCCGCCATCCCTGCACACTGGCCAGCCATCCAGGAGATCGTCCGTCGACGCGAGATGATCTTTGTCGACGGGCGACTCCTGACCCAAGTGCTCGCGCAGAGCACGATGGCGGAGGCCACCTTCTGCATCGATGAGCGGGCGGGGTGGGTCTATATTTGGCCCACCGCCGGCACCGATATGGCGAAATCGATGGTGGAGGTCGCCGTCCGCCCGAATATTCTCAAGGCGTCTGGCGCGACCCTGACGATGCGGGGGTTGACGTTCCAGCACGCGGCGACGTTCCTCGATGATAACGCGGTGGACGTCTCCGGTGGGTCGCATATCCTCATCGAGGACACCGAGTACCTGTGGAACAACTGGGGCGGGCTGGACATCGAAGATTCGACGGACGTGACCGTCCGGAGGAGCGTCGCGAACTACAACGGCGGGCGGGGCATCTCCGATTGGCGGAATAAGAACCTCCTCTTCGAGGACAACGAGACGTCCTTTAACAACTGGCGGGGGGCCTGGGGCGGGTTCTTCGACTGGGCGATGGGCGGGATCAAGAATATGCGGGCCCATGGCGGCATCTGGCGCCGGCACAAGTCCTTTGGCAATCAGGCGTACGGGTTGTGGTTCGACTGGGACAATCAGGATGTCGTGGTGGAGGACAGCACCCTCTGCGACAATCGACTTCCGGGGGTATTCCTCGAAGCGAGCCAGGGGCCCATCACCGTCGTCCGTTCGACGCTCTGCAACAACGAATACGGTGGGGTGTTCGGCAACGGGGCAGAGCGCGTCACCCTCCGGAACAACGTTTTCTACCACAACGGGGTGTCGCAGATCGAGGCGGGGGGCAGCCAGGTCCGCGGCGGCGTGGACGATTGGGAGACGAAACAGGCCAGGGACCTTCGCGATCAACACTGGACCCTCTGTGGCAACGTCGCCGTGAGCCGGACCCCCGACGCCCATGAGCCGGGCTGGGCGCTGACGGTCCCGGACTGGCCGTGGTTTCTGACGACGTTGAAATCTTTCGGGAACACGTGGTGGAATTCGAAGAGGTCCGCCATTTTCCGCTTCGCTGGATCTCGGGATCTGGACCTGGTCGCATGGCAGCGCCTTACCCGGCAGGACGCGGACTCGATCTTCGCCGACCCGAGGCTCTCGGGTCCGGACGGGGCCGGTCTTGCCCCGGGGGCTGGGAGCCCGTGGAGACCATGCTGATCGGATCGGAGCGGGGACGCCGCCGCCCGGATCGCCGTCCGGCCCCCCTCCGCGTCGGGTAACGGTCCGTTCGGAGCGCCAGACACATCATGCGGGTCTTGGTACTGCACAATCACTACCGGCACGCAGGCGGCGAAGACGTCGTGGTCGCCAGCGAGAGCAACCTTCTCGAAACCCACGGTGAAGAAGTCAGAGTGTACACGGTCTCCAATGAGACGCTGCGCACAGCGGGGGCGAGGGCCAGGGCGGCCTGGCGGGCGCCCTATTCGAGCGCGTCGCGGCGGCAGATCGCAGCGGAGATTCACTGGTTTCGGCCGGACGTCGTGCATGTCCACAATTTCTTCCCGTTGCTCACCCCTTCCGTCTACGATGCCTGTCGTGCGGCGCGGATCCCGGTCGTGCAGACGCTGCACAACTATCGGCTGCTCTGCCTGAACGCGGAGTTCTTTCGCGACGGCCATGTGTGCGAAGACTGCCTGGGGAAGATGATCCCATGGCCGGGAGTGCTGCACGCGTGCTATCGCCGGAGCCGCGGCGCGAGTGCGGCGGTGGCGGCGATGCTGACGATGAGCCGGCTGCGACGCACCTGGAGCGACAAAGTCGACGTCTTTATCGCGTTGACCGAGTTTGCCCGGAGCAAGTTCATTCAAGGCGGCCTGCCCGCCCGGAAGATCGTGATCAAGCCCAATTTCGTTCGCCGCGACCCCGGGCTAGGAACGGGGGGCGGCCGCTACGCGCTGTTCGTGGGGCGACTCGTGGCCGTAAAGGGACTGGCCACGCTATTGGCGGCGGGGGAGCGCTTGCAGGGGCAGATCCCCCTGAAGATCGTGGGAGATGGCCCGCTCGCCGGTGCCGCCGGCCGCCGGGCTGCCGGCGTGGAGTGGCTTGGGGCCTGTTCCCATGAGCGCGTGCTGGCGTTAATGAAGGATGCATGGGTGCTCATTTTTCCGTCCCTCTACTACGAGAACTTTCCGGTCGTCATCGCGGAAGCGTATGCCGCAGGCCTGCCGATCATTGCGAGTAATGTGGGCAGTATGTCGCTGTTGATTGATGATGGGCGCACCGGGCTTCACGTCCGGCCCAACGACCCTGCGGATCTGGCCGCCAAGCTGCAATGGCTGTGGACTCGCCCCCAGGATCGGGCCCGGATGAGCCGGAACGCGCGAATCGAGTTCGAGCAAAAATACACGGCCGACCGCAACTACGCGGCGCTGATGCAGATCTACGCTCTGGCAACGGAGCGGTCGTCAGCTGCGAGTTCGCCACTAACGGTGCGTATGTTCGATGGGTAGCGGAGGTCGCGGGGGAGAAACTGCGCAGGGAGACATCGTCGCTCAGCGTGTGAACGTCCTCGGCGTAGGCGTCAGCGCCATCAACATGGGCCAAGCATTGGCCGCCATTGAGCGGTGGATTGCCAGGCGTGAAGCGCATTATGTATGCGTCACAAATATCCATGGCGTGATCGAAAGCCAGCGCGATCAGGATCTGCGGAGGATCCACAACGCTGCCGGTCTGGTCACCCCGGACGGGATGCCGCTCGTGTGGCTCGGCCGTATTGGCGGGTTTAAACATATGGAACGTGTGTATGGCCCGGACCTTATGCTCGCGCTCTGTGAACGTTCGGTGGCCAAGGGCTATCGTCACTTTTTCTATGGCGGGGGTAGCCCCGTGCCTGATCGGTTGGCGGCCAGTCTCCAGCGGCGCTATCCGGGCCTGCGGGTGGCGGGGGCTTACGCGCCGCCTTTCCGCCCTCTGACGGAGGCGGAGGAAGAATGCATTGTGCAGCGTGTGAACGGCGCCGGAGCGGACATTGTCTGGGTCGGCCTCAGCACACCCAAGCAAGAGCATTGGATGGCGAAGCATGTGGGGTGTTTGAAGGCTTCGGTGCTGATCGGTGTGGGAGCGGCCTTCGACTTTCATGCTGGGTTGAAGAAGCAGGCCCCCCGCTGGATGCAGCGGAGCGGATCGGAGTGGCTTTTCCGCCTGGCGACAGAGCCGAAACGGCTATGGCGTCGGTACGCCACAACGATTCCGTCGTTTCTCTGGCTGTGTACCCTGCAAACCTTCAGAATCAGAGAGTTCCGCCTCGAAGAGACCGTTCCGCCGTCAGTCGCTAGCGGGGCGCTTCGGGGGCTCGAACTCGAGGCGGCTCGGGTTCATGCCGTCGGCGAAGATGAAGCCACAACTGATCCAGACCTCTAAAATCGTGTGACGGAGCGCCGTACGCTTATGGCGCCGATGAGGGTGTGGGGGAAAAGTGGGAGTTCACGTGGAGGGGGGAGCTCGTTGAACTGTGAAGAGTAGGACGAGGGAAGCCGGGGTCGAGAGGAGCGCGACGACGCTGCAGGCTTTAGCCGGATTCCTCGGCGAGCATCTCCTCTACTGCGTCCTCCACGGTTGGACGTCGCGCCCTCAGGACCCTCCTTCCGACCTCGATATCGCGGTCGCGCCCCGGGACTTCGAGAAGCTCGAGGGGGCTCTTGCGAACGCCACAAACGTGAGAGTCACACAACTGTTTCAGCACGAGGCCACCTGCTATTATTTTGTCCTTGCGACGCGTCAGGCCGGCCAGCTGTGTTTCAGCGCCTTAGACGTAGCTACCGACTATCGATTAGACGGCCGAATCCTTTTCACCGCCAGGGACCTCTTGCGATACCGCCGGAAAGAGGATGGCGCTTGGGTGGCCGCGCCAGAGGTCGAGTTCGCGTATCTGCTTGTGAAAAAGATCTCAAAGGGCACGCTGCCGGAGCATCAGAGGGCACGAGTGCAAAGATTATATGAGGTGCTGGGGAACGAAGCTCCCGTGGTTGTTCACCGGTTGTTGGGGCCACGCTGTGCGCGGCAGGTCATCGACTGGCTGGCGCGATCGGACTGGAGAGGCTTAGAAGCGCGGCGCGCGCGCCTGAAGCGCGCCCTTCGCTTTGAGGTGCTGAAGCGAGACCCATTCAATGCGATTCGCTACTGGGGCCCCGAAATCTGTCGCCGATGGCGGCGATGGCGCCAGCCGACGGGGTTGTGTGTGGCCGTGCTGGGTCCGGATGGAGCAGGCAAGAGCACGCTGATCGAGCACCTTGAGAAGAATCTGGGGCGGGAGGCTTTCCGACGGGTGTCCGTCTTTCACCTGCGCGCCCGCCCGGGGCATCGGCGTGCATCGCACAATCCAGTGACCGACCCTCATCGAAACGCGCCCTATCCACCCTGGCTCTCATTGCTCAAGGTCTCTTATTATGCGTTGCTCTATCTGATCGGGTACGTGTTCATCGTACGCCCACGCCTCGTTCGATCCACCTTAATCCTCTTTGACCGTTATTATGATGACCTGTTGGTCGATCCCCGTCGCTACCGCTACGGTGCCTCGATGAGGTTCGCCCGTTATGCCCGGTATTTTGCCCCCCGGCCGGACCTGTATTTTGTGCTCGACGTCCCCGAGGCGCACCTGGTTGCCCGCAAGCAAGAGGTTTCATCCGGGGAATTGGTGCGTCAACGTGAAGCCTACCGGCGACTCGCTGCCGAATGTCCGAATGCCGTCTTGCTGGATGGTTCGTTGCCCCTCGGCGAAGTCGCTCGGAGCGCCAGCGACGTCATCGTTGACTACCTTCACGAACGGTACGTGAGCCGGCGCCGTCATCGGTTCCGAACCGGCAAGGCGGACAACACCTTTCAGTGGTTGACGTCAGTCCTGTGCTCTTCCCCTGAGGATGCCCACTTTGATTTCCGTCGTCAACCACGGGGCGATCTGGTTTCTCGCTGGTCGCCGGTAAAGACGTTCAGTAGGTTGTCGTTGGGTGATGGGCGAGCGTACTTAATTCCGTTGGAGGCCCGTCGAGTTGCGCTGAGAGCGTTGGACCTCTACAACGCTCAGAGCCGTAGGGCCAGCATGGCCAAAGCTCTGTTTGCCACAGGTCTCAGGTTCGGAATGGGAAGGCGATTGATGTCTACGGTCCACTTGGTCGCCCGGCCGGAATCGCGGAAGCCGGGGGGGGCCAGTGGGCTCGTCTTCGAGTATATTGCGAACGTGCTCCAACGTCAGGACTTGAGTTTTGGAATCTCTGTCGGCACACCGGGCCCTCACCGCAAGCCCGTTTTGCTCATTCTTGGCGGCGACGGCCTACCACTGGCGTATGTGAAGGTCGGCTCAAGTGATGTATCGAACGCCCTCGTCCAGCGCGAAGCACAGGCTCTGCAGTTCCTGGCCAACCACACCTGTCACTCGTTTTCCGCGCCTACCGTGCTTCACTCGGGCTGGTGGAACGGCCACTACCTGATCATTCAGTCTACCCCAAAGGCGAAGATGAAGGCGGTTGTCGGGGACCGAACCTTCCGATACTCGGACGTTCCGAAGGAACTGGCCGCCCTGAACACTCGATGGATGTCGTTGAAGGAAAGTGTGTTCTGGGACGACATCCTCCTGCGGATTCACGCCGTTCCGAACAAGTACTACCGTGATACGCTGGAACGCGGGGCGCGGAAGGCGGAGGATCGGCTGAAGGCGGAACGGCTTCCCTTCCACCTCAGTCATGGCGATTTTGTTCCTTGGAACACACGGTACGATGGAGAGAAGATCTTTGTCTTCGATTGGGAGTATTCGAGAGAGGCCGGGCTCCCCGCAGGGGACATGTTGAATTTTCATTTCCAGGTGATGCGGCGCTTGGGGCAACGAGGTCCCGAGAACGTATACAGCGCTTTCTTAGAAGACAAATCGCTTCGCGCGCGGATTGAAGCGCATTTGGCCGGTCTGGAGCTGAGCGGAATTCCGCCGGAGTTTCTTTTCTTCCTGTATCGGTTAGATCAGCTTGCCGCGGAAGCGGCCGAAGCTCAGGCTGACGCCTCGTTGTCTCGCGAATTCGCCGCGTTCGGAAAGTTTCTGGATGCGGTCTGACTCGGAGATGCGTCCCGCTCCTGCGGCGCGGACGGATGCGGACATCACGCGGGAAAAGACCTCACGGGAGATCGGGGCCGCCGGGGCGTGTGGAGATCTACGCGGGGGCGTTGGGGAAAATCCCCACCGGCGCTGAAGCGGTGAGGGGGATGAGCATTTTCCGGTCTTGGATGGAGGGGTTGCCGCTTCTCGGTGCCCAAAGGGCATCGGCGCATTCTCTGACCGCGGCTACGGCACCTTCGCATGACGATCGACAGGACTCGGATCTGCGGCCCGTCCTGGTGAACTGGGTGGCCAAGGGATCCTGGGCCATCATGGACCAGGGCCTTTTTGCGTTGTCCAACTTTCTGCTCAATGTCATGCTGGCCCGGTGGTTGACCCCGCGGGATTATGGCGCGTTCACCGTGGCATTTTCGGTATTCTTGTTCATCGGTGCCGTCCACTTTGCCTTGCTGATCGAACCCATGCTGGTGTTCGGGCCGGCCAGGTATGCCGGGCGTTATGCGGAGTATTTGAAGACGCTCATGCTTGGCCACTGGGCTTTGATCGCGCCGGCGAGCCTATCTCTGCTGCTCGCTGGCACGATCCTCGCGCTGTGGCGGCCAAGTGCCCTGTCCTCGGCGTTGATCGGGTTTGCGTTCGCGGGTCCGGTGATTCTTCTGACGTGGTTGATGCGACGAGCGTGTTACCTTCGCTCGGAGCCCCGCCTCGCAGCGCTCGCCGGTCTGCTGCACCTCGCGCTGATGATGCTGGGCCTCTTCGCGCTCTTTCAGCAGCGGTGGCTTTCCATCTTATCGGCGCTCGGCCTGCTGGGGGTCGTAAGCCTTCTCACGTGTGTCTGGCTTTCCATTCGCCTCCACATCCCCCTGCCCTCGCGCACCCCTCCGGGAGTGTTTCGCGGCACGCTGAGAGACCACTGGAAGTATGGGCGGTGGGCCGTCGCCACCATGGTGCTGATGTGGGTCCCGGGCGAGTCGTACTATCTGCTCTTGCCGCTTTGGCACGGCCTGGGCGCGACCGCCGTGTTCAAGGCCCTGACGAATCTGACCACGCCTCTTCGGAACACGGACATTGCCCTTGGGGTGCTCATGTTGCCGGTGCTGGCACGCGTTCGGGGGACCGCTCGGTTTGGACGGCTGATATCGCTGGCGACGGTCGTGTTGGTCGCAGGGTCAGCGGTGTACTGGGTTCCACTGGTCCTGTTCCATCGCCCGCTGTTGGCATGGTTGTACGGGGGACGATACGAGGGGTACGCCGAGGTGCTCTGGTTCCTTGGACTCTACCTGCTGATTTCGCCGATCTCGGACATTTTTGGCGGTGGCTTGCGAGCCCTCGAGCGACCCGACTTGGTATTCAGAGCGAACGTCCTCGCGACCGCAGCGGCCGTGATCTTCGGGCTCTGGGGGATCGTCCGCTGGGGCGTCGCCGGAGCAGCGGGGGGGATGGCACTGTCGTCGGCGACAAGGGCGATAGCCATGTGGTGGTACGCTCGAGGTCCAGGGGCGACAATGTTCCTGCGTCAACTTCCTGCCGGGGAGAACTCGACGATGCAAAATGGAGACTGAGAGATGTTGGGCTCGTGATCAAATCGAACAACGTGACGATCACCGGTCTTCGCATGCGGTCTGCGGTAAATTTCGCCCAGTCCGGTCAAGTCGAGGGGGGCGGATATTCGTCGATCACGATCGAGTCCAACGTCCTTTCGGACGCCGCCGATGATTGAACACCTCCCCGCCGCCGAGCCCGGCGAGATGCCGGAGCGAGTGGCATCTTCCGCGGACTTGGCGACGGCGCTCCCGGCGGCGAGCCAGAACGGCAGTGGTGATGGGCAGTGGCTCGTGCTGCCGCGGCGTATCCAGTTTACCTTTGCCGGCATGTTCGTCGGTGCGGTGAACTTTCGGTGCTTGACGCTCGTGGGTCCCCTGGGCGGGCAAGCCTATCCTCTGACGTCGTCGCTGTTCGACCTACTGCCCGACGGCGTTCGCGCCCTACACATCTGCTCGCAGACGATTTCGGCGAGGCTACCTCGGGTGTCGCGCCTCGGCCCCGGCATTTGCTACGTCCCACTTCAGGGGAAGCGGTTCTTCATCGATTTGAACGGGTCGTTTGAGGCGTACCTTGGCAATTTCAGCGCAAAGACGCGCAACACGATGCGGCGGAAGACTCGGCGGTTCGCTCAGGCTTCCAACGGCGCCATGCAGTGGCGAGAGTTCCGCGACGCGAAGGAGATGGCAGAGTTTCACGGCCTCGCCTGCGAAGTCTCCGGCAAGGGCTACCAGCACCGGCTGCTGCGCGCGGGGATCGACCCTTCGCCGTCTTTTCGGGAGGAGATGGTTCGCGGCGCGATCGAGGGCACCATACGCGGCTATGTTCTGTTCCGGCAGCAGACGCCGGCCGCGTATATGTTTTGCCAGGCACGATGTGGCGACCTGGTCGTTGAAAAAATGGGATACGATCCATTATACGCCACCGACAGCCCCGGTTTGGTTCTTCTCTGCCTCGCGCTTCGGCAGCTGTTTGCTGGCGATGGGTTCCGGCGCCTCGACCTGGGCGAAGGCGAATACCCCTACAAAGCCCATCTGGCCACGGGCAGTGTCCACGTCGCTGAGATCTATTGTTTCCCGTGGAATTTGCGCAACGCTGCGTTCGTGGTTATGCACAGCGCGGTTGCTGCGGCCGCGAGTCTGTTCAGATCTGCGCTTCAGCTATTGGGCGTTGCGCGAGGCCTGAAGAAAATGATCCGCCACGGGATCGGACGGGCCCGGCGAGGCTAGTGTGGTACGCACCAGGATCTTTAGGGTGGACCCGGTTTCCTCCATGCTCCAGGTGAACCCGTCGGGCCGTCGACCCAATTACGCGGCACCCGCACCAGACTCCGGCCAACACCCCTACGGTGCATTACCAGAGAAGCTTGCCCGCGATCGCGGGGAACCGTCATGACCCAAACCTCGGAGGTCGCCGTCATTGGCGCGGGCCCTTACGGGCTGTCGATCGCCACCCATCTGCGCGCGCGGGGCATCGAGGTTCGCATTTTCGGCAGTCCGATGCACAGCTGGCGGACGCACATGCCGGCAGGCATGTTCCTGAAGTCGGAGGGGTTCGCCTCGAACCTGCATGATCCGGACGGCCGCTTTACCCTCAAGGGCTTCTGTGCCACACATGGCTTCGCGTACAATGACACCGGTTTTGCGATTCCCCTCGACACCTTCACCGCCTACGGGCTTGCCTTTCAACGCCAGCTCGTGCCCGACCTTGAAGATCAATCGGTGGCCGCGCTTGACCGGTCGCCGTACGGTTTTGTTCTCCGGTTGGAGGGCGGTGAGAGCGTGGCGGCACGCCGCGTCGTGGTCGCGGTCGGTATCGACTACTTTCCGCACGTGCCGACGAATCTCGCCGATTTGCCTCGGGATTTCCTCTCCCATAGTTCCGATCATCACGATCTGAGCCGGTTCAAAGGGCGCGATGTGACGGTGATCGGCGGCGGCGCCTCGGCCCTCGACCTGATGGCGGCGCTCTACGAGGTAGGCGCCGAGGTGCGGCTCGTCGCGCGCCGCTCGCGGCTTGTGTGGACCGCGCAGGCGTCCCGGGCCCTGTGGAAGCGATGGTACCCGAAATGCGGATTGGGTCCCGGATTGCGCAACCGCTTTTATGCGTACGCGCCGATGCTGTTTCATGGAATGCCGCCGCAGACTCGCCTCCAGATCCTGCGTACCTGGCTCGGTCCGTCGGGCGCCTGGCCCGTCAAGGATCGCGTCGAGCGGATGCCGCTGCTCCTGGGGTACACGCCCCGGTCGGCCGAGGTCCGTGACGGTCGGGCGGAGCTGCGAGTCGTGGGCCCCGATGGCGAGAAACGCGAAATTCCGACACACCACATTATCGCGGCGACCGGCTATCGGGTCGATCTTCGCCGGGTGGTCTTTCTGAGCGACGACCTTCGCGCGCAGCTGCGGTCGGTTGGGTACGCGCCGACGCTTTCTCCCGATTTCCAATCCTCGGTACCCGGTCTCTATTTCGTGGGCCTGGCGTCGGCGTTGGCTTTTGGACCGGTGATGCGCTTTGTGCTGGGCGCCCGCTATACGGCGCGCCGACTCGCGAGGCATCTGGCAACGCCGATGGCCCGCCGATGATCCGGGTCCGGGGCGGTCGAGCGCCGATCCCCGCCGTCGTCGTGGGGGCCGCCGGGGCCTGCGGGTTGGGCTTGGTGCGCAGCCTGCGCCGAGCCGACATCCCGATCATTCTGGTCGACGACGATCCCTCCGCGCCGGCGATGCATACGCGCTTCGCCCGAAAGGTCCCCATCTCGGGGTCGAGCGGGCCGTCGCTGGTCACCGACCTGCTGGCGCTCGGCACCACGTTTGCCGACCGGCCAGTGCTCTTCCTGACGGGCGACGAGGCGACGCTAACGGTCTCCGAACATCGGGCCGAATTGGCGAGGTGCTACAGATTTCGAATGCCGAGCCATGATGATCTGGTCTCGCTCATGCACAAGACAGGCTTTCTGCAGCTGGCGGAAGCCCACGGCTTTCCCGTCCCGCGCTCCGTCAGAATCGAGAGTGTGGCGGATCTCGGCCGGCTGGCAGAAATGCCGTTTCCCGCTATCGTCAAACCCGCGATGAAGAAAGCCGAGTACTTGAAGGGCCAATTCGCGCGGGCCTATAAAGTCGCGTCGCTCGAGCAGGCAGACGCCGTGTGCCGCCGCATTCTCCCGGTCGTGCCGGATCTCGTGGTTCAGGAATGGATCGATGGCGCCGACAGCGAGCTCTATTTTTGCCTCCAATACCGTGGGGCCGGCGGCGCGACGGTCTGTTCGTTCACCGGCCGCAAGCTCAGCATCTGGCCGCCGGATGTCGGCGTCACAGCGAGCTGCACCGCCGCTCCCGATGCGCAACCCGTGCTGGAGCGTCTCACGGAAGCATTCTTCCGGCGGGTGTCGTTTGTCGGAATGGGCGGTATCGAGTTCAAACGGGATGCGCGCACCGGCCGATTCCTCATGATCGAACCGACCGTGGGGCGGGTCGACGCGCAGGAGGAAGTCGCGACGATCCACGGCGTGAACATCCCGCTCGCCGCCTACCTCTACGAAGTTGGTCTGGCGGCGTCGCCCGTCGAACAGCATCCCGTTCCGGTCATCTGGCGGGACTCCTGGTTGCATTGGCGGTCGACGCGCGGCAGTCGCTCGCGGCGGGCTGCCCAGCCGAGCACCAGGATCTACGATGTCTATTGGCGCCTCGACGACCCGATGCCGGCGTTGTTCCACGTGCTGGGCGGATCGGTGAGGTTTCTACAAAGAGCCGTGCGACGGTACGTTCCCTATCGAGGCCGCCAACGGGTTCGAGCGGCTAACCTGGGCCGCCACGACGGCGCAGAGCGTCGGCGCGACCCGCATGTGACCGGGGAGATGCGGCACAAGAGGGAGAAGCCATGATCAGGGACGCCCTGCGGCACCTGAGGCATGTGCCGCGGGTGGCGATTGCCGCTGCGACGGACCCGATCGAGGCGTTGATCGAGCTCGAGGCCCGATTGCGGGAGCGACGGGAGCACCGCAGGCCTGCTTGCCCGTACGAGGCGGAACGTGGTTGGGAACGCCGATTGCACGAGCTTCTCGGCGTACCATGGCCATGCCCGGCCGTTGCGGAATTCTGGGCCTTGTGGCCCGAGGTGACAGCACCGGTCAGCGCGAAGGGGCTTCGCATCGGACGGGCCACGTTCGGCTGCTACAATGACGGTGACCCCGGATTGTTGCGTGCGGTTTGGTGTCTGACGCGGCACTTGCTACCGACCACTGCGGTCGAGACCGGAGTGGCGCGTGGGTTCACCTCGCGGTTCATCCTTGAAGCGCTCGAGCGGAATGGAGCGGGACACCTGTGGAGCATCGATCGCCCGCCCCCGCTGAGGCGAGAGTTGCGCGAGCAGGTCGGTGTGGCGGTGGGATACCGCTTCCGTGATCGCTGGTCGTACGTCAGGGGATCGAGCAGGCGGCGATTTCCCGGGCTGCTGTCTCGGCTCGGGCGGATCGATCTGTTCGTCCACGACAGCCGACACAGCGAGGACAATGTGCGCTTCGAGCTTGATCGGGCTTGGGCGGCGTTGCGCCCGGGTGGGGTTCTCGTCGTCGACGACATTGATCTCAACCGGGGCTTCAGTTCCTTCACGCAGACGTTTTCGGGTCATCATTCCCTGATCTGCTACGCTGAGCCCCTTCGACCTGATCCGCCGCGCTTCGACGGCAAGGGGCTGTTCGGCATTATCCGAAAGGACGTGTTGGCCGCGGACCGCCTAGTGGTTGGTGATTGAGGTGAAATCGAGCCATACATTACACCGCACCGATGCACAGGAATGGCGGAGGCCCCCACGACCGGGTTTTCGGCAACCGGGCGGTGAACTGTCCCAATCGAGAATGAGTCGGATCTCTTGCCGAGGCGGTTTGCGGACAGGCACCGCATCATCCTGCGCGACGCTGCGGGTCCAAGGCGCCTTGCGCCTGCGGCGAGAGGCATGAGCCCGCCGCGGGAAGAGCCGCGCCGGCGGGCAGACCGCGGTGCGCAGGGGGCACGGGGCGGGCTGTGCGTGCTCACCTTCCACCGGGTGGTGGAAGCGTGCGAACGGGATCACGACATCACGCGGAGATCGTTCTGCCGCCTGCTGGACACCATCGCGGCGATCGGCACCGCGACCGAGACCGAGCTGGCTTCGGGAGAGCCCATGCGGAAAGGCGCCGCCGTCCTGACGTTTGATGACGGGACGGAAGATCATCTGTGGGTGGGGGAGGAACTGGCCCGACGGGATCTTCGGGCGATCTTCTTCGTGCCGGCGGGTCGAGTGGGGCGGCCGGGTTTCCTCCCGCCACACCGGGTGCGCGGCCTCCATGCGTTGGGGATCCGGATTGGTTCGCACGGGTTCGATCACCTGTGCCTGGAGAAGGGCATGCCGCCCGACGCGATGCGCAGGGAATTGGAGGACTCCAAGAAGCTCCTCGAAGATGTCGGCGGTGCGCCGGTGGCCTATTTTGCCCCCCCGGGAGGACTGGGCAGCCGGGTGGTGCGGCCGGCGCTCAGCCGGTATGGGTACCTGGCGTCGCGATCGATGCGCTGGGGGATCTATACGTCCTGGGAAGCGCGCTGGGAGATCCCGTGCATTCCGGTGACCGAGTTTACCCTGGGCCGCGGATGGGTCACCGCCGCCCTCCGGGTCGGTGCGATGCCCCTGGCGATGAGGGGGGCGTGGTTTGTCAAACGACTGATGCCGAGCCGGGCGCGTTTCGCCGTGCGGAGGAAGCTTCACGCGCCTTTCGGTGCGGGGCGCTCGCGCCTCGGACCATGAAGATTTTGCTGTCCGTCTACGCCTGCGAGCCGCACAGAGGATCGGAGCCTGGGGTGGGCTGGGGCACCGTCCAGGCGCTGGCTGCGCATCATGAGGTCTGGGCCCTGACGCGGGTCAATAACCGCCCGGCGATCGAGCGGGAGACGACCCGCATCCCGATGCCGAGCGTGCACTTCGTCTACTACGACCTGCCGCGATGGGCCCGCTGGTGGAAGCATGGGGAGCGGGGTGTGCAGCTGTACTACTATCTCTGGCAACTCGGCGCCGGCTTCACCGCTCTCAGACTACACCGCGGCATCAGGTTTGATGTCGCGCACCATCTCACCTTTGTGAAATACTGGACGCCGAGCGTCCTGGCGTGGCTGAGGGTCCCGTTCGTCTGGGGACCGGTGGGTGGCGGAGAATCGATTCCCAGCGCGTTTCGGCGCGATTTGGGCCCGATCGGGGCGGCCCACGAAGTCATCCGGGACCTGGCCCGGTGGGTGGGTGAGCATGATCCCTTCGTTCGGCTCACCGCCAGACGGAGTGCCGTGACGCTGGCCACCACCCCGGCGACCGCGGACCGGTTGCTTCGGCTGCGTGCGCGCAACGTACGGATCCTGAGCCAGCTGGGGCTGCCAGACGGCGATCTCTCCCGGCTGGCCGGTTATCCGCCGCCCGCCGAGGCGCCGCTGCGGTTTATCACCATCGGCAACCTGTTCCGATGGAAGGGCGTCCATCTGGCCCTGCGGGCATTTGCGCAGGCCGGGCTCGACGCGGAGTATTGGGTGGTAGGGGACGGCCCCGAACGGCACAGACTGCAACACCAGGCCGAGGCCCTCGGCATCGCCTCGAGGGCCAGATTTTGGGGGAGACTGCCCCGCGAGGAGGCCTGGGAGATGCTGGCGAGGTCCCACGTCTTGGTCTTTCCCGGAATGCGCGATTCGGGAGGGACGGTGTGCTTGGAGGCGATGGCGATGGGCCGCCCCGTCATCTGCCTCAAGCTGGGGGGGCCCGCCGAGGTGACGATGGGGAGCGGGATTCAAGTTCCGGCGCGCGCGCCCGCACAGGCGGTGCGAGATCTCGCGGAGGCGATGCGGTGTTTGTCGCGAGATCCGGTGCATCGCCAGAGGCTCGCCGACTCGGGAAGGCAACGAATCGCCGATGTGTATCGGTGGGAGGAGAAGGTGGAACGCATCAATGCCGCGTATCGCGAGGCGGTGGCGCTCGCCGCGAAACTTCCATAGATCCTTTACCGAACTTCTCTCGAACCTGCATTGACATCGCCCTCTCCTATGCGTATGATGCGTGGGCAAGTCGCGGTGATCTTGTGTACCGCGGGGGAGCACCGGATCTCGGTCTCCCACCGATAAAGGCAAACCTGGGGCGACCCAGGGACGCAAAGCCACGGGACCTCTCGCGAGGTCAGCCGGGTTGCCGAAGGGGGACGATCGCATGGAGCGCCGCCAGGGCGCGTCCGGCCGGTGGGTATTCACCCTCGCGGGCCTTTTCGTCTCACCCCGCGGGCGGTCTCGATCGGGTCGCTCCCGGGAGGCGGTGTGCATCGCCGCCGCCGCCCGGTTGGCTCCCTTTCCGTTGAGCTAGTGCACCTCCCCCCCTAAGGCGGGGCCGGGAACCCCTCCCCGGCCTCGTCTGTTTTTCTTGGCCCGCCCGATGGTCCCGAGCGGCGCGGTCGCGGGGATGCTCCGCAGCCCGTAGGGAAGCTACCCCTCGGGGAGGCCGAACAGGCACCGGGCGTTCCCCCCGAGGATCGCGGCGCGGTCCTCCTCCGCCGCGACCAGCCGCTCGAACGTCGCGCGCTGCTCGGCGAGGATCGGCTCTCGGTACTCCTGGGGGAGCGTGGAGTCCGTGCCGAACATGATCCGCCGCGGCCCGTAGGTCCGGAGGAGATCGCGGAAGACCTGCTCCAGGGGCGGTGACCCCGGCGTAAACTCCCGCCAGTTGTTGGTGCCCGACGTGTCCACCCAGATGTTGTCGGTGTGGTAGGCCAAGAACAGCGCCTCGCGGAGGAATCCCGCGCCGCAGTGGGCGATCGTAAACGTGATCTCCGGAAAGTCCTTCGCCGCCGCCGAGAGGTGGAGCGGGTTGGCGTACAGCAGGTCGTAGATCGGCGCCACCGTGATCCCGAAATGGAAGAGGACCGCGAGCCCCGCCGCCGCCGCCGCCTCGTAGACGGGGTAGACGGCGCGATCGCTCGCGCTGAACCGCTGGGTCGGCGGGTAGAGCTTGAGGCCCCTGAGCCCCCACTCGCGGAACCGCCCGACCGTCGCCGCCGCCTCCGGCGCCAGCGGATCCACCACGCTCCCCCAGGCCTGGAACCTCGACGGGTCGGATCGCACGAACTCCGCGAGCTCCTCGTTGCCCTCGCCGATGGCGATGAAGAACCCCGTCCGCACCCCGGCGCGGTCGAAGGCGGCGGTCCAGCGGGCAGCCTGCTCCCGGAGCGTCACCCCCTCCAGGCTGCGGATCCGCTCGGCCCACCGTCCCCCTTCTCCGGTGAGCTTCGCGACCGCGCTGGGCCGGACCGGCCACGCCCGACCGCGAAGGCGGTGGAACATGTCCGCGGTGACCAGGTGCAGATGGCTGTCGACGATGGTGGACACGGATGCGGCGCTCCTTCTCCAGGTCTCGGTCGAGAATTTCGCCCCGAGCGCCGGGAAGCCCCTCTCCCGCGGGCCGTTCTCCTGTTGTGCCGCCCCCGGCGCTCGGCTAGGATAGGAGCAGGATGACGAGGCTGGGATACCTGCTGGTGGTCCTCGCGCTGTTTGCCGCGCCCGCGCGGTCCCAACCCGCGGGGCCGCCGGCGCTCGTTTCCGCCGCCGTCCCCGCGTCCGCCCCGCGTCCGGACGTGGCGCGCGCCGTGTTCCTGACCGGGCAGGCCGCGCCCAACGGCGGAACGTTTACCGAATTCTCCGACCCCGCGCTGAACGACCGGGGCGACCTGGTCTTCGCGGCGCTGACGACGTCCGCCGCCGCGCACGATTCGATCTACCTGCGGGCGGGAGGGCACACCACCGCGCTGGCGTCGACCGGACAGCCCGCGCCGACCGGGGGGACGTTCGAGGTCTTTAACGACGTCGTCCTCAACGACCGGGACACGGTCGTGTTCCTCGCCCGCACCAGCGACCGGACCGCGCGCCAGGGCCTCTACCTCGCCCGGGCCGGGACGATCGCGCCGATCGTGGCCGTCGGACAGCCGGCGCCCTCGGGGGGCCTGTTCAGCGACTTCGCCAACCCGACGATCAACGTCGAGGACACCGTCGCCTTCGTCGGCCGCATGACCCAGGGCGCGCAGGAGGGGATCTTCGTCGCCAACGAGGGGAGCATTACCGCCCTGGTCCTGAGCGGCCAGCGCGCGCCCGGCGGCGGGCGCTTCCAATTTTTCCTCGACGGCAGCCCGGCGCAGAACGATCACGGCCAGATCGCGTTCGTGGCGTCGACGGCCCCGCGGGTGGCGTTCGGGGTGTACGTGCTGGTGGGCACCCGGCCGGTGCCGGTCGTGACCACCGACGACGACGCCCCGGTGGGCGGCCCGTTTACCGAGTTCGGCTTCGTCAACCTGACGGGCGCCGGCACCGTCGGGTTCGTCGGCCGGACCGTCCGCAGCACGGTGCGGGAGGCCTACTATGTTACCGGCCTGGCGCAGCTGGTGGCGCTGGCCCGGCAGGGCGAGGCGGCGTCCGGGGACGTGCTGACGACGTTCGTGAACAGCGTGATGAACGAGCGCGAGGAGGTCGTCTTCGAACTGGGCACCCCCAGCCCGATCCCGCGGGGCATCTACCTGGCGACCCGCGCCGGCGTGCGCGCGGTTGTCCGCGCCGGCGACCCCACCCCGTCGGGGGCCCGGTTCACCGCCTTCGATGCCCCGGCGCTGAACGGTCGCGGCCAGATCGCGTTCGTCGCGGAGAGCGACGACGGGCGCCACGGCATCTACCTGGTGACCCCGCGATGATGACCGAGCCCGTGGACCACCCCGAGACCGGGCAGGCCCTGGAGCGGCTCTGGAAGCTCCAGCAGGTGGACTCCGCGCTGGCCGGTGCTCGGGCCAGGCGGGCGGCGCTCGACGATGGGAGCGCGCTGCGCCTG
>DATEHM010000274.1:0-4357 GCA_035279545.1 bacterium | reverse complement strand
GAGCCACCTGCCTCCCCACACCCCGGGCGGGGGAAAAACAGGCCCTCGGGGTGATGACCCCACGGGCCTGCCGTCCACCATCCACGCGAGGCCGGGTCACCACCCTCGCGTGAAGGAACGGGATCTTCCGGCAAAGCGCCGGCCTCAATGGCCCTCTGAATCGTTGCAGGCCACGGACTCAACTATGGCCGGCTGCAATCAACGCCACCTCCCGATGCTGATTAACCCGGTTGATCTCGTGCGGGCGTTCCTAAGCAGTGTCCGACCCAATCCGTTGGGGGGTGCTAGAAACGCGAGGGCTCCCTCGAGCCCTCGCTGGCAGCCGATCCGAGGGATGCGCATGACACCCAGAGGGGTGCCGCGTCCCGCGACGCCTACTCTCGGGTGAGGCCCTGCCCGCCGCCGTTCAGAGACCCCGGATGATCGGGGCAGGAGCCCCCGGACTGGATGACAGCCGCCATGGGGGTGAGACACAAGGTGATGTCGACCGACGGCGGAACCTCGTCTCCAGCCGCGCGGGCGCCGACAACGCCGACCGACATCGCCCACGCCATCGTGCAGGCCGCCAGCACGTACATGGTCCGCATCAGGCTCACCTCCTGATCCCTCTCAACGAAATTCATACCCCAGTGGCCGCCAACCCAGACCGCCAGGGGCGGGGAAGAAGATGGAATTCCACCGGAGCTTTGTGCGAGGATTGCGGGAGCTCACGGCGCGCCGGGCGCGGCCCCCCGCTTCAGCAAGACCACCCGCCCGCGCCCGCCGGGAGTCTCAATGGGGAAGAGGCGAACGGCCGCCCGAGTGAACCGTGGGAAGTACTGGCGGAAGGTGCCCCGCCACAAGACCACCGCGGCGGTCTGTTCCTCCCGCAGCGCCGCGGCCAGCCGCCCCTCGGAGATCTCGCCGACCCAGATCCGGGTCAGGGAGGTATCGATCAACCGGGCCGCGAGCGCGCGGTGAGCCAGAAAGGCCACCATCGGATCATCGGTCAGGACGTGCGCATTCGAGGAGAGGGCGCCGCCGAGCCGTGTGACCGCCCGTCCGAGTTCCACGGACGAGTGCGTCTGCGGCACCGCCGCCAACGCACTCATCAGGAAGCCGATCCCGCCGGCGGCGACGGCGGCGCACCGTGCGAGGCGCCATCCCGTTTCCCCGGCGGTCGCCCAGGCCGCGACCCGATCCAGCGCCAGGCCCGCCAGGAGCGCCAGGGGGGAGAAGAGGATCGCCAGGTGGTGATCCCACAGCGGCGTCAAGGCGATGAGCCCGCCGCAGTCGGCCGCGAGCCAGACGACCAGGGCGCGCTCAAGCCACCCGCCGTCCCTGGCCCCCCACCACGCTCCCAGGAGCGCCAGGGTGCTTAGCGGCCATTCCGCCACCAGGAACTGCCCGATCATGGCGGCGTGCGCGGAAGCTGTTTGATGGATGGCGCGCGCGAGCAGCAGGTGGAAGCCGAAGACCTGATCGCGAAAGGCCGGCATGGCAAGGACCGGGATGAACAGGAGAACGGCGGCGAGTCCTCCCGCCCCGACCGCCGCGCACCGCCCCGGGAGCCCCTCCCTCCGCCCCTGCGCCACGGCGGCGGCGAGGGGGATCAGACAGGTTACCCCGGTCAACTTGGTCAGAACGGCGAGGGCGGCGGCGGCGCCGGCCGCGGCCCACCACCCCCCTGCGGGCCGGCGGACCCCCACAACGGCCAGGGCGAGCGCCGTGCAGGCGAGTGCCTCCCCCGGGAGTTCCATCTCGACCGTATGCGCCGTGATGAGGAAGGTCGAGCGCCCCAGGAGGAGACATACGGCCAGGACCCCTCCCCCTGGGGATCCACGAGTCGAGAGCACGGTCAGGATGGCCAGGAGGTAGATCGCAGAGGAGACGACGACCGTGCCCCGCGCCGTGCCCAAGGAGGTGCCGAGGAGTCGAAACACCCCGCGCATCGCCACGATCAGTAATGGGGGTTGGCTGAGAACCACGTCCCGGTAGAGGTGGTCGCCGTGTGCGGCCGCATCGGCGGTAGCGGCGTATACCCCCTCGTCGTAATCGTATTCTGTGGGAATCGGCGTCCGGAATACCTGATCGAGCTGCCACGCCACGTGGGCCGCGATCAGGCAGATGCCGACCACCCCCCAGGCCATCGCGGTGCGGGCGCCCGCGCCCCTCTTCCCCCCGGCGGGGGAGGGGGGGCCGCCCGTGCCTGTCGGTTCCGTCTCTGAGTCGCGCGGTGTGGCCCGCGTAGGGCAGGATCCCTCCAGATCAGGGAGCTGGCGGCCGGAGAGGAATCGCCCGGGCATCGCCCGGCCGGCCGTCGTCATCGACGCGGCGGCCGGAATCCTGCCGCGCCGGAGTTTCACGCCCTGGGATCGGTCGGGCGAGGCGCCTGCTGGGATCGGCGCGGGAACCACTCTTCGAAGATGACGTAGAGGGTCGGGATCAAGAGCAGGGTCAGTCCCGTCGAGACGCTCAACCCGCCGATCACCGCGCGCGCGAGCGGCATATTCGTCTCGCTCCCCTCGCCGAGCCCGACCGCCATCGGAATCATGGCGAGGATCGTGGCCAGCGCGGTCATCAGGATCGGACGCAGCCGGATCCGCCCCGCCTTGAGCACCGCGTCGGCGACCGCCAGTCCCCGATCCTGCAGTTTGTTCGCGTAATCGACGAGCAGGATGCCGTTGGACACCACGACCCCCACCATCGTGATCACGCCCATGAAGGACATGATCGAGAGCGTCGTATGGGTCAGCAGGAGCATCCAGATCACGCCGATGATCCCCATCGGCACCGCGAACATGATGACGAAGGGATCCAGCAGGGACTGGAACTGCGACGCCATGATCATGTAGACGAGCATCAGGGCCAGCGCCAGCGCCAGGCCCAGGCTCCCGAACGCGCTCCTCTGCTGCTCGGACTGTCCGGCGATGTGGTAGGAGAACCCCGCCGGGAACGGGAGGCTGCGCAGGCGGTCCACGACCTCCTGGGACACGGCCCCAAGCGGCCGATCGATGACGTTCGCGGTGACGTCGATCACCCGCTGCTCGTTCTTCCGGTCGATCTCCAGGGGCTCGCTGCCGAGAGAGATATTGGCGACGTCTCGCAGCCGGATCGGCACCAGCGGGCCGGTCGACGGCGCGGACCCCGGCCCGGGATCCGCCAGGGCCGCCAGCGGGACGTTCCCCAGGTCTTCCGTGTGCGTGCGGTACTGGTTCATCAACTGCACGACGATGTTGTACTCGTTGCCGCTGACCGGATCGATGTACTGGCTGGCGGTCCCGACGTTCCCCGCCATCGCCGTGTTGATCATGTTCGCGATCGCCGTGGACGAGAGCCCGAACTGCGCCGCCTTCTCCTGGTGCACCACGACCGTAAAGTTCGGATACGCACCCCGGGGCGTGACCTGCACATCCGCGGTCCCCGGGATCGCCGTCACGATGTTCGCCACCTCGCGGGCGAACTGGGCACCGACCTGCTGGTCAAACCCCAACAGCTGGATGTCGATCGGCGCCGCGGACCCGAAGTTGACGACGCGGTTCTGCAGCCCCCCGGTTCGCACAAACATCTGCACGCCCGGAAACTTCCCCTGCAGCCCCCGCCGAACGGCGTTGGTCAGCTGGTCGGTCGACTGCCGCCGGAACGTGGGCGACACCAACCGCACCTGGACGTTCGCGTTGTTCGACCCGGCGTTCCCGCCAAACCCCCCGCCGGAGGAGGGGATGCCGGAGTTCGTATAGATGGTGATGAGGTCTTGAGCGCGGATGATGTCCCGGATGATACCGGACACCCGCTCGGCGAGCGCGGAGGTCACCGCCACCGCCGTCCCCTGCGGGGCCTCCAGGTTGATTTGGAACTGGCTCTCATCGGTCGCGGGGAAAAACTCCGTGCCGATCCCGCGGGCCGCCACCAGGGAGAGGGCCAAGGTCGCGGCGATCCCCGCGAGGACGGGCAGCCTGTGCCGCAGCGTCCACCCCAGCGCCCTCTGGTACCCCTCGTCGAGCCCGTCGATCAGCCGCTCGCTCCACCGGTTCATCCGCGCCAGCGGCCCGGTGGCGTCGGACGACGCCCCAGAGCCCGCTACGCGGAGCAACCGGATGCTCAGCACCGGATCGATCGTCATCGAGACGACGTAGGACGCGGCGAGGGCGAAGATGATGGTCAGCGCCATCGGCACAAACAGCCGCTGCGCGATGCCGCTCAGGAACACCACCGGGAAGAACACCGCGATCGTGGTGGCGGTGGAGGCCAGGACCGGCAGCCCGACTTCCTGCGTCGCCGTGACCACCGCCTCCAGCACGGTCCGCCCGGGAATGGTGAGGTGGCGCGTGATGTTCTCGCGCACGACGATCGCGTCGTCGACCAACCGCCCCATCGC
>DATEHM010000273.1:0-3864 GCA_035279545.1 bacterium | reverse complement strand
CGCAGCCGGCGGTGGCGCCCCACCCCCGAGCGGCGGCCTACTTAATGTAGCCCGCCTCCTTCATGTGCTGGGTAATCTCCGCCTGCGCCCGGTCCACCGCCTGTTCGGGCGACTCCGTGCCCGCCAGGGCGGCGTTGACGTGGGTGCCGATGATTGATTCCACCGCCGACCACTCCGACGTGCGCGGCCGCCAGAACGGCGGGGCCGCGAGCGAATCCGCCATCGCCGAGAAGAACGGGTAGCGCTTGTTCAGGGCCGGATCGGTGAGGATCGACTTGCGGAACGGAATCCCGCCCGCCTCGGCGTAGGGCTTTTGGATCTCCTTGCTGGTCGCCCAGACGATGAACCGGTAGGCCCAGTCCTTCTCCTTCGCCGCCTTGGGGATCCCGAGGAGCCAGTTGCCCATCATCGGCGTGTGCCTTCCCGCGGGTCCGGCGGGCAGTATCGTGTAGGCGACCTTGCCCATCACCTTACTCACCTGCGGGTTTTCCAGGATGTCGGAGGCCTCGGCCGGCCAGACGCTCCCCTGGGCGGCGTGCCCGGTGGCGACCAGCCGGGTCCGATCGGCGGCGTCGGTCGTGTCGGGGCCGGGCTGCGCGATCGACCGGAGCTGCCCGACGAAGAACTTGACGGCGTTGACGGTGGCGTCGGACTTGAAGACGACGTTCCAGTGGTCATCGAAGACCCGGCCGCCGAACGCGCGCAGGATGGGGAACCACTGGGAGACGATCGGGTTGCCCTTCGCCCCCCGCATCGCGAACCCGTAGAACTGCTTGCCGGGATTCCCCAGATGCGTGCCGTTGGACAGCACCTCATCCCAGGTCTGGGGGGCCTTCGGGATCAGATCGCGGCGGTAGTCGAAGATCTCCACGTTGCCGACGACGGTGATCGCGTAGACGTGTCGGGGCTTGCCCGCCTCCCCGGGCGGCACCGGCCCGCTGGGGGGCGGCCAGGAGCCCAGGTCGTAGACGACGGGGAAGATGTCGGGGTCACGCTTGAGGTTGAAGGGGGCCGCATCGAGCGGCGCCAGCCACCCCTCCGCACCGAACTTCGGCATCCAGGGGTCGTCCATCATCACGACGTCGAAGGTGGCTGCGTTCGACTGAAAGGCGGTGACCATCTTCTCGTAGAGGCTCGGGTAGGGGTACACGATCAGGTTGAGTTTGACCCCGGTCGCTTTGTCCCACACCGGCGCAATCGCTTTGAGGCCGCGGATCTCCACTCCCGAGACCACCCCGACGTTCAACTGCGCGGGCTTCGAGGCGCCGACCCCCACCCCGTAGCTGCCCAAGAGCAGGATCAGGATCAACCCGACCGGTGCGTATCGTCGAAGCATCTCCGTCCCTCCCCCGTGGCCCAGACGGCCGCGATCTCCGGAGCCCGCGTCCGCGGACGCGGTCCGGGCTATCCGTTCACACCCCCTGCACCAGGACCTTGCCGTCCTGCCGCTTGGTGGCCCGCTCGATCGCGGCGACGGCGCTGCCGAGCGGGTACCGGCTGGTGATGATCGGCCGCAGATCGATGCGGCGGGAGGCCATCAGCCGGATGACGTTCTGGAACGTGCCGTACCCGGAGTGGCCCTGCGCCCCGACCACCTGGGCGGCGCCGGTCTGCAGGTGCTCCAGGTACATCGGCGCCCGCTCCGCCGCGCGCCCGATGATCACCACCGTGCCGCCGATGGCCAGCGATTGCTCCATCTCCGGGATCGTCTTGGACGGCGCCCCGGCGGCCTCCACCGACAGGTCGGCGCCGGCCCCGCCGCTCGCCGCCAGCACCGCCTCGTGCGGGCTGCTCCCCGCCGCGGCGAGGTCCGCGGGGCTGTGCACCTCGTCGGCCCCGACCTGGCGCGCCAGCGCCTGCCGCACCGGGCTCATCTCGAAGGCGATCACCCGGCTCGCCCCCGCCGCGCGGGCGAGCGCGATCGCCGCAAATCCGATCGGGCCCGTCCCGTAGATCGCCACCACGCCGCCGGGCCTGAACCCGCCGCCGCGCACGAACATCCCGTTGTAGGCGACGCTGGTCGGCTCGCACAGCGCGCCGGCCTCGCAGGCCGCCTCCGCGCTCCCGTAGGTGTCGGCGAGCGACGTGATCGGCCAGCAGTACTTCGCGCCCACAACCAACTGCTCGGCCATCGCCCCGTCGATCGTGAACCCGATCTCCTCCAGATTGAGGCACTGGTTCGGCCACCCGTTCCGGCAGGGGACGCACTCCCCGCACCAGATCATCTCCTCCACGGTGACGAGGTCGCCACGCCGGAGGTCCCGCACTTCCTTGCCCACCTCTACGACCTCCCCGCTGAACTCGTGGCCGATGACGACGGGGAACTTCGTCAGGCCCGGGTAGAGGATGTACCCGTCCGGGTCCGTCTCGTAGAAGTGCACGTCTGAGCCGCAGACGCCGCATGCCTTGGGCCGCAGCCGGACGTCCTTGGGGCCGAGCCGGGGCTCCGTGACCTCGGTGAGCTGGACCTTGGGGTGCCGCCAGACCCTCGCCCCGGTGACGGCCTTGCCGGTCCGGCGCTCAAACTCGGAGAGGGTGTAGCCCGCCCGGGGCGCCCACTCCGCCGTCATCTGCAGTCCTTTCATGACACACCTGCCTTTCGCCGGCGGAGGGGATCGCCGCCCCACCACGTCTCAGCATACCATTCGACAGATGCGCGCGGGGTTCCCACGAAAAACTGTCGTCGCCGGGTGGTGGGGGAGTAGGCCTGTAAGCCGGGTTCGGTCGAGTGCGGCCATCTCTCTCGGATGCCGGTTACCCGGCACCTCTAGCAGTCTACCCGGGGATCGGCGGGCCGCCTCATCTCCCCCTATGTGACCTTGCTCCGGGTGGGGTGTACCGAGCCGGCCGGTCGCCCGGCCGCTGGTGCGCTCTTACCGCACCGTTGCACCCTTACCTCCTTGCGGAGGCGGTGTGTTTCTGTGGCACTGTCCTCGGGGTCGCCCCCACTGGGCGTTACCCAGCACCCTGCCCTGTGGAGCCCGGACTTTCCTCGAACGCGGATGCGCCCGCGGCCGCACGGCCTACTCTCCCGCAGGTATGGTACCATGCCCCCCCTGGGCGATTCAATACGGCCGCCCATCCAGCGCGCGGTTGGCGAGCGCGTCCGCCCCCGCGTTGTCCGCGCGGGGGACGTGGACCACGTCGACCCGCTCGAACTCGCGCATCCTGAGGCGCGCCTCGCGGTGCAGCGGGGCCAGCGCCTCGCTGCGGACCTGGTACTGCCCGGAGAGCTGGCGGACGACCAGCTCGCTGTCGCTTTGAATCCGCACCGCTCGGGCACCGAGCGCCGCGGCCTCGCGGAGGCCGCGCAGCAGGGCGCGGTACTCGGCGACGTTGTTCGTCGTCTCCCCGATCGTCTCCGCGATCTCACGGATCGGCACCCCCCCCTCCAGCACCACGACCCCGATTGCCGCGGGCCCGGGGTTGCCGCGGGATGCGCCGTCGAAGCAGATCACCAGATCCCGGGGGGCGGCCATCACGCCGCGGTGGCGTAGAGGATGCGGTGGCAGCGCTCGCAGGTCACCACGCGGCCGTCGCGGGCCTGGGTGACAAAATTGGAGGCGACGGTGTTGTGGCAGCCGCCGCACCGGCCGCTCTGGATCGCGACGATGCCGATACCGCTCTCCTGCGCCGCGATCCCCTCGTACTTCTTCAACAGCCGCGGTTCGACCGCGGCCGCGCACGCCGCACGCTGCGAGACGAGGTCTTCGATCTCGGCGTCGATCTGGCGGCACGCCGCTTCGTACTGCGCCAGGTGGGCGGCCAGCCGCTGGTCGAGGGCCCGGTGCGCGGCCTCGGCGCCGCCGGCCGCGCCCGTCTGGGCCTCGACCTCGTCCAGCAGGGCGAGGATCTGATCCTCGA
>DATEHM010000272.1:0-3744 GCA_035279545.1 bacterium | reverse complement strand
CTAACTAGGCCACCGCAACAGTCGCCAAAGGCCAACTGTATAATGCGGGAGACGGGCTCCCGGCACCAGCTCTACCAAACACCTCCACGTCCAGCAAGCCGGGCAAGTTTCCTTTGACGTCGGCCAGTAGGCGCGCGCCGTCACGGCGCAACGTCACCTTCCCGAGCATCTTCGTGAGCAGTCGCCGCGCCCGATCGGTATCCGTTTCCAGCGTGCCGCGGAGGTCCTTCAGATAGCGGTGGATCGAAGAGGACGGTGGTTGAATCTTCGTCGGCATCTGCCGGGCGGCCGTTACCGATGTTACCGCCTCGGCTTGCCGGCTTTTGGCCTCCGTATCATGCATGAAAGCGACGATTCCCGTTGCCATGAAAGTCATATTTCTCTTCCGGCTTTCGGCTTCAGAACTCCCTTCAATGTTGCCCAGTTTTGGTACGGCCGAGCAGCATAGGCACGGGATGGCGCGGATGCGGATTCGCCCGCCCCCGAGGGGCGACGTGAAGTCAAGCATGAGTGTGGTCCTTCTCCAAGTATCCGCCCGCCTCAGCCCGCCTGAGCACCGCCTGGATCGTCTCAACCAGGGTGCGAGCCGACTCCACTGTGAGTTCTACGGCGACCCGTGCGCCCGGCCCCTGCGCCTCATTCACAAAGTCGATATTCAAAGCGTGCTCCAGCGGGAGGCTGAAAGGGTGGTCATAGGATACGTTGGCCTGGAGCACGGTGAACCACCCGCCCGCACCCTTGCCTCTGCCCTCGACCTCCACCTGCCGGACGATCATGGTGCACATTGTCGGTCTCCTCTCTGCTGTCAACCGAGATGCTTCTGAAGGAAGGCGAAAACCTTCCGCCAGCCGTCCACCGCCTGCTGCTGCCGATAGGCCGGCCGATCATAGTAGAAGAAACCATGACCCGCATTGGGATACACGTGAAACTCATAGGCCTTGCCGTACTTCTTGAGTTCCTCCTCATGGCGGATCACCTGTTCGGGCGTGGGGCCCTTGTCCTCCTCACCAAAGAGGCCCAGGAGCGGGCAGGAGATGTCCCTGGTGTAGTCGATCGGGGCCACGGGCTGTTTGGGCGTGAGTTCCTCCCGAGACATTACTACGCGACCGCCCCAGCAGTCCACGACCGCGTCAACGCCTTTCGCACGACACGCCGTGAGATACGCGTGTCGGCCGCCCGAACAGGTGCCGAAGACACCCACTTTGCCGTTGGTGTAGGGGAGCGAGCGCAGGTCTCGCATTGCTCCTCCAACATCGCCCACGACCCGGTCGTCGGGCACGCCGCCTGCTGCGCGCACCTTCGCGGCCACGTCCTCAGGGGAGCCGTGGCCGTCGCGGAAGTAAAGATTGGGAGAGAGCGCGGAATAGCCGTGGTGTGCAAACCTGCGCGTGGCCTCGCGGTACCACTCGTCCCAGCCGGGCAGGTGGTGGATCAGCACCACGCCAGGAAAGCGGCCAGGGCCCAAGGGGCGGGCAAAGTAGGCGTTGATAACGTCCCCGCTGGCGCCGTGCATCGTGACGGTCTCTGCAAACATCCCTTCATACATGTCAGTCTGGTACATGGCCCCTCCTCTTGTCATCTGCGTGCCTCACGCATACATGTGACCAAAGTAGGCGATCCCCCCTTGAAGAGTCCCTTGATCTCCTCGGGCGTTCCGTTGTGCAGAGCACGGAACGCCTCTTGGTCGACGAGGTGAAGCGAGTGCGCTGGTACCAGCTTGTCGGCGTCTTCCAAGGGGATGAAGTGTACGATCCTGGATCGTAACTACCTCGGGTCCGATTTGTGCAGACAAACCCGGCGGGCACGGAGGGGTGGGGGACGCGCGATCAGAACGAAACCCAGCCGCTTTTCCCGACGTCGTACGGCCGCATCACCACTTTCACTTGTCTGTCCGGCCACGCGCTGAAACGCTTGGCGATGTGCGCCGCGAGTTCCTGAAGACCCTCCTTCGTTCGCTCGCGGCGCTCCCAGAGATCGATGTTGATTCGCGTGATCGTCCCGTGGCAGCCGTCGGGCTTCAGGACCGGAACGAAGTCCACCTCATGCGCGTTGATCTGCAGCTCGGGCAGGCTCACCAACGCCTCTCGGAGCGCAGTCTCGATGTGGCCCAGCCGGTCTTCCGTGTGTAGGTTGAAGGCGGTGATGAGGGGCATAGTATCCTCCAGGGCTGCGGATAACGCGAGGAATCGAGAGTATTATTCGTCCGCCGCGCTCGCCCGATCCTTCCTGGTTTCGTTCGAGGCCATTGGCCCGGGAGGTGGGTACGCGTGCGGGTTCAATACCCGTCGCCCGCATCAACATTGAGAGGAGCGCGGAATCTATTGGGCAGGAGTGATCGGAGGCCGTCCGCCACGCTCTTGGGCTTGGTCAACGGGGTTCGAGTGTCACAGGCCATCCCCGATTAAGGCTGGCTTAGTACTGACTTTCACAATTACGGTGACGTACAACAACTTGCCGAACTGGGCCCCAGCGGCCTAATGCGTGAACAATACGTCACCGAACTTATGGCCCAGACCACTTAGTCGTTCGGCCGTCCCACGAAACTCGGAGACGCTAGGTGACGTAGATGGCCTTCGACCCTCGACGCCAGCTCCGCCGCCTCGGCCGCTTCGCGCAGTAGCCCCTCGACAGCGCGGCCCAAGGAACGGAGGAGCTCTTCCGGATTCACGGATTGTACCAGGGTGTCCTCGAAGGCATCCAAGATCTTCGCCGGAAGCTCATCATAGCCTCTACCTTGGCGCACTTCGAGCCCGTGGCGGCGGCAGGCCAGCGACAGCGCCTCGTTGCGGACCTCGCCGATCCAGTACTGGGCCTGCCAGAATCGGCCGCGAGCCACGCAGAATCTCGCGCGTACCGCGTGGTGAACGCCCGACCCGAATAGATGCTCCGCCGCCGGCCGCGCAGTACGAGGCCGTTTGACGGCACGGCCGAAGAGTACTTTGAACTTCGGTCCGCGGGCTCCGAACTCGGAGGCCGGGGTCATTGACACGTCGACCTGCAGACACCCAGGAAATAGGAAGACGCGGTAAATGGTGGACAGCGACGACAAGTCGAAGAGATGAACCGCGCCACACTCTCGCTCGAGCTCCGGTGTCCACCGCGCAAGTACGTCGCCGGGGGACGCTCCGTCCGCCAGGCCGAAGCCGAGGTCAAGGTCCGACCAGGGATCGCCCCCAGCGCGAGCGAGCCGATCATCGCGCCCGCGACGACGCGCGGATCCGCACGCGCCATCTTCAGGATGGTGTCCCGAACCCGATCTCGCTCCTCGACCGTAAACATCCGCCGTCCAAGTCAGTCTTCGTCCGAGCGCGTTCTGGAGCCTGCTCGCCGAATTGACCGCCGGTCGCGACGCTTCCTCTCTAGCGGCGTTACGCGGCACGAAGGCGGCTCACGTCCTTCCCTCGCCACCTTCATGACCGTCTCCCACGTGCGCGTTGTGAGGTTTTTGCCGAGGGTCTTCTCGATGAGTGTCATGAACACGGGTCCGCGTGGGCTCGGAACACAAGCACTGAAGATCTCCCCACCTTTCCTCCGAAGAATTCGCGAATCATCAAGCTCGATGGGTAGTGCGAGCTCGGCCTTCGGCTTTCCGCGCAGGAACGTGACGACTCGCTTCGAGCCGGGCTTCAGCCGGAAAGACTTGTAAGGGTCCGTGACGAGCATCCTGCGGAGCGCATCGATCGGACGCACGATGGTGAGGTATGCATAACCGAGATGCTTCTTCATCGCCGCTTCGGCCTTGCG
>DATEHM010000271.1:0-9266 GCA_035279545.1 bacterium | reverse complement strand
ATCCGCCACCAGGCGGGAGAGCCGTTTGTGGCCCTCCACCCCGAGGACGCCTCACGCCTCGGCCTCGTGGACGGCGCGCCGTGCCAGGTGCGCTCGCCGCGGGGGACGCTGCGCCTCGCCGCCCGGATCTGGGCGGGGATTCGCCCCGGCCAGGTCTACATTCCCCGGGGGTTCGACGCGGCGCCGGTCACCGGCCTGGAGGACGAGCGGGCATCGGTGAGGGTGACCGTGCAGACGCTTGTTGCCGCGGACGCGGTCGGGTAACGGGGAAGGGCGGGGGCAGGCGGAGCGGGATGCTCGCGGCGATAGTCCTGGATGCGATCCGAAGCGCGGTGATCCTGGGCGCGGTGCTGACGGCGTTCGCGTACGTCACGCTGCTGGAGCGCCGGCTGCTGGCCCGCTTCCAGCTGCGGATCGGCCCAAACCGCGTCGGTCCCCTCGGCCTCCTGCAGCCGCTTGCCGACGGGATCAAGCTGATCTTCAAGGAGAGCTTTGTGCCGGCCGGGGCCGATCGGCTCGTGTATACGCTCGCGCCGATCGTCACGGTGGTGGCGGCGCTCTTCGCGTATGCCGTGATCCCCATCGGACCGCCGATCCATCTGTTCGGCCGAGAGATCGCGCTGTACGTGGCCGACGTCAACGTCGGCATCCTGCTGGTGCTCGCCGCCAGCAGCGTCGGCGTCTACGGGATCATTCTGGGGGGCTGGGCCTCGGACAGCAAGTACTCGCTGCTCGGCGCGCTCCGCAGCAGCGCCCAGGTGATCTCCTACGAACTGACGCTGGGGCTCGCCGTGCTCGCGATCGTGATGATGGCGAACTCCCTCAGCCTGGTCGACATCGTCCGCGCGCAGACGCACGGCTGGTACATCTTGACGCAGCCGGTGGCGTTTCTCCTGTTCCTCGTGGCGGGCCTGGCGGAGACGAACCGTGCACCGTTTGACCTTCCCGAGGCGGAGCAAGAGCTGACCGCCGGCTACCAGACCGAATACGGCGGGTTCGCCTTCGCGATGTTCTATCTCGGCGAGTACGTGGGGGTGATCACGATGGGTGCGCTGATCGCGACCCTCTTCCTCGGCGGGTGGCAGGGGCCTTGGGTCCCCTCGGTGTTGTGGTTCCTCGTCAAGGTCTTCTCGGTGGTCTTCCTCTTCGTCTGGATCCGGGCCACGTTCCCCCGGCTCCGCTACGATCAACTGATGGCGCTGGGGTGGAAGGTGTTGATCCCGGTGGGCCTCGTCAACCTCGCCGTCACCGCATCGCTGCTGGTCTGGCGCGCGGGGGCGAGATGAGCCCGGGCGCGCTGGGGGGCCGTCTCCGCCAAACCTGGGCGACGGTGAAAGGGCTGGGGATTGTGGGCCGGTATCTCTTCCGCCGACCGATCACGATCCGGTATCCGGAAGAGAAGCCGCCGGTCCAGCGCCGGTTCAAGGGCCGGCATCACCTCACGCTCTTCGCCGACGGGATGGAGCGGTGCGTGGGATGCGAACTGTGCGTGATCGCCTGCCCCAGCCAGTCGATCTACGTGCGGGCGGAGGAGAACGATCCGCTGCACCCCACCTCCAAGGGGGAGCGGTACGCCGCCGACTTCCAGATCAACATGCTGCGGTGCATCTTCTGCGGGTTTTGCGAGGAGGCGTGCCCGACCGGCGCCATCGTCCTCGGGCACGAGTACGAGCTCTCCGGCTACACCCGCGATTCGCTCATCTATACCAAGGACCGATTGACGGAGCGCGTCCCGGGCGAGTCCGGGCGTGATCCCAACCGGGAGATCTAGATGGCGGTCCTCTTCGGGGTGGTCGCCTGCCTCGCCCTCGCCGGAGCGGTGGGGGTGATCGCATCGCGCCGCCCGGTCCACAGCGCGCTGTCCCTGCTGCTGGTCCTCGGCAGCCTGGCGGTCGAGTACCTCCTCCTCGACGCCCAGTTCATCGCCGCGCTGCAGGTTATTATCTATGCCGGGGCGATCGTCGTGCTCTTCGTGTTCATCATCATGCTCCTCCACGCGCGGAGCGGGGAGGAGCCGCGGCTCCGCCCCGTGCTGCCGGCGGCCTGGGGGATCCTCCTCAGCGCGGCGTTCGGGCTGCTCCTCCTGTTCGTCGTCGCCCGCGCCGGCGCGCCCCCCGCCGCGACCGGCGAGCGTTTCGGCACGGTGCAGGACGTGGGGCGGGCGCTCTTCTCGCGGTTCCTCCTCCCGTTCGAGGCGGCGTCGGTGGTGCTGCTGATCGGGATGATCGGCGCGGTCGCGCTGGGGAAGCGGCTTCCCCCGGCGCCCGTGGCGGTTTCCCCCTCCGGGAGCGGCGAGGCCGGCCGATGACCGTCCCGGCTCCGTACCCCCTGGCGCTCGGCGCCGTCCTGTTCACCCTGGGGATGGTGGGGGTGCTCGTCCGCCGGTCCGTGCTGGTGGTGTTCATGTCGATCGAGCTGATGCTCAACGCGGTCAACCTCACCCTGGTGACGTTCGCGCGTCTCCACGGCTCGGTGGACGGCCAGGTGGTGGTGTTCTTCATCTTGGTGGTCGCCGCGGTGGAGGTCGTGATCGGGCTGGCGATGATCGTCGACATCTTTCGATCCCGTGAGACGGTGGACATCGATGACGTGCACCTCCTCCACGGGTAGGGGCGGCACGGGACGCCCGCGGGAATGATCCCGGCCTTCGTCGTCCTGATCCCCGCGCTGCCGCTGGCCGGATGGGTGGTGAACGGCCTGTGGGGCGCGCGCCTGCGGCGCGGGGCCGTCGCCGCCATCGCCTGCGGCACGGTCGCCGCGGCGTTCGTGGCGACGGCAGGGCTCTTCTGGTGGATTCAGCGGCTCCCCGCCCTCGACCGGGGCGCGTCCGGGAGCCTGCCGCGGATCGTCGACCTCTACACGTGGATCGGCACCGGGCCGGTGCAGGTCCCCCTGCGCCTCATCGTCGACCCGCTGTCGGTCGCGATGGGGCTCGTCGTCAGCGGCGTGGGGCTGTTGATCCACGTCTACTCCGTGGGCTACATGGCCGAGGATGCCGGGTTCGCGCGGTACTTCGCCTACCTGAACCTGTTCATGGCCTCGATGCTCATCCTCGTGCTCGCGGGGAACCTGGTGGTGATGTTCATCGGCTGGGAGGGGGTGGGGCTGTGCAGCTACCTCCTGATCGCGTTCTGGTACGCCCGCCCCCCGGCGGCGGCGGCCGGCGTCAAGGCGTTTCTTGTCACGCGCCTCGGCGATGTGGGGTTCCTCCTCGGCATCTTCCTGGCGTTCGGGATCTTCGGGACGACGGACTTCGCCGTGATGACTCGGGAGGCCGCCGCGCGGCTGGCGCTGGGGGGCGGGGCGGCCACCGTCCTGGCGCTCGTCCTGTTCGCGGGGGCGGCCGGCAAGTCGGCGCAGCTCCCGCTGCACGTGTGGCTGCCGGATGCGATGGAAGGCCCCACGCCGGTGAGCGCCCTGATCCACGCGGCGACGATGGTGACGGCCGGCGTCTACCTGATCGTGCGGCTGCACGCCGTGTTTCTCCGCGCGCCGCTGGCGATGGACGTGATCGCGGCGGTGGGAGCGATCACGGCGATCTTCGCCGCCGCATCGGCCCTCGTGGAGCCGGACCTCAAGCGGGTGCTCGCCTATTCGACGATCAGCCAGCTCGGATACATGTTTCTCGCGGTGGGGGTGGGGGCGTTCGGGGCCGGGATCTTCCACCTGACCACGCACGCGTTTTTTAAGGCGCTGCTGTTCCTCGCCGCGGGCAGCGTGATGCACGCGCTGGGGGGGGAGACCGACATGCGGCGGATGGGCGGGTTGGGCCGCCGGCTGCCGCGGACGGCCGGCGCGTTCGCCGTCGGCGGCCTCGCCCTCGCCGGGATCCCGCCGCTCAGCGGGTTCTTCAGCAAGGATCTCATTCTCTCGCAGGCCTTTCACGCGCAGGTGTGGCTGTGGGGGGTGGGAGTGGTGGCGGCGGGGCTCACCGCGGTCTACACCGTCCGCGCGTTCGCGCTGACCTTCCTCGGCACCGGGGCGGGCGGCGCCCAGGGCGCCGCCCACGACCCGCCGTCGTCGATGGACCGGCCGATCTGGGTGCTCGCCGCGCTTGCGGTGATCGGCGGGGCGCTGGGCTGGTCGTTCGGCCGGCCCGGGGCGCTGGAGCGGTTCCTCCATCCCGTCCTGAGCGCGGGCGGGACGCCCGCGCCACGGGCAGCGGGCTCGGGGGTGGCGGAGGGGATCCTCGCCTCCGTTGCCGTGGCCGTCGCGCTCCTCGGCATCGCCCTGGGATGGCTGGCGTACGTCCGCCGGTCGCTGCGCGGCACCGTCCCCCCCCTGGCGCGGCTCCTCGGCCACCAGTTTTATATTGAGGACCTCTCCGCGGCGGCGGTGACCCGCCCCGCCCGCGCGCTGGCTGGGATGCTGTCCGTCGGGGATCGCGCCGTGATCGACGGTGCCGTCGTCGGGGTCGCCCGAGTGATCGGTCGGTCGGGGGAGGCGCTGCGGAGCGGCCAGACCGGGTATCTCCGGCACTATGCCGCGTTTGTGCTGGTCGGCGCGCTGCTGATCCTCGTCTACTGGGTGTGGCGCTGATGGGCCCGCTGAGCTGGCTCATCGTCCTCCCGCTCGCGGGCGCCGCGGCCGCGGCGGCGGTGGACCGGGGAGGCGAACGCACGGTGCGAGGGATCGGGCTCGTCACCGCCATCGTCGTGTTCGTCGTCGCCGCCCTGGTGTGGTGGCGGTTCGTCCCGGGCGTCGCCTCGCTCCAGTTCGAGGAGAAGGCTCCGTGGGTGCCGGGGGCCGGGCTGACGTATCACCTTGGCGTCGACGGGTTATCGGTCAGCCTGGTCGCGCTCACCGCGTTTCTCTTCCCCCTGGCGCTCGCGGCCGCCGGGACGCAGGTGGAGGGGCGGGCCAAGGCGTTTACGATCACGATCCTCCTCCTCGAGGCGGGGATGCTCGGGATGTTTCTCGCCCAGGATCTCGTCCTGTTCTACGTGTTCTGGGAGGGGATGCTGATCCCGATGTACTTCCTGATCGCGCTGTGGGGCGGGCCGGGGAGGGCGGCGGCGGCGATGAAATTCTTCCTGTACACGATGGCGGGGAGCGTGCTGATGCTGCTCGGGCTCGTGGCGGTCTACCTCCAGGGCGGGTTCCTCCTCGGTCGGCCCACCTTCGATCTGCCGGCGTTGCTCGCCCACCCGCTGGGGCTCCCGGGGGCCCTGGGGGGACTCCTGTTCCTGGCGTTCGCCGTGGCCTTTGCGATCAAGATGCCGGTTTGGCCGCTGCATACGTGGTTGCCCGATGCCTACGCGGCCGCGCCGCCGGTGGTGACCGTGCTGCTGGCGGCGGTGATGGCGAAGGCGGGGGCGTACGGCTTCTTGAGATTCTGCCTGCCGCTGTTCCCCGCATCGGCGCGCGCGTTCGGCCCGCTCCTCTCCGCCCTCGCCGTCATCGGGGTCCTCTACGGCGGGGCGGTCGCGTGGGCGCAGGGCGATCTGCGCCGCCTGCTCGCCTACGGCAGCATGAGCCACATGGGGTTCATCCTGCTGGGGATCTTTGCGCTCAACGCCACGGCGATGCAGGGGAGCCTCATCCAGATGATCAACCACGGCGTCAGCACCGGGGCCTTGTTCCTGATCGCCGGGATGCTCATCCGGCGGACCGGCCGCGCCGAGGTCGCCGAGTACGGCGGGCTGGCCGCGGTCACCCCCACGCTGGCCGCCGCGACGATGATCGTGGTCCTGTCGTCGCTGGCGCTCCCGGGTACGAACGGGTTCATCGGCGAGTTCCTGATCCTCTTGGGGACCTTTCAGGCCCGGCCGGCCGACGCGGTGCTCGCGACGTTCGGCGTCGTGGTCGCGGCGGCGTACCTCCTCGCGTTCGTCGGCCGGATCTTCCACGGGCCCGTGCGCCAGGGCCTCGGGTCGATGCCGGACCTCCGTCGGGGCGAGGTCGCGCTCCTTCTGCCGCTGATCGCGGCGATCCTGTGGGTCGGGTTCGACCCGCACCCGCTGCTGGTGCGGAGCGAGGCGACGGTGCAGGCGCTCCTGAAGCGGTTCCCGGCCGCGCAGGTCTCCTCGCCCCTCGCCGGCGAGGCCTTCGGGGGGAGCCGCGCCCGGTGAGCCGCGGGGATCTGGCGTTGATCGCGCCGGAGCTCGTGTGCGTGGTCGCGGCGTTCTTCGTGCTGCTCCAGGACGCCTGGAGCACCGGGGCGGCGCTCGAGCCCGAGGTCCCCACCACGCGCACGGCGTGGTGGGCGCTCGTCGCGGTCGCGCTTGCGCTGATCTGGGATCTGGGCAGCGGGACGCTTGGCCCGGCGTTTGCCGGCACGTACGTCCGCGACCCCCTGACGCGAATCGCCGATGCTGCGGCCCTGGGCACCGCGGGCATCGGCATCCTGCTCTCCTCCGCCTACCTGGCCCGGGTCCGGCTGCCCGCGGGCGAGTACTACGCGCTCGTCCTGCTGAGCACGGTCGGGGCGATGGTGATGGCGGGCAGCGCGACGCTGATCACGCTCTTCTTGGGCCTGGAGTTGTTGAGCCTGCCCCTGTACGTGCTGGCGGCGATGGCGCGGCGGAGCGGGCGGTCGCAGGAAGCCGGGTTGAAGTATCTCCTCCTCGGCGCCTTCGCCACCGCCTTCTTCGTCTACGGCGTCGCGCTCATCTACGGCGCGGCGGGGTCGATCGACCTCCGCCGGATCGCCTTGGCCTCGCCCTCCCCGCTGCTGCGCATCGGGATCGGGCTCCTCACCATCGGGCTGGCGTTCGAGGCGGCGCTGGTCCCCTTTCACGCCTGGGCGCCCGACGTCTACGAGGGGGCGCCGCTCTCGGTCACGGCGTTCATGTCGGTCGTGGCCAAGATCGGGGCGTTCGCCGGGCTGCTGCGGGTGTTTCCCCTGGGCCTGCCGCTGCTCACCGCGGAGTGGGCCCCCATCCTGGCCGCGCTGGCGATGGTCACGCTGGTGGTGGGGAACCTCGCCGCGCTGTTCCAGACGAACCTCAAGCGGCTCCTGGCCTATTCGGGGATCGCCCACGCCGGCTACCTCATGATCGGGGTCGCCGCCGGGGGGGCGGCGGGGGTCTCGAGCGTGCTCTACTACCTGCTGGTCTACGCGAGCATGAACCTGGGGGCGTTCGGCGTGCTGCTGCTGCTGGAGCGGCGGGGGGCGGAGGCCGACCGGGTGGAGGATCTGGCCGGCCTGGCCGGCCGGGCGCCCTGGGCCGCCGCCGCCTTGATCGTGTTCATGGTGTCGCTGGCGGGGCTGCCGCCGACGGCCGGGTTCATCGCCAAGCTGTATCTGTTCCGCGCGGCGCTCCAGGGCCACCAAACCGCCCTCGCGCTGGTGGGCGTTCTTACCAGCGTCGTCTCCGTGTACTACTACCTCCGCGTCGCCTACGTCGCCTGGACCGGCGACCGCCCCGCGGCGGTGGCGGTCGTGCGCAACGGATTCGTCGGGGCGGCGCTCGTGCTCGCCACCCTGGGTGTGCTCTGGCTCGGGGTGTTTCCCGCGGCGCTTACCGCAGCGGTCGAGCAGGCGGCCCGGGTGGTCAGGTAGAATCTCGGGGCGTGGCTTCCGACCCGGAGTTCGACGCGATCGTCGTGGGGGCCGGCCCCGGCGGCGTGTCCGCCGCGCTGACGATGGCGCGCGCCGGCCTGAGCGTCGCCCTCTTCGAGCGCGGCGAGCGGCCGGGGGTGAAGAACGTCATGGGCGGCGTGATGTACGGGCGGATGCTGGCCGACGTCGCCCCGGAGTTCTGGAAGAGCGCGCCGATGGAGCGGATCGTCACCGACGAGCGGCTGTGGCTCACCACCGCCGACAGCGCGGTGACGGCGGGCCACAAGCACCTTCCCCATTCGATCGAGCCGCCCAACGCCTTCACCGTCCTGCGGGTCCCCTTCGATGCCTGGTTCGCGGAGCAGGCCGAGGCCGCGGGCGTCCTGCTCATCTCCGGGACCACCGTGGAGGATGTGATCCGGGAAGGCGGCCGGATCGTGGGGGTGCGCACCGGCCGCGAGGACGGGGATCTCCGCGCCCCGCTCGTGGTGATCGCCGACGGCGCGAACTCGTTTCTCGTGCAGAAGGCCGGGCTGAGCCGACCGCTGGCGCCCAACGAGATGGCGCTCGTGGTGAAAGAGATCATCGCGCTGCCGGCGCAGGTGATCGAGGAGCGGTTCACGCTCGAGGCGGGGATGGGCGCGACGATCGAGGTCTACGGCGCGGTGACCCGCGGGATGGCCGGGTACGGCTTCATCTATACGAACCGCGAGTCGCTGTCCGTCGGGATCGGCGCGCTCATCTCCCAGTTCATGGAGACCCGCATCACCCCCTGGGACCTGCTGGAGGGGTTCAAGGGGCACCCGATGGTCGCCCCGCTCCTGCGGGGCGGCGAGGTGCGCGAGTATCTGGCGCACGCGATCCCGGAGGGCGGCCTCCGGGCGATGCCCCGCCTCTTCGACGACGGGGTGATGGTCGTGGGGGACGCGGCGATGATGGTGAACAACCTCCATCGCGAGGGGAGCAACCTGGCCATGGCCGCCGGGCGCATGGCCGGGGAGACCGCGATCCAAGCCAAGCGGAGCGGGGACTGGTCCGCGCGGACGCTTTCACAGTACCGGGAACTGCTGGAGGCTTCCTTCGTCCTGCAGGATCTCCGCAAGTACGAGCGCCTGCCCGACCTGGTGGAGCGCCGCGCCGACCTGCTGGCGGTCTATCCGGAGCTGCTGAGCGAGGCGATCGGCGAGATGCTGGCCGTGGATGGGGTGGGCAAGCGTGAGAAGCAGCGCCGCATCCTCCGCCGGCTGCTCACCCGGCGGCCGTGGTGGCGCCTGATCCGGGATGCCTACGAAGGGTGGAGGGCGATGGCATGAAGATCGAGGAAAAGCTCTACATGCTGCGGTGGAAGCACGACAAGCGGTCGCACATCAGCATCGCGGACGGGCGCATCTGCCTGGAGACCTGCGGGACGCGGTGGAAGCGTCCCTGCACGACCTTCTGCCCGGCGAGCGTCTACGTCTGGGACGGCGAGAAGATCGCGGTGTCCCATGACAACTGCGTGGAGTGCACATCCTGTGTGCTCGGCTGCCCCTATCGGAACATCGACTGGCGGCTGCCCCGGGGGGGATTCGGCATCGAGTGGCAGCACGGGTAACCCGCGGGCGCCGCGGCGCGGGTTGCCGGGCTAGCCGGCGCGCCCGCGGGCGGCGGCGCGGTGCGAGCGGAGGAACCATCCCCCCCAGATGATCAGGACGAGCGCCGCCATCTGCCCCCAGGTCAGAAACGCCGCGGTGCGGTCCGCGCTCCGCAGCAGATCGAGCAG
>DATEHM010000270.1:0-2853 GCA_035279545.1 bacterium | reverse complement strand
GGACGTCGACCCCGTGCTCTTCGTAGAACGGCAGGACCCGGTCATGGAGCACATCGACCGCGGTCATCGGGACCTTGGACAGGTACAGCTTCCCGAAGCCGAGCGAGCAGTGGGCATCGACCACGGACTGCATGTAGATCCAACTCAAGATCCCATAGTCCAGCCCCGACTGGTCCTACGATTCCACCTCATCATGATGCAAGGCCTGAGCTGTCACCGTTCTCATCCTTTGAGAGTCAACCGACCCTGAGGGAGTCGGCCCCGGATTGACCGATCATTCCGACGGGCCGTTCCGTCGGCCGGGCCAAGCGATCGCCTTGGCGGCTGTTTTGTAGTCCACTGTCACGCCGGTGGTAGACTCCCCAGAAGGCGGAGGAAAATCCCCACCCCGACTGAATCCTGGTCGCCAAATCCCTGGCAGGGCCGTCAGCCCGGCATGGGCGCGTCTTTGTGGCCGCCAGCGCTGCAGGACATCGCCGATCAAGCGCGAACATATGTTCGAACTCGGAGGACGGAGGCAGACGATGAACCTGGAGCAAACCCTCACAGCCCTTCAAACGCGACCCCGATTTGGTCCCCAGTTCACCGCGTGGCGCACGTTCCCGGCTGTCCCGGCCAGCCTGGTGGAGTTTCCACCGGAACTCGACCCCCGCCTCCGCGCGGGCCTGCAACGGCGGGGGATCCAGCAGTTGTACTCCCATCAGGCCCAGGCGTACCAAGCGGCCGTGCGCGGTGACGACATCGTCGTGGTCACCCCGACGGCTTCCGGCAAGACGCTCTGCTACAACCTCCCGGTCGTGGATGCCATCCTCAAGCGAGAGGACACCCGCGCGCTCTATCTGTTTCCGACCAAAGCGCTGTCGGGCGATCAGGTGGACGACCTCCAGGAGATCGTCGCCGCCCTCGGCGTCGACCTCCGGACGTACACCTACGACGGCGACACGCCGCCGGATGCCCGCCGAACGATCCGGGCGGCCGGCCACATCGTGGTCACGAACCCGGACATGCTGCACGCGGCGATCCTGCCACATCACACGAAGTGGCTCCGCCTCTTCGAGAACCTGCGGTGGGTCGTCCTGGACGAGCTGCACCATTACCGGGGCGTGTTCGGATCGCATCTCGCCAACGTCATCCGTCGGCTGATGCGGATCTGCCAGTTCTACGGGAGCACCCCCCAGTTCATCTGCTGCTCGGCGACCATCGGCAATCCGCGGGAGCACGCGGAGCGCCTGATCGGCCGGCCGATCACGGTGATCGATAAGAGCGGGGCCCCTAGCGGACCTCGGGTGATCGGGCTCTACAACCCGCCGGTGGTGAACCAGGCCCTGGGCATCCGGCGGGATGCCGTCCGCGAGGCGGTGGCACTGGCCGGGGAACTCCTGGCCGGCCGGGTCCAGACGATCTTCTTCGCTCGTACGCGGCTCAGCGTGGAACTGCTGACGACCTACCTGCAAACGGACGCCACCCGGCGCGGCCTGGATCCGGGGACGATCTGCGGATACCGCGGTGGGTATCTGCCGAGCGAACGCCGCCGGATTGAGGCAGGATTGCGAACCGGCACGGTGCGCGCCGTCGCCGCGACCAACGCGCTCGAACTCGGAATCGACATCGGCCAACTGAGCGCGGCCATCCTGGTGGGCTACCCCGGCACGATCGCCAGCACCTGGCAGCAGATGGGGCGGGCCGGACGGCGGGGGGAGCTCGCCCTTGCCGTCCTGGTGGGGTCGAGCGCCGCGCTGGACCAGTTTATCGTCACGCACCCCGACTACCTCTTCGCGCACCCCGTCGAGGAAGCCCGCACGAATCCCGACAACCTGCTCATCCTCACCAGCCACCTCAAGTGTGCGGCGTTCGAGCTGCCGATCCGCGAGGGGGAGACGTTCGGCCCGAGCACGCTCCCCGAGATTCTCGCCTACCTCGGGGACGAGCGCGTCCTCCACCACGACGAGGACGCCTGGCACTATGTCGCCGAGGCCTACCCGGCCGAGGAGGTCAGCCTGCGGAGCGCTTCCACCGAAAACGTCGTGATCATCGACGTGACCGATCCGGCGCCCCGGGTCATCGGGGAGGTCGATCTCGCGGCGGCGCCGGCGTTCGTCCACGAGGATGCCATCTATCTCCACCTGGGGCAGCAGCATCACGTCGACCGCCTGGACTGGGAGGAGCGCAAGGCCTACGTCCGGCGGGTAAACGTCGACTACTACACCGATGCCCAGATCGCCGTCGACATCCGGGTGCTCGAGGAGTTCGCCGGAGCTCCCGGGGCCGCCCACGGCGAGGTGGTCGTGACGTTCCGGCCGACGATCTACAAGAAGCTCAAGCTGACCACGCACGAGAACGTCGGCTTCGGCCCGATCCACCTTCCCGAAACCACGCTGCACACCACCGGGGCCTGGTGGACGTTCGCGCCCGCGCGCACCCTGGATCTCCAGCCGGATGAGCTGCAGAGCGCCCTGCTGGGCCTCGCCCACGCCCTCTCGAACGTGGCACCGCTGTACCTCATGTCCGATCCCCGGGATCTCGGCTCGGTGGTCGAAATCCGCTCCCCGCACACCGGCGAGCCGACGGTGACGTTGTTCGAACGGGTGCCCGGCGGCATCGGCCAGGCGGAGCGCCTGTTTGCGCTGCGGGCCGACCTCTTCGCCGCGGCGGTCTCGCTCATCGCGGCCTGCGGGTGCGTCGCAGGATGCCCCTCGTGCGTCGGACCGGTGCTCGAGATCGGTCCCCGCGGAAAGCAGCACACGCTGCACCTGCTCAAAACCGCCTGTGTGCCCGCCTGAGCCCGCCGCCCCTTCGGGCTCCGGCGTTCGGGAAAAGCTCAAGCGCTTGGGCGCCCTCGGGACGATCCGTCCG
>DATEHM010000269.1:0-24872 GCA_035279545.1 bacterium | reverse complement strand
CTCAACCGGACGTTGCCGCTGGTGGACCGCCACTTCGGCGGGCGGATTCCCGCCCCCGGGGCGCCGGAGGGGCCGGACGGGACGCTCCGCACGGCGGCGGCGGCGGTGCCGGACGCCGCCGATGCGCGGATCGGCACGTTTGACTTCACGCGGGGCCTGGCGGAGATCTGGCGGTTCCTGGGGGTCGCCAACAAGTACGTCGATGAGGCGGCGCCCTGGGCGGCGCTCAAGGAAGGGAATCCCGCCCGCGCCGGGGCGATCGTGTACAACACCCTCGAGGCGCTGCGGATCGCGACGATCCTGCTCGTCCCGGTGCTCCCGACGGCGGCGCAGCGGGTGTGGGGCCAACTCGGCATCGCCGCCCCGCTGTCCGCGCAGCGGCTCGCCGACGCCCGCGGGTGGGGCGGGCTTCCCGCCGGGACGCGCATCCACCTGGGGGCCCCCCTCTTCCCTAGGATCGAGACCCGCCCGGCGTCTGCCCCCACGGCGGACGGGGATCGCGCGAACTCCAGCCACAGAGGAGGCGGTGGGATGAGCGAGATCACGATCGACGACTTCAACAAGATCGATCTGCGGGTGGCCGAGGTGCTCGAGGCGAAGCGGGTGGCCGGCGCGGACAAGCTCCTGGAGCTGCGCATCAAGATCGGGGAGGCGACGCGCACGCTCGTCGCGGGGATCGCCGAGCAGTACGCGCCCGAGTCCCTGATCGGCCGGAAGATCGTCGTGGTCGCGAACCTCCAGCCCCGCCGGCTCCGCGGGGTGGAGTCGCAGGGGATGCTGCTCGCCGCCAACGACGGGGCGCGGGCGGTGCTGCTTGCGCCCGATTCGGACGTGCCGAGCGGCGTGCGGGTCTCGTAGTCATCCCGTCATGATTGAGCAAGACCGCCGGAGGGAATAGTGGCCAGTGGGGGAGAATCGTGTCCCCCGCGGGCAGGAAAGGGGGAGGGTTCGATGCGCGCTGATCGCACGTTCGCTGTTGTCCTCGCCTGTGTCCTCGCCGTCGGCTTCATCGCCGCCGGTCTCCGGACGGCGGTGGCCGAGCCGAACGACATCTCCGTCGGAGGGGTATGGGCCTTCAAGATCACGCACGCTGCCGCGGGGTTCTCCGTGGCCGAGCGGGTGGTGGAGGTCACAAAGCGGATCACCGAAGTGCTCAGCACGCCGAAGTTCCGCACGAATGGCGCGGTCGTCGCCGTCCAACCGCTCGGCAGCGCCGCGGAGATCCTCGTGGGCGACCGGCTCGTCATCACCGTGATCCCGGACGATGCGGCGGGCACGGGCGTCTCCACGGTTGAACTGGCGCACCAGTGGGCCCAGCGACTGGCCCAGGGATTGAGCAAGGCGCTCCCGGACGCCAACTTCCATACGTTCTAGAAGATCCCGCAGGACAGGCCCGGGGACCTCACAGCGGTCCCCGGGCCTGTCCACCCGCGGCGCTGATCGCCCCCACCCTCCTGGTGTGGGGAATGCGCGATCCGGTGCTCCCGCCGCGAGTCTTGCGCGGGTGGCCGGCCCGCCTCCCCCCACCATCACGCCCGGACAGGACCTCGACGCGCTGGAGAGGTTTCTCGCGGCAACCGGGTGACGCGCGCGAGCGCCTCCCCCGGGCGGAGGGAACCCTCGCCCCCGCAAAGAATCAGGGGTCCGACAACTTCGGAGGACGTCCCGGTGTTCACTGCGCTCAACGATGTTCAGGCGTGGCTGATCGTGATCATCGCGCTCGCCACGCTTGGCGTCCTGATCGCGCTGGCGACCCTCGTCCGGGCCCTCCGCTCCAGGCGCGCGCAGCCGGGCGGGCCTCTGACGGCGGAGGAATCGCTCCGCCGGGAGGTCTCGGCGATCACGGTGCGGCTGACGACCCTCGAGGAGAGCATCGGGCGGGTCGCCGATGCCCTCCCCCACACGGTGCAGGGGGTGGGGATCGTCCGTTACAACCCCTTCGCCGACATGGGGAGCAACATGAGCTTCAGCCTCGCGCTGCTCGACGGGCGCGCCAACGGCGTGGTCGTGAGCGTGCTGACCGGCCGCGACGGCTCGCGGGTATACGGTAAGGCGGTCGAGGCGGGAGCCTCGAGCTATCCCCTCTCCGAGGAAGAACGGCAGGCGTTGGCGCTCGCTCGCGGGGGGAACCGCGCCTAACCCTGGATCGGCCCACCGGCACGGCCTCCGTCCCTGGGGTGAAGCCGTGTGAGGAGCGGCGATGCGGTTCCGAGACCGTCGGGACGCGGGGGAACAGCTCGCCCGGCAGTTACGCGCGCTGGGGCTTGGACCGTCCACGGTCCTCGCCATCCCTCGAGGGGGCGTCGTCGTGGCGGATGCGATCGTCAGGAACTTCGGCTGGCCCCTCGACGTCGTCATCCCCCGGAAGCTTCGCGCCCCGAACAACCCTGAACTGGCCTTCGGGGCCGTCACCGGCGAGGGCGTGATCTATCTGGATCGGCGGTTGACCCAGACTCTGCGCATCGCGGACGAGTACCTCCGTGAGGAGATCACCGCGCAGATCGCCGAGATCGCCCGCCGGCGCCTCGCCTACCGGGGATCGCGGCCCGAGCCCGACCTCCGCAACCGGACGGCCGTGCTCGTCGACGACGGGTTGGCCACGGGGGCGACCGCGATCGCCGCGGTCCGGATGCTGCGCTACGCGCTGGCGCGCGAGGTGGCCGTGGCAATTCCCGTCGGCCCCCCCGACGCCGTCCGCCGGTTGGAAGGGGAAGCGGATCGGGTGATCTGCCTCCTGCGGCCGACCGAGCTCGTCGCCGTCGGCGAGGCGTACGAGGACTTCCATCAGATCGGGGATGATGAGGTGGTGACCTGCCTCGCGCGCGCCTGGGGGCGAGCCGAGGTGGCGGGAGAGGAATCGTGAGATGGATGACGCGTTGAAGCGCACCCCCCTCTACGCCACCCATGTGGCCGCGGGCGCCCGCCTGGTCCCGTTCGGCGGGTGGGAGATGCCGGTGCAGTACACGGGGATCATCGAAGAGCACCTGGCGGTCCGCACCCGCGCCGGGCTGTTCGACGTCTCCCACATGGGCGAGTTCGACCTGGTGGGCGCGGGGGCGCTCCCACTCGTGCAGCAGCTGGTGACGAACGATGTGGAACGCCTGGCCACCGGCCAGGCCCTCTACACGCCCATGTGCACGCCAGACGCGGGGATCATCGACGACCTCCTGGTCTACCGGCTGGGGGACGACCACCTGATGCTCGTCGTCAACGCGGCGAACACGGCGGAGGATCTCGCCTGGATCCGCGACCGCGCGGCGGGCCGGGTGCAGATCGCCGACCGCACGGCCGAGATCGCCCTGCTGGCGTTGCAAGGCCCGCGCGCCCAGGAGATCCTGCAGCGGCTGACCCCCGTTCCCCTGGCTTCGATCCACTACTACGGGTTCCGCGACCAGGTCGAGGTCGCCGGTCGGCGGGCCCTCATCTCCCGGACCGGCTACACCGGCGAGGATGGGTTCGAAGTCTACACCGCGGCCGACGCTGCGTCCGCGGTGTGGGAGGCCATCCTCGAGACCGGTGGTAGGGCGGGGGCCCTCCCCGCGGGCCTGGGGGCGCGCGACACGCTCCGGCTCGAGGCTGGGTACCTCCTCCACGGCAACGATATGGACAAGACCACGACCCCGCTGGAGTGCGGGTTGGGGTGGACGGTCAAGCTCGCCAAGGGCAAATTCGTCGGCGCCCCGGCGCTCCGACGGCAGAAGAGCGAGGGCGTGACGCGGAAGCTCGTCGGCTTCACGCTCGCCGAACGGACCATCGCCCGCCACGGGTTCCCGCTGGTGCAGGACGGGACGACGATCGGACGCGTGACGAGCGGGAGCTTCGGCCCCACGGTGGGGCGCAGCATCGGCCTGGGATTCGTTCCTCCCGCGTGCGCCGAGCCGGGGCAGCCTCTCCTGGTGGAAATCCGGGGCCGGGGGGTGGCGGCGACGGTCGCGAAGCTGCCCTTCTACAAGCGTCAGGCGGGAGGCGGAATGTGAGGGGGCGAAGCGATATCGCGCCGCGCCCATTCGGTGCCGCGGGTGCGCCCGGCCGGCGGCGCGACGCGGCTGAACGTTCCAATCCAGGGAGGGACCCGTGTATCCGAAAGAGCTGCGCTATTCGAAGGAGCACGAGTGGGCGAAGATGGAGGGCACGCGTGTCCGCATCGGCATCACGAAGTTCGCCGCCGACCGCCTCTCGGATGTGGTGTACGTCGAGCTGCCAAAGGTCGGCAGCGAGGTGATGTTCATGCAGACCTTCGGGGTGGTGGAATCGGTGAAGGCGGTGAGCGATCTCTACGCTCCGGTCTCCGGCAGGGTCGTCGAGATCAATGAGGCGGTCGTGGAGAAACCCGAGATCATCAACACCGACCCCCACGGGGCGGCGTGGATGCTCGTCGTCGAACCCACGGACCCCGGAGAGCTCCGGCAGCTCATGGACGCGGACGCCTACATGGCCATGATCGGGGAGCAGCGGTCGTGAAGTACATCCCGGTCACCCCTGCCGAGCGGGAGCGGATGCTGCAGTCGATCGGCGTCGGGAGCGTTGACGACCTGTTCCGCGACATCCCGAAGGAGGTCCGGCTGCGCGGGCCCCTCGACCTCCCCGCGGCGATGCCGGATCCCGACCTGCTCGTCCACCTGCGGAAGCTGGCGGACCGCAACGCCGACTGCGACCGGCTGACCTGCTTTCTGGGCGCGGGCGCGTACGATCATTTCGTCCCGAGCACGGTCCCCCACCTTGCGCTCAAGCCCGAGTTCCTGACCGCCTACACCCCCTACCAGGCGGAGTTGATGCAAGGGGAGCTCCAGGCGATCTTTGAATACCAGACTCTGATGTGCGAGCTGACCGCGATGGATGTGGCCAACGCCTCCATGTACGATGGGGCGAGCGCGACGGGCGAGGCGGCCAGCATGGCCGCCGACCTCACGAGGCGCACGAAGGTGCTGGTCAGCACGGCCGTGCACCCGGAGTACCGCCGGGTGCTGCGGACGTTCACGAGCCATCTCCGAGTCTCGGTGGAAGATCTCCCCACCCGGGACGGGGTGACGACCCCCGAGGCCGTGCGGGGCGCCCTCACCGACGACACCGCTGCGCTGATCATTCAGTCGCCCAACTTCTTCGGGTGCCTGGAGGAGGCGCAGGCGCTGGCGGCGCTCGCCCACGCCCGCGGCGCGCTGCTCGTCGTGGCGATCGCCGATCCCATCAGCCTCGGCCTGATTCAGCCGCCGGGCGAGGCCGGCGCGGACATCGTCACCGGGGAGGGGCAGCCGCTGGGAAACGCGCTCAACTTCGGGGGCCCCTATCTCGGCATGATCGCGACCCGCGAGGCGTTCGTCCGCCGGCTCCCCGGGCGCCTGGTGGGACGGACGGTGGACACCGAGGGACGGCCGGGGTACGTGCTCACCCTGCAGACCCGCGAGCAGCACATTCGCCGGGCGCGGGCGACGAGCAACATCTGCACGAACGAGTCGCTCAACGCGCTGATCGCGGCGGTGTACCTCTCCACGCTCGGCCGCCAGGGCATCCAGCACGTCGCCGAGCTGAACGCCCGGAAGGCGCATTACGCCCGGCAGCGCATCGCCGCGCTCCCGGGATACCGGATCGCGTTCTCCGCGCCGACGTTCCATGAGTTCGTCGTCCGCTGCCCGGTGAACCCGGAGGAGATCAACCGTCGGCTCCTCACCCACCGGATCCTCGGCGGCCTCCCGCTGGGGCGGCAGTATCCGGAGCTGCGGGACTGCTGGCTCCTCTGCGTGACGGAGTCGCGCACCCGGGAGGAGATCGACCGGCTGGTCGGGTACCTGGAGGCCCTGCAGTGAGCGCGTCCGCGCGGCCCCCCGGACCGGTGGCGGCGACGTCGCTCTCGAGGCGACCCGTGCCCTCCATCTTCGAGCGGGGCGCCGCCGGCCGGGTGGGCTACAGCCTCCCCGCCAGCGACGTCCCGGCGGTTCCCCTGGACGCGATCATCCCGGCCGCCCACCGGCGCGCCCACCCCGCGGCCCTGCCCGAGGTGAGCGAGCTGGACGTCGTGCGGCACTACACGGCGCTCGGTCGGCGGAACTACTCCATCGACGAAGGCTTCTACCCGCTGGGATCGTGCACGATGAAGTACAATCCCAAAATCAACGAGGACGCGGCGCGGCAGCCTGGTTTCGCCCGCCTCCACCCCTATCAGCCGGAGGAGCTCGTGCAGGGGGCGCTCCAGCTGCTGTGGGAACTGGAGCACGATCTTGCCGAGATCAGCGGCATGGATCGGGTGACGTTCCAGCCGGCGGCCGGGGCGCACGGGGAGATGACGGCCCTCCTCATGCTCGGCAAGTACTTCGAGGAGCGCGGGGAGCGCCGGACGACCGTCGTGGTCCCGGACTCGGCGCACGGCACGAACCCGGCCTCGGCCGCGATCGCCGGCTACCAGGTCGTCGAGGTGAAGAGCGATCGCCGCGGCAACATCGACCTGGAGATGCTCAAGGCCGCGCTCACCCCGCAGGTCGCCGCGCTGATGCTCACCAACCCGAACACCCTCGGGCTGTTCGAGGAGCAGATCCTCGATGTGGCGCGCGCGGTCCACAGCGTGGGGGCGCAGCTCTACCTGGACGGGGCGAACTTCAATGCGATCCTCGGGATCACCCGGCCGGGCGACCAAGGCTTCGACGTCATGCACTTCAACCTGCACAAGACCTTCACCACGCCCCACGGAGGCGGCGGACCCGGCGCGGGGGCGGTGGGGGTGCGCGCCCACCTCGTTCCCTATCTGCCGGTCCCCACCGTCGAGCGCGAAGGACAGCGGTTCACGTTCGACGACGACCGTCCCAAGACCATCGGCAAGATCCGCGCCTTCTACGGCAACTTCGGCAACCTGGTGCGCGCTTACACGTATATCCGGACGATGGGCGCCGCGGGGCTGCGCGAAGCCTCCGAGACGGCGGTCCTCAACGCCAACTACGTCCTCAGCCGGCTCCGCGATCACTTCGATCTCCCATACGATCGGATCTGCAAACACGAATTCGTGCTGTCCGGCCGGCGGCAGCGCGACCGGCACCACGTCACGACAAAGGACATGGCGAAGCGTCTCCTCGATTACGGCTTCCATTCGCCGACGATCTACTTCCCGTTGATCGTGGAAGAGGCGATTATGATCGAGCCGACCGAAACCGAGAGCGTGCAGACCCTCGACTCGTTCATCGACGCGATGATCGCGATCGCCCGGGAGAGCGAGACCGACCCGGAGATCGTCCGGCAGGCCCCGCACGAGACGCCGGTGACACGGCTGGACGAGGTCGCCGCGGCGCGAAAGCCGGTCCTGCGGTGGCGCCCCTAGCACACCGCGCCCACCCGGTCGTTCCTCGCTCCACCTGCGGGCACCGATCCGACGCCCTGCGCCGAAGGATCCGGGCGGTTCGCCGACCCTTCGGCGGCACCTCGCCGGAACCCTGAAGCAACTTCCTCACGCGCACGACCGCCTTTGCCGCCGGGCCGACCAGGTCTGTCCCGCGGTGAAAGGGGGCATGAACATCGCTGGGGAGAGGGGCCCCGCCGGGGCGCAACCCCGGAAGCAGTCATCGCAGCCCGCTCGATCGTCACCAGATACCGGACACTCCTGGGGGGCCCCTCCATTGGCCCCCGGTTGCATTCGTAGGGGATGGCGGTGCAAAGATTCGACGAGGTCACCTATCGGATGCCTCAGATGCGAGCCGGCCGGCCGAAGACGGGGCGCCGCTGGGCGTGAGGGCGGCCGCCGGCCGCTCCCCGTTCGTCGGTTCCGCGGCGGAGGCCTCCCGGCGGGATGCCCGCGGGGTCACGCTGATCGAGTTTGTCGTCATGCTGGCCGTCCTGGGCATCGTGATCAGCGGGATCTACGGGTTCGTTGTGAACGGGGCCGCCTCGGCGGCGAAGACGAACGACTTCCTTCGGTCTCAGGCGCAGGTCCGCGCCGCGCTCGACAACATCATTGATGAATCGCGGTGGGCGCAGGGCGTCACCGCCGCCAGCAGGACCTCGGTCACCCTCGCCATCCCGCAGAATACCCCGTTCTCGGCGTCGAGCCCGTACTCCGTCACCTTCGCCTACAACGCCGCCCAACAGATCGTGACCCGCCAGCAGGACACCGGCCCGGCCGTGCCGTTGGCCTATCTGGTGGCGGGGCCGGGCGCGTCGTCCGGGCTCACGCTGATCTACTTCGATGGCGGCAACAACTCGCTTGGGTCCTCGCCGTCGGCCGGGCAGCTCAGCAGCATCGCGCGGCTCCGGGCCGTCGTGGCGACGACGAGCGGCAGCGTGACTCGCTATCTGGCCGGTGACGCGGCCCTCAGGGCGCACTGAGCGATAGAGGGGCCCGCCCTCCCGCCCCGCTCACCGCGACGCTCTTGCGGATCTCCTGCGGATTGCCGGAGCATCTGCCCCGCGGTGCCATCGGATCCCCATCAGGATTCGCGCACCGTCGATGCGCGCACGTCCTCCTCCGCCGACGAAATGGGCATCCATACGGGTGAACGCAGGACCTCACGAAACGGCAAACCCGGAGCAATTCGGGGACGCAAAGCGACAGGGCCACGCGCCACGTGGTCGGCTGCGCCGCCGAAGAGGGTCGCCTGTCGATCCGACGGGACGCCCTCTTTTTATGGCTCAGGAGGACGAGCGTGGGCAAGACGAACCACACAGTCGTACCGTCAGTGACCGCCGCACCGACGCGTTGCCTCCCCCGGGCGACCCCGCCGCGAGGACCGGCATCCCGCCGGCGCGCCGAACGCGGGCTGGTGATGATGTCAGTCCTCGGCATGGTCCTGGTGCTCACGCTGTTTGCCATGCTGGTGCTGACCGTCGCCGGCAAGGAGGTCGCGTTCAGCGGCCTCAGGCTCCAAAGCGCCGGAAGCCTCTACGTCGCCGAAGGGGGAGCGGTCGCCGGACGCGCGGCGCTCATGGCGTACGTCAACGCGTATCCCGTCGGCGTCACGACGGTGGACCCAACGCTCACCGGCACGACCGCCGCCGCATGGTACGCCAACGGCAGCAGCGCCTCGCAAAACCCGTTTGCGCCGTTCGACTACTTCGTCACCGACGCGCAGCGGTTCACGCTCGGCGCCACCCCCTCCACCCCGTCGGAGACGTTTCAGGTCAACTGGGGCCTGACCGCCGCGCACCTCAAGCTGCAGACGGGCGGCACCCCCACCAACCCGCTGGGAGGCGGAACGTACACATCGTCGGTGGTGCTCACGCCCAACCCCACGCCGGACGCGTCGTGTTCGGGGGGGGTGGGGGGCCCGCCGTGCGCGATCCACCAGCTTGGACCGAACGACTACGAGATCTTCTATAAATACGCCGTGACGAGCAACGGGAATGTTCCTCCCTACTCCCGTAGGGCCGTCACGCTGACGGGCACCTTCAGCATCCAACTGCGCCTGCAGAATTTTGCCATGTATGCGCTCTTCACCAATGCCCAGACCACCCCGTCCGGCGCCAGCGTGTGGTTTACGAACAACACGAGCTTCAACGGCCCGGTCCATACGAACGGGGAATTCAACTTCGCCTTCTTTCCGACGTTCACCGACAAGGTGGAGAGTGTCAGCACCAGGGCTTGGTACAACAACAACGGCAACCCGACCCAGCTCTCCAACAACGAGAACGTGTCCAGTGGCACCCGGATCGACGCGCCGCTCGTGCCGCCGGATCCCAGCCCCCAGGCCGCGACGCCAGCAAACTTCACGCGGGGTGCCCGCAACATCCCGCTCCCGAACGGCCCGTACAGCCAGCAGGGCGTGGCGGTGGGGTTGAACCCGTCCAACTCGTCGGCGCCGACGACGGCGCAGATCGACGCGGCGATCCCCGAGCTCACGGGAAGCAGCTCCGTCCCAACCGGGATCTACGTCCCGGTGACCGACGCCGGCGGGCAATGTCTCTCCCAGCCCGGCGATCCGCTCGCGGGCGGGATCTACGTCCAGGGAAGCTTGGACAGCCTGACGATGAGCGTCTCCGGATCGACGGGCAATACGGCCACGTACACGCTGGTGCAGGGGTCGACCACGACCACGGTCACCGTCGACCGTACGGCCAACACGACCACCGTCACCAGCAACAACTGGCTGCCGTCGCCGCTCGTCCCCGGGTGCCCGTCAACCCAGCAGACCGGCCCGACACCGACGCGGGTCTTCACCGGCGTGCCAAAGGGCTACCAGGGGCCGGGGGAGGCGAACGCGACCATCGTCTACGTCAATGGCGCCATCGACTCGCTGAGCGGAACGCTGGGGCAGAACGAACAGACGACGATCGCGGCGTCGGGCACGATCACGATCACCGGGAATATCCAAGATCAGACGCCGCCGAATCCCTCAGATCCCACATCGAACCCGACGAACCTCTTGGGGATCTACTCCTCGGGCGGAGACATCGTGATCGGCCCCACCGCGCCGGACAATCTCATCATCCAGGCCGTGCTGATGGCGGGGAGCACGGGCAGTTCGTACAACAGCTCGGTGAACGTGGCGAATTACAATTCGGGCAACCCCCGCGGAAGCGTGAACCTGCTCGGCGGCCTGATCGAAAAGTATTACGGGGCCTTCGGGACCTTCAACTCGCAGACGGGCCAGCAGGCCACGGGGTATGGGCGCACCTTCACCTTCGATACGCGGATGAGCCGCGGGTTCGCCCCCCCGTACTTCCCGACCACCAACGAGTTCATGGTCACGCCGGGATCGCAGCCGCTGGCCGGGGTGAAGGCGATCTGGCGTGAGGCCATGCCGCATTAAGCGACCTCACACGGGTCGGGCGTAATCCGCACCGGCAGCCCCTCGCCCCACCCGTACTTCTCCCGGGCGAGGCGCTGCGCCGTCTCCCACTCATCGCCGTCCCGCGCCGGATCGAGCGGGCGGGCCGCCGCCCCGAACTCTCGATCGCCGAGCCGCACCCGCACGCGGGGATGCCTCAGGATGTTCTGCACCCACTGCGCGCCGTGAAACTGCTCGGCGAGCACGTACAGCGTGCTCCCCACCTCCACGAACCAGATCTCGATCTCGCGCGGCAGGCCGGTCTTCCGGCCCGTCGTCGTCAGGTAGAGGTATTGAGGTCGATTGACGCCCATGCCCGCTCGCGCCGCCGCGCACCCGTCCCGATTACGTGCGGTGGAACGCGTCGACCAACCGTTTCCAACCCGCCCGGTCCGCCGGCATGAACGGCCAGTAGGACGCGACGCGGTCGACGAGCCCCGCGTACCGGGCGCGGAGCGCCTGGCCGATCTCCTCGTAGGAGCCTCGGACCACGACCGCATCGACCACCGCGTCCGGCAGCTGCGCGGAGAGCTCCTCCGGCCGCCGTTCCCGCACCAGCCGGTGGAGCCGGTCGGCGACGTCCCCGTACCCCAGGACGTCCAGCAGCGGGCGGTACGTCGGCGTTGAGCCGTAGAAGGCCATCCGCGCCCGTGCCCGCGCCACCGCCGCGTCCACTTCGGCGGCGGTGTCCCCGGCCGCGATGAACACCGGGGCGTAGAGGTGCACGTCGCTGCGGGACCGCCCCGAGCGCGCAAGCCCCTCGGCGAGATGCGGGAGGACGAACTCCCGCAGGTACGTCACCGAATGCAGCGGGTGCACGACAAACCCGTCCCCCACCTCTCCCGCCAGCCGGCAGAGCAGGCGGTTCACGCCGGCGATGAAGATGGGGATCCGCGGGTGAGGGTTCCGGCCAGGATCGAAGAACGGGCCCATCAGGTTGATCCGATAGTACGTCCCCTCCACCCGCAGGGGCACGCCTTCCTGCCACGTCCGCCAGACCGCCCGAAGGACCTGGACGTATTCGCGCAGCTTGGGCGCCGGCGGGTCCCAGGGCATGCCGAACCGGCGCTCGATGTGCGCCCGCACCTGAGTCCCGAGCCCCAGGAGGAACCGCCCCCCGGAAAGCCGCGAGAGATCCCACGCCGTCTGCGCAACCACCATGGGGCTGCGCGCGAACGCCGCGGCCACGCCGGTGGCGAGCTCCAGCCGCGTCGTGTGCTGCGCCGCCACGGCGAGCGTGACGAAGGGGTTGTGCTTGGTGTCGTTGGCCCACATCCCCTGAAAGCCGACCGCCTCGGCGGCGCGGGCGACTTCCGGCACGTCCTCGAGCGCGTCCATGGCCAGCGCGCAATCAAGCTTCACGCGGCGTCGGGGACGGTCCCCCGCTCGACGGTTACGGTGTGGCCCGCCTGCCTGCTGGCCTGGATGCCGGCGAGAAAACCCTCGATGCCGGTGATCGGCATCCCGGGGTTCACCTCGGTTTTGTAGTGAATGGGGATGGCGATCGCGGGACGGAGTTGAGCGACCACCTCGCGGGCCTGGGCCGCGTCGATCGTGCAATGGCCGCCGACCGGTACCATGAGCACGTCGGGCCGGCCGATCGCCTTGGCGATGGGGGCATCGAGCGGGTGGCCGAGGTCGCCGAGGTGCACGACGCGGAGCCCCTCGGCGTCGAGCACGAACACCGTGTTCCGGCCGCGCTCTTTCCCCTGCGAGGCATCGTGAAAGGTGGGCACGGACGAGATCGCGACGCCGTCGACCGTCTCCCGGACCGTCCGCCACTTTCCGTCGGCCAGGCCGCGGATGACCTTCGGGTGGCCCTGGGCCATCGCCAGGTGGTTGTGGTCGCCGGGCTCGTGGCTGACCAGCACAACCGACGGGGCCACTTGCGGCACCGAGTATCCGACCTTCTCGTTAAAGGGATCGATCAGGATCGCGGTGGGACCGCTCTCCAGCAGAAACGTCGCATGGCCGAGATACGTGATTTTCATCTCGCTCCTCCCGTATCGGTGTCGCTTTGAGGGGGCGGTGATCGCCACGGTGCACGGCTGGCGCCCCCCCGGCACCCGAGGTTGAAGTGCGTGATCTTCCCACCCGGATCGGGAGGCGCTGCTCCCGCTCGCCCACCATGACCGCCGCCGCGACCTCATCGGGCCGATCGTCCGCGAGTCAGAACACCGCCCGGCCCGGGACTTGGACCCGGATGCGGTACACGGAGGTGCACGCGGCGATGAACAGGGAGCGCAGGCCGGGGTCCCCCCAGGTGAAGTTTGCCGGCGTCTCGGGAGCCCGGATCACCCCGAGGCAGGTGCCGGCGCCATCGAACACGTGGAGGCCTCCCGGCCCGCAGCTGTAGAGGTGACCTTCGCTGTCGATCTTCATCCCATCGGGCACCCCCCCGCCCTCACCGAGGGTCTCCGCCCACACACGGCCGCCCGCCAGGGTCCCTTCCGCATCGAGATCGAAGACGCGGATGTGGTTGCGGGCGCTGTCGTTCACGAACAACCGGCGCTCATCGAGGGAAAAGCACAGGCCGTTCGGCCGGTCGAAGTCGGCGGAGAGGAGCCGCAGGCCCCCATCCCCTGGCGCGATCCGATACACGCCCCGAAAACCCAGCTGCTGCGGACGCGGGAGTCCACGAGGTGCCATCCGTCCGTAGGGGGGGTCGGTGAAATAGATCGCCCCGTCGCCCTTACCCACGACGTCATTCGGGCTGTTGAGCTCCTTCCCTCCGTAGCGGCTTGCCAGCACCGTGATCGCGCCATCGCGCTCGGTGCGGGTCACACGGCTGGTCGCGTGCTCGCACACGATGAGCCGGCCCTGACGGTCATAGGTCAGCCCGTTGGCCATGTGGCTCGGCGTTCGAACGGCCTGCATGCCGCCCTCCCCGTTCCACCGCCAGATGCAGTCCCCCGAGATATCGGTGAAGAGGAGGAACCGCTCCAGGGGATGCCACAGGGGCCCCTCCGTGAACAGAAAGCCCGTCCCGATCCGCTCGACCTCGGGGGCCTCCCCCACCACCGACACGATGCGAGGATCGCGCACCTCGACCAACATCTCGCGCCCCCCTGAACCGCCGACACAAGAACTTCACGCCCATGCAGCCAGCCCCTCTGTGGAGGAGGCAGTTCCCGGCAATCTGACGCCTGCGGACGCATCCGGTGGAGCAACTGGGCGTATGAGTGAGGTAACTCGCCTATCCCGACCGTCCCATGAGAATCGTACATTTGTTCGTGTATCCTGCGCGTTGAATACGTACAAACGTTCGATATAATGGAGGCGGCAGAGGGACAATGCGTTCGACCTAGCCGAGGCCCGGAGGGGGTAACCGCAGGTGGCGCAGCGGAGACTAACGGCGCGTCAGCAGCAGATCCTCGAGTACCTCGTTCATCAGGTTAGGGACAAGGGCTACGCGCCGTCGGTCCGGGAGATCGGCTCCGCGCTCGGCCTGCGATCACCGTCCACCGTTCACCAGCATCTGGCCGCCCTGGAACACAAGGGCTGTATCAGGCGCAACGGGGACCGCATGAGGGCGCTCGAGATCGTGGACAAGTCACTCGTCCAGACCGGGAACGGCATCACCCTCCCCCTGGTCGGGCGGGTCTCAGCCGGCCAGCCGTCCTTGGCGGAGGAACAGACAGATGAGCGCGTTGATGTCCCCCCTCGACTGTTCGGAGACGTACGCGGATGCTTCACGCTGCGCGTCCGCGGCGACAGCATGATCGGAGCTGGCATTCTTCCGGGCGACCTCGTCGTCGTCCGCCCCCAGCCCCGCGCGGCGACCGGGGACATCGTGGTGGCGCTCTTGGGGGACGAGGCCACGGTGAAGCGCCTGGCGATGGACGAGCGAGCGCCGGTCCTCATGCCTGAAAATCCGGCCTATCGACCGATCCGCCGCGAGTTCCAGGTCATCGGGCGAGTGGTTGGGGTTCTTCGCGCCTATCAGGAGGTGCACGCATGGGCATAGCGGCTGCCAGCCTATCGCCGGCTCGCGTTCGGCCCGGCCGGCGGACCAATCCACCAATGCGGGGCCGGTCGACCCGACGCGCGGCGGAGGCACGGATCGCGACCACCGCAGATCGGCCAGGCATCGAGCCGTGGCTGTTCCCGCGGGGAACGCCCCTGCCGCGGGCCGCCGCGCGCACCGGTCCAAACACGCTTTGGAAGAGGCTCCAGGACGACCGGGAGTTGGTGGGGTTGAAGATCGTCCTCCTCACCGCCCTCCTCATCATGACGGCCTTCCTGGAGCTGGTGGCGTAGCTGATGGGCCCCACGACACTGCACGCGTACGTCGCCGCCGCGGAGCCCGAGGGCGGCCGGACCGGCATGGGCGTGGTCTTCGTCGATGCGCACGGCCGAGCGCTGCGCAAGATCGGCCGGGCGCTTCCGGGGGTCAGCCGGCGCAGCCTGGCCGCGTTTCGGGGCATCATCTACACGCTTTGGCACTCGCGCCGGCTCGGGGCGCGCCGCGTCGTGATCCACTGCGCCGATCCCGATGTGGTGGGGCAGATCAACGGCCGTGACGACGTGGACGAGGAGTGCGTGGGCCCGTATCTCGAGGTGCGGGCGCTCCTGCACGCCTATCGCGTCGCACGAATCGAGCCCAGCCCGCAGGCAGCCGGCGACCTCTTCTGGCCGCGGGCTGCGCAGTCTCTGGCGGACGCCGCGCTGGACCGCGACGTCGATGAGACGGTTGAGGACCTGCCGCTCTGGTCAGGGGTGATGGAGGAACGGTCGACCGCCTGAACGAGCGGGGGCAGAAAGGAACCACGCGATTCCCCTCCGAAACCCATGGGGCCCGATCCGTCGCCCCGCCGCCGTCAGACCATGCTCCGGCGTGCTCGGCGGGGCGTCGGGGTGTGACGTGCACACGAGATGAGCCCAGAGGATCCCGGTTCCATCATTGCCGAGGGCGAGGCGAAGCTGACCGCCGGCGACTTGGACGGCGCGCTTCAGGCGTTTCTCCGCGCCGTGGCGGCCGCTCCTACATCCGCACTGGCCCATAGCAAGGTCGGGATCGTCCACGTCCACAAGAAACAGTGGGACGACGCTGCCGGCGCATTCACGCGGGCGATTCAACTCGATCCCACCTACGCGCCCGCATACAGCAACCTCGGCAACGTCTACCGCGAACGCAGGCAGTTCGATCAGGCGATCGCGCAGTATCAAAAGGCGATCACCATGGACCCGGACTATTGGATCGCCCATCAAAACCTGGGCGTCGTGTACAAGCAACAGGGGCGCGTCGGGGAGGCCGTGCGCGAGTTCAAGATCGCCACCCGCCTTTCGCTGCGGGCTCCGATCGCCGGCAGGGGAGGAGCCGGCGGGATGGCCAGAGGTCGGCGGAGCGGCTGTCTGGGATCCGGAGGAATGATGATCCTCGCGACCGTCGCCGTCGCCACGGCGCTCAGGCTGTCGTAGCCCGCCTTGCACGGACCCCCACGGTGACCTCGACCCGGAACGAGGTCTCGGGTCGCTCGTCCGACGTACGCATGGTGGGTCCCCCATGGGGGAATAAAAATCAGTGAGGGGCGGTTCATCTGAGTCGGTAAGCAAACGAGTAGGAGGCATCGTCCGATGGCCGGCGGGACCCAGGCAGTAACCGAACAGACGTTCGATAATGAGGTGCTCAAATCCGCGACCCCAGTGTTGGTCGATTTCTGGGCCGCTTGGTGCGGACCGTGCAAGATGATCGCTCCGATTGTAGAGGAGCTGGCTGGCGAATACGCCGGTAAACTGAAAGTGCTCAAGCTTGATGTGGACGAGAGCGGCGGGGTGGCCGCGAGGTACAATGTGATGAGCATTCCGACCCTCGGCATTTTCAACAAAGGGGAGTTGGTCGAGCGCATCGTTGGCTACATGCCGAAGGAACAGCTCAAGAAGCGCATCGACGCCGCGCTAACGTCCCGGGTGTAGCACCCACCCGGTACACCTCGAGACGCACGATGCCGGCGATGAAAGCCAAACGACGCACGGTCGAATCGCCGACCCTGGCGAAGATCAGGAGGGTCGCGGAGCGCCGCCAAGCGCTCTGGAGCAAGCTTCCCGGCCTGACGGCGACCAACCGGGCTGAGATCAGCAAGCTCACAGCCCAACTCGAAGCGCTGTGGGAGCAGCACCGGATCGCGCTCGCAAAACCGCATCCGGCGCCCCGCGTCCGACCTCGGAGGGCGACTCCGAGCACGAGGAGAAGCTCGGCGGCGTAGCCTCCCACCCGCGCACCGCCTGTGAATCAGGACATCACCCCGGGCTCCGGAGATACGCCCGGGGTGATCAATTTGCGCGGTTCGGTCCATCGATCCGCTGACAACATCACGGAATCAGGCATGGTCACCAATCCTAACAATCATATTGTCAAGTAAGTTGACAAAATACCTGCTCACATGTTATACTCGCGTTGGTCACGATGGAGAGGAAAGCCGTGAAGAAACTCGAGCCGGACACTCCGGTCTACGTCATCAGCGTGGCGGCCGATCTAATCGGATGCCACCCCCGAACGCTCCGGATCTACGAGGAGCGGGGGTTGTTGTCCCCGACGCGGCGGCGGCGGATCCGCCTGTACTCAGCGCGGGACATTCAACGGGTGCGCCAGATTCGCTTCCTCACGGAGGAAAAGGGGCTGAACCTGGCCGGGGTCCGGATGATCCTGGAAATCCAGGAGCACTATCACGAGGAGTTCACTTGGGTCTACAGCGACGGGGAGCTGTTTGCCGAACGTGAGGATGGACACGAGGGTGCGCCAGTCAAGCCCAAAATAGATGAGCAGGGAGGGAAGACGCGATGAATATCGTGCGGTGGGATCCGTTCCAAGACGTGTGGACCCTGAGGCGATCGGTGGACCGCTTGCTCGACGACGCCTTCGTCGGGCGCCTGTCTCGGAACGGCGCGGCCGAGTGGGTACCGGCGGTCGAGATGTTCGACACGGACACCGAGATCGTCGTCCGGGCGGAGCTGCCCAACATCGACCCCAACCAGGTCGACATCACGATCTCGAATGACGCCATCACGCTCAGGGGACAAACCAAGTCCCAGGAAGCGCCTAGGGGACGCAACTACTTTCGGCGCGAACTGCGGACCGGGACGTTTGTGCGCACGCTGCCGCTTCTGACCGAGGTGAACAGCGGCGACGCGAAGGCGACCTACCGGGACGGAGTGCTCGAGGTGAAGATCCCCAAGCCGGAGCGGGTGAAACCGACGTCGGTGAAGGTGCAGGTCGGCTAGGAACCGCGCGCTGGCGCCCGGGGTGAACCCGGGCGCCAGCCGACACCGTGACGCGGCGCGACGCCGCCGCCGGGAGGAACGGGTATGCCGAAGGTTGTGGGAATCGATCTAGGGACGACCAACTCTGTCATCGCGGTGATGATCGGCGGTGAGCCGACCGTCATCCCCAACTCCGAGGGGAGCCGGCTCACGCCGTCCGTGGTTGGCTTCACCAAAACCGGGGAGCGGCTGGTCGGTCAGATGGCCCGGCGCCAGGCGATTCTCAACCCGGAGAACACCGTCTACTCCATCAAGCGGTTCATGGGGCGCCGCTTCAGCGAGGTGGAGAGCGAGCGAAAAATCGTCCCGTACAAGGTCGAGGAGGGGAAAACCGGGACGGCCGTCGTCCAAATCCCGGCGGCGGCGAAGAAGTTCACGCCCGAAGAGATCTCCGCCATGATCCTCCAAAAGCTCAAGACCGACGCGGAAGCCTACCTCGGCGAAAAGGTCGAGCAGGCGGTGATCACCGTCCCTGCCTACTTTAACGATGCGCAGCGCACCGCCACCCGCAACGCCGGGGAGATCGCCGGCCTGAAGGTCCTGCGGATCATCAACGAGCCGACGGCATCATCCCTCGCCTACGGGCGCGCGCTGGAACAGAAGCACGCGAAGACGATCCTCGTGTTCGATCTCGGCGGCGGGACGTTCGACGTCTCGATCCTGGAGATCGGGGAGGGAGTCTACGAGGTCAAAGCCACGAACGGCGACACCCACCTCGGCGGGGACGACTTCGACGAGCGGATCGTTAACTGGCTGGCCGACGAGTTCAAGAAGCAACAGGGGATCGATCTCCGGGCGGACCGCCAGGCCCTCCAGCGATTGCGCGAGGCGGCGGAGCGGGCGAAGATCGAGCTCAGCACGGTCGTCCAAACCTCGATCAACCTCCCGTTCATCACGGCGGACGCCACCGGCCCCAAGCATCTGGACATGGTGCTGACCCGGGCGAAGTTCGATGAGTTGACGGCCGACCTGGTGGAGCGCTGCATCGGCCCCTTCAAGCAGGCGCTCGCCGACGCGAAGCTGACCGAGCGGGACCTCAACGAGGTGATCTTGGTCGGCGGCGCGACGCGGATGCCGAGTGTGCAGGAGCTGGTCCGCCGCTTGACGGGCACGGAGCCCAATAAGGAGGTTCACCCGGACGAGGTCGTCGCCATGGGCGCGGCGATCCAGGCCGGCGTCCTCGCCGGCGAGGTCCGGGAGGTCGTGCTCCTCGACGTCACGCCGCTCTCGCTGGGCATCGAGACGCTTGGCGGAGTGAACACGATCCTGATCCCCAGGAACACGACGATCCCCACCCGTAAGGCGGAGTCGTTCAGCACGGCGGAGGATGGACAGACAGCGGTCGACGTCCACGTCCTGCAGGGAGAGCGGCCGATGGCGCGCGACAACCGTACGCTGGGCAAGTTCTTGCTCGACGGCATCCCCCCGGCCCCCCGCGGGGTGCCGCAGATCGAGGTCACGTTTGACATCGACGCCAACGGGATCCTCAGCGTCTCAGCCAAGGACAAAGCCACCGGGCGCGAACAGTCGATCAAGATCACCGGGACGGGGACGCTCGACAAGGGGGAAGTCGACCACCTGGTCAAGGAGGCAGAGGCGCACGCGGCCGAGGACCAAAAACAGCGCGACGCCGCGGAGATCAAGAACCGCGGGGACAGCCTGGCCTACCAGACCGAGCGGATGCTCAAAGAGGTCGGCGACAAAGTCTCCGCCGAGGACCGGGGCAAGGTGGAAGCCGCGCTCGCCGAGCTCAAGGAAGCGTTGAAGTCCGGCGACAGCGACCGGATCAGGCGCAGCACCGAAGGGCTCCAACAGGCCAGCTACAAGCTCGGCGAGGAGATGTACAAACGCACCACCGCGGGGGCGGGCGCCGAGGGTGCGAAGGCGGAGTCCGCCGGCGGCAGCAAGGGGAGCGAGGACGTCATCGACGCCGAGTTCAAGCCGTCCGACAAGGCCTAGCGGTCCGGAAGACACGGCGAAGGGCGGGTTTGCGCACCCCGGGACATTCCTGGGCGAACCCGCGAGATCGCGCACGAATACGGTCCCGGCGACGAACACGGCAACGCGGGAGCAGACAGAGGTGTGAAGATGAGCACTGAACACGGAGGCAAGCGTCCAGACGCGGACAAGGCGGCGGACACCGGCGCGCTCAACGCGGACACCCCGGAGGACCTCTCCATCGACGAACTCAGAGCAAAGCTCCGGCAGGCGCGGGAGGATACCCAGAGGAACTGGCAGCACTTCCTCCACTCCGCCGCCGACCTGGAGAACTACAAGAAGCAGGCCGCACGGGACCGCCAGGATGCGGTGGAGCGGACCCGCCGGCAGATGCTCAGCTTGGTGCTCGGCGTGCTCGACAACCTCGACCGGGCGCTTGCGTTCGGCGACGTGCAAGCGGGAGCCGGCAAGGCGCTCGTCGATGGCCTGCAGATGACCCATCGGCAGATCCTGAGCCAACTCGAGGCCGTGGGCGTACGACCCATGGAGGTGGTGGGCAAGACGTTCGACCCGAAGTTCCACGAGGCGGTGGGGGTTGTCCCGCCGCAGGCCTCCGGACCCGCCAGCGGAACGGTGGCCGACGAGGTCCTCAAAGGCTACCTGCTCAATGACGACATCCTCAGGCCGGCGAAGGTGACCGTGGTCGGCGGGGGGAGCGAGGACGCGCGCCCCGCGTCATAGCGGTGCGCAGTCGGAGCGTACGCACGCGATGGAGTTCAAGGACTACTACAAGATCCTCGAGGTTGAGCGCACGGCCGACCAGAAGGCGATCAGTCAGGCCTTCCGGAAGCTGGCGCGCCGGCACCACCCGGACGTCAATCCCGGGGACAAACAGGCGGAGGCGCGCTTCAAGGAAGTGAACGAAGCCTACCAAGTCCTGAATGATCCCGAGCGTCGGGCGAAGTACGATCAGCTCCTCGACCTCCGGCAGCGGGGGGGAGGATGGGAAGACCTGCTGCGCCGCGGAGCGGGACAGCCGGGCGACGGGGCCTACACGGTGTACGGCTCCCCCGAGGACCTCGGGCCGTTCAGCGACTTCTTCCGACAGCTCTTTGGGGAATTTGGGGGCGGGGCGTTCGCGGAGCACCTGGCCCGCGGCAGCCAGCGGCGGGCCAGGCGGGGCGGAGCCACGGGTGAGGACTTCGTCGGCCGCCGCGGAGAGGGGCCCGGCCCGGAGGGCGCCGGCCAAGACGTGCAGGGCACGATCGAGATCACCCTGGAAGACGCCTACCACGGCTCGACGCGCACCGTCACGATTCCCGCGGGCGCCGGACGACAGCGCCGCAGCATCGAGGTCGCGATCCCCAAGGGCGTGCGAAGCGGCCAGCGCATCCGCGTGGCAGGACAGGGCCAGGGCGGCGATCTTTATCTCACGGTACAGATCGCCCCCCATCCGATCTTCACCCGGCAAGACGACGACGTGCTGTGCGAGGTGGCCGTCCCGGTATGGACGGCGGCGCTCGGCGGAACCATCGAGGCGCCGACGCTGGGAGGGCGCGTGACGGTGACGATCCCTGCGGGGACCCGGGACGGTCGAACGTTCCGACTCCGGGGGCAGGGGCTGCCTCACCTGCGGGGGGCGGGCGCGGGTGACGAACTGGTCAAGGTCCGGCTCTCGCTGCCCGAATCACTCTCCGCGCGCGATCGGGAACTGTTCGAGGAGATGCGGCGGTTGCACGAGGTCCCTTCCAATTCATAACTGACGAGGGTACGTCGTTGGCGATGCGGTTCGACCGGTTCACGGAGAAGGCCCAAGAGGCGATCGTCCACGCCCAAACGCTGGCCAAAGAACAGCACCACGGCCAGCTGGAAGCGGAGCATCTCCTCCTCGCGCTTCTCAGCCAGCCCGACGGGATCCCCGTCGCCGTGCTGGGCCGGATCGGCGTGAGCGTCGAGGCGCTGCGGAACCAGCTCGAGCAGGCCCTCGCTCGGCAGCCCAAGGTCTACGGGCCCGAGGAGCCGGCGGCCGGTCCGGGGCTCCGCCGGGCGCTGGAGACCGCCCAGGCCGAAGCCCAACGCCTCACGGATGAATACGTCAGCACCGAGCATCTCCTGCTCGCCGTCGCCTCCGACCGCGGCACCGCCGCCGGCCGCCTCCTCGCCGCCGCCGGCGTCGATCGGGAAAAGCTCTACGCGGCGCTGCAGGCGATCCGCGGGGGGCAGCGGGTCACCGACGCGTCGCCCGAGTCCAAGTATCAGGCGCTGGAGCGGTACGGGCGGGACCTCACCCAGATGGCCCGCGAGGGCAAGCTCGACCCGGTGATCGGCCGCGACGAAGAAGTCCGTCGCGTCGTCCAGGTGCTCGCCCGCCGGACCAAGAACAATCCCGTCCTCATCGGCGAGCCCGGGGTCGGCAAGACCGCGATCGTCGAAGGTCTAGCCCAACGGATCGTGCGCGGCGACGTCCCGGAGGGGCTCCGCCGCAAGCGCGTGGTCGCGCTGGATCTCGGCGCCCTCATCGCCGGAACGAAGTTCCGAGGAGAGTTCGAGGAGCGGCTGAAGGCGGTGCTGCGCGAGATCACCGAGTCGGCGGGGGAGGTCATTCTCTTCATCGACGAGCTGCACACGGTCGTGGGCGCCGGCGCGGCGGAAGGCGCGATGGACGCCAGCAACATGCTGAAGCCGATGCTGGCCCGGGGCGAGCTGCACGCGATCGGCGCGACGACGCTCGACGAATACCGCAAGCACATCGAGAAGGACCCGGCGCTGGAACGCCGGTTCCAGCCCGTGGTCGTGGGTGAGCCCAGCGTCGAGGAGACGATCTCGATCCTGCGGGGCCTCAAGGAGAAGTACGAGGTCCATCACGGCGTTCGGATCACCGACAACGCCGTGATCGCGGCGGCGACGCTGTCGGACCGCTACATCAGCGATCGCTTTCTGCCCGACAAGGCCATCGACCTGATCGACGAGGCGGCGAGCCGATTGCGGATGGAGATCGACAGCAAGCCCGCCCCGCTCGACGAGGCGGACCGTCGGATCATGCAGCTGGAGATCGAGCGGGAAGCCCTGCGCAAGGAGACCGATCCGGCCTCCCGGGAGCGGCTGGACCGGATCGAGCGCGAGATCGCAAACCTCAAGGAGCAGAGCCAGGCACTGCGGACGCGGTGGGACCGGGAGAAGGCGGTGATCGCCGAGCTCAGGGCCATTCGGACGAAGATCGACGAGACCCGCGGGGAGATCGAGAAGGCGGAGCGGGCGGCGGACCTGGAGCGCGTGGCCCGCCTTCGCTACGGAACGCTCCGCGATCTGGAGCAGCAGCTCAGCGGCGCACAGGCCCGCCTGGAGTCCCTGGGCGAGGGCCGGCTCCTCAAGGAGGAGGTCGACTCGGAGGATGTCGCCGAGGTCGTCAGCCGCTGGACCGGGATCCCCGTGACGCGCCTCATGGAGGGCGAGATGCAGAAGCTCCTCCACCTCGAGGACCGGCTGCACGAGCGGGTGGTCGGCCAGGACGACGCAGTCAGGGCTGTGGCGGACGCGATCCGTCGGTCCCGGGCGGGCCTGGCCGATCCGAAACGCCCCGTGGGGTCATTCCTCTTCCTCGGCCCGACCGGCGTGGGCAAGACCGAGCTGGCCCGGGCGCTCGCCGCCTTGCTCTTCGACGACGAGGATGCGATGGTGCGCCTCGACATGTCCGAGTACATGGAGAAGCACACGACCAGCCGGCTCGTCGGCGCCCCGCCGGGCTACGTCGGCTACGACGAGGGCGGCCAGCTCACCGAAGCGGTGCGCCGCCGTCCCTATCGCGTGGTCCTCTTTGACGAGATCGAGAAGGCCCACCCCGACGTCTTCAACGTGCTGCTGCAGATCCTCGAGGACGGACGGCTGACCGACGGGCAGGGACGCACCGTCGACTTCCGCCATACGATCATCATCATGACCAGCAACCTCGGCAGTCAGTTCCTCCGGAATCTGGATCCGGCGGACCAGCCGGCGTTCGAGCTGGTGCGCGTGCAGATCCAGGAAGAACTGCGGCGGACACTTCGGCCGGAGTTCCTGAACCGGATCGACGAGATCACCGTCTTCCGCCCGCTCAGCCGCGAGGATCTCGGGCGGATCGTGGAGCTGCAGTTGGCCGGCCTGACCGCGCGCCTCGCCGAGCGCCGGGTGCAGCTTGAGGTCACCGCGGAGGCGAAAGCCTCCCTGGCCCGCGAGGGCTACAACCCCGACTACGGTGCGCGCCCGCTGCGCCGGCTCATCCAGCGCACCGTGGAGAACGCGATCAGCCGCGCCCTCTTGGCCGGCGCGATCCGCGAGGGGGAGACGGTCGTCGTCGACGCGAAAGCCGGCGACATAGTGGTGCGAACCGCCGCCCGGGCCCCGGTGCGACCCGGGGGAGGGGCGGGATCATCCTCGAGCTGATCGTCTTCATCAGCGGGGGGGTCCTACTCGCCCTCGAGATCGTCGCGAGTCGGATCATCGCTCCCTACTTCGGTAACTCGGTCTACGTCTGGGGCAGCCTGATCGGGGTCTTCCTCGCCGCGCTCAGCCTCGGGTACTACCTCGGCGGCCGGATCAGCACGCGGTGGCCGCACCGCGGCCCGTTCTTGGCGCTCGTCTTCGCCGCGGGAGCGGCGACATTCCCGATCCCGCACTTCGCGGGCGCGGTCCTCGGGCAGATCGCGGCCCGCGACTACGGGCCGCGCGGCAACCCGTTGCTCGGCAGCACCGCGCTCTTCTTCGTCCCCGCCGCCCTCATGGCCACGATCTCGCCGTACGCGGTACGGTTGAAGACCCAGTCGGTTGAGGGGGTCGGGAACGTCGCGGGGATACTCTACGCGCTGAGCACGCTCGGGAGCATCGCCGGGACGCTGGCGGCCGCGTTCGTGCTGATCTCCGTCTTCGGGGTCCGCACGATCGTCCAGCTCCTGGGGATGA